>DATIBX010000471.1:0-4125 GCA_035457105.1 Pyrinomonadaceae bacterium
CTTGCGGTATGGTAGTCGTGGTTCGCGGCTTAGCTAGACTCGACTGCTTTTGCCAAGCCGCTCGCTGTGACGGCGAAGAACGTGCGCTGTCTGGAACGGATCTCGCTAGAGTTCATTTACATCTCGTTTTCATAACGAGAAGTCGTACATTAGCAGTGACATTCAAGGAGGGATTAAATGGCTAATTATTACGATCGTGATGATGTTTGGGAAAGTGAGAGAGGCGGTTACTCGCGAGATCCCGAAGGAAGACACCAGGGCGTGGGATACTCAGGTACGTACGAGCGTGACAGAAACTGGGAAGACCGTTCGGGCTATGGCTACAGCGGCGACAACTCTACATACCGTAATCGATATGGTACGAGTTCAAACCGCGACTATGACTCGAGCCGTAGGGCCGGACGATTAACAGACTACGATAGTCGCTCCGACTACATGAGTAATTACTCAAGCTATGACCGAGGTGATTACGATAGAAATTCTAACTACGGTCGTGGCTCTAACTATCGGGCCGGCAACTATCGTCCGAATTATGATTACCGTAATTACGCGCCAGCCTCAGAACGTGGTTATGGCAGTAATTCCTCGTCGCAGAGTCGCAACTACGAAGGGACCAATCGGCCACCTGATTATGGCCGGAATGACGAGTTCAATCGTGGGGGCAACTTCCGGGACTACCGAGATCGCGAGCGCGGGTGGTGGGACCGAGCAAGTGATGAAGTAGCGTCGTGGTTTGGTGATGAAGAGGCAGAACGACGCCGGCGTTATGATGAGGTCCAACAAGGACAACATCGTGGACGAGGGCCAAAGAGCTATCGAAGGTCTGATGAGCGAATTCGTGAAGACATAAACGACAGGCTCACGGACCACGCATATCTGGATGCTTCAAACATCGATGTGTCTGTCAAAGATGGTGAGGCCACTTTGAGTGGTAGCGTTGACAATCGTCGTGCAAAGCGGTTGGCCGAGGACGTGGCGGAAAACGTTTCCGGAGTAAGTCACGTTCAGAACAACCTAAGGGTTGCCGACACTTCGCGTTTCGACAACTCGAGCACAACGCCTACGACTCCTGTCGCTAGAGCTGCTAAACCCTAGGAGGAAATGTTGATTCGGTAGTTTCGTGGAATAGCCGGATGGAAGTAATTCCACCCGGCTTTTTTAATTTGATGAACTGGTCGTGCTCAGAATCCGCAGCGCGAAAGCCGCGAAAAGAGGGTAGCCAGGGGTGCAGCGAAGCGGAACCCCTGGTTAGTAGCTCAGCGAGTCGAAGCCCTGAAGGGCGTCAGAGTTTGAGAGCACAGGGGATTCTGTCGCTCTTTCAGAGCTCCGCTAAATTGCCGGGCCTTCCAGGGGTTTCGCTTCGCTTCACCCCTGGCTACCTTATCGCGCACCTCCGGTGCGTAGCGTCACTCAACAACGCAACAGCATGCGAAGTTTTGTATTTCGAGCAAACTTTTGCAGGCACAACTCTGTGAATCTTTACGAATTTGGAAACCGATGACTCCTTGGATTTTCTCGGTCAACAGTTGATCGATAGATTTGGATCACACTCAGGACTTTCGAGCGCAAACTTCAACTTCGTAAGACCTATCATTCATGTAAATGGATCGGTCCAAGTTGGCACCCTCATTGCCTATCCAAGAGTTGAGAAAAACGATGCACAGATGGTCGTACTCACCGTTCATTTTTTCTGAGCGGTTTTAACAAAGCCGTTGCTCTGAAACAGCCTCGTCACGTTTAGACCTTCGCGATGTTGTCTCCCTGGATCGTGTGGGGGCAGATATACACAAGAAACAACAACGCTTGAAAGGACGAATACAAACAATGAGACAACTAAGCTTATTGTTGCTTGTATGTCTTGGTCTGACGATTTCGGTCGTTAGAGCTCAAGACGTACAGACGAAAGGTTCCATAGGAGGAGTGATAACTGATTCGACTGGGGCTGCAGTCCCGGGTGCTCGAATCGTCGTCACAGGTGGAACCGGAGAGCGGACTGAATCCACAAACGACAGTGGAATCTTCCGCATTGACAACCTGACGCCCGGCACTTACTCGGTGAAGGTTGAGCAAACAGGCTTCAAGAGTGCTCTTGCTAACAACGTCACCGTAAATGTCGGCCGTGAGTCAACACTGAATCTTAAGCTCGAACCAGGCGAAGTGACTGCGACGGTTGACGTCACAGCTGACGTCGGCGGTATCGATCAGCAGAGCACTGCGACCGGGCAGAATCTCAACGATCAACTCTTTCAGAACGTTCCTGTCCAGCGACAGGTATCGAGTCTCTTCTACCTTTCACCTGGAGCAGGCGACAGTATTAATGGAGGTCGCGATAATCCCTCGATCGCCGGCGGTTCCGGACTCGACAACCTCTATGTTGCTGACGGTGTGAACATCACCAACTCCGCTTTTGGTGGAATCGGTACCTTCTCACGCGTTTATGGAGCACTGGGAACTGGTATCAACACATCATTTATCAAAGAGGTGCAAGTCAAGACTGGAGGCTTCGAGCCGCAGTACGGTCAATCAGAAGGCGGCATTATCAACATCATCACACAGTCTGGTAGTAACAGTTATCACGGCGCCATCTATGGCTTTGCGCGCCCCAGCGCTTTTGAAGCCACGCGACGCCAGGCTGACGACACCAGGGTCAACAAGCAAGGCAAACTTTTGCACGAGGAAAACTACGACGTCGGAGCAGACTTTGGTGGTTATGTGCCTGGTCTCAAAGATCGTCTTTTCTTCTTCGGTTCCTTCAACCCCACCGTACGACGTGAAGTGGTTGCCGGAGTTGCCGCGAATGAGAGCGACATCGCAGCCGGAAACGGCGCGGTGGTAGATTCAGGACTCTTCAATCAGCGCGGCGAGTTTGCGCGACGTTATCGCACTTACAACTATGCCGCGAAACTGGACTATGTGGTCAACGCCAATCATCAACTGACATTCTCGATCTTCGGCGATCCCACGAAAACAAATTTGTCTTCGTTTGCATTTCTTAACGTCGACAATACCACTGCGGACAGCGTGCTAGATTACGGTACTCGTAACTGGTCGCTCCGTTACAATGGTTCGCTGACACCGACCTGGACCTTGAACTCATCGTTCAGCCAGGGACGCAGTACGTTTGACGAAACAGGTTTCGCGGACATCAACCAAATTGCGATTCGCTTACCAATCGATCCGATCCGCGGTAACTACTTTGCAGCCGGTCACGGATTCTTCGAACCGACTGAAACAACAAACTGGAAGTGGGATGTCAACACACAAAAAGTGTGGAACAAGCTTGGTCAACACACAGTGGGTCTTGGCTATACCTACCAGCGTGCACTTTATTCTGGTAGCCGAGAGCGAAGTGGACCACGTTTTGCCATCCCCTCGGAGAATGCTATTGGAACTCCGGGCGCCGACCTCGGCATTCCCGACTTTGCTGTCGGTCAGTTATTCAACGTGCAGTGGCGAGCACGTTCTCAAGCCGCAACGTGCACGCTTTGTCCTCTCTTTAATGTGCGAGGGACTCTTGTTCCCATTTCGTTGCAAGTATATCGTGGCGAGTTTGGCCCACCAGACTTCGACACGAAAGGAATGTACAACGCAGGCTACGTCCAAGATACATGGCGTATCAATAAGTACGTTACTGCCTTGCTTGGTTTGCGTATGGAACAGGAGCGAGTCATAGGTAGCCCGGTGGCCTCAACTGGTGGTAGCAGATATGGCTACTCGTTTACAGATCAATGGGCGCCACGACTTGGCGTAACTGTAGATCCGACCGGAAACGGCAATATGAAGTTCTTCTACAATTATGGTCGTTTCTTCGAATTCCTGCCGCTTGACGCAGCTGAGCGTTCACTTTCGCAAGAGCTCGATTTCACCGGAGCACGCTTTGCGCCGGCGTTTACGACAAATGCAGCCGGACAAAGAATCGTCACGCTCGATGCAAATGGGGCGCCTATACCAGTTGTCGATGCTGCTCACTTGTTAAGTGGAACTGACGAAGCAGGTGGTCTTACGAACGCAATCACAGTTTCTGCCTCAGATCTGAGCGCCATTGCTCCCGGCACGAAACTTGGTTACCAGGATGAACACATTATTGGTGCTGAGTTTCAACTGCCGAAGAACCTCGTTCTCTCG
>DATIBX010000472.1:0-5036 GCA_035457105.1 Pyrinomonadaceae bacterium
AAGAGCGCAACCTGAACCTGATCAAAGGGTGGGACTCCGCCATAAGGACCTTGCCATTTAGAGGCGAGCCGGTTTACCGCCTTCGTTTCGTCGGAATCTGAAGGGATTGAAGGCATCATAATATTAGTTGTAATTGCTTGAGAGGGCATCGTGCTTATAACGATGGGCAATATCAGCACAATAACAGTCAGGATTCTGGAGGCGCTACGAATAGATCTACGCATTAGTGATGTCATCCTTTAATTAGAAGCATTCACGCGTCAGCGGATGCCGCGTTAGAGATTAGGAGAGATTCTATCAATTCTAATACGGACAATGTCGACAACCGCTGCCGCAACAATAGCCGCGCCTGCTTAAATAATTAGCAGTAAAAACCATCGCGCCATTTTCAAGATAGTAGTCTCGGTTCTCCAGGAACGAGCCACGCAAAAAATCAACGTCGACCGGTCTAAAGAAGTCTGCAAACTGCACCGAATCCTGAAACAGGTCAGGATGAATTATGTGACTTAGTAGCTCTGCTCCTTCAACCACACGTGGGCCCGGTCGTGCGAAGAAGGAATTCGCGTCTACGGCATAAACTCGATTATTTTTGACTGCCGGCAAATCGAAAAATTTGGGGTTTCGTGACTTTGAATATGGTCCAAAGACGTCCCACACCTGCTTCATCGTCTGCTGCAAATTGAACCCACATGGCATTATCACCAACACTTCGGGCTGCCACTCTTCAATTTGTTCCCACGAAATGCGGACTGATTCGCCCTTCTCACTACCCAATTTGTCGATGCCCCCGGCAATCTTCACAAGTTCGGGTACCCAGTGCCCACTCGCGTAGACCGGGTCCAACCACTCCATGCAAAATACTCTTGGACGTTCAGTCACGTTCGAAGTGAAGGACGAGAGCTTTTCAAGCCGCACACGGCACGCAGTAATCAAGGCCTCTGCTTCGTCTGCTTTACTCGTCGCGACTCCGAGGTCTCGAATGTTTTGAAAAATTCCTTCAATTGACTGAGGTGTAAGCCAAAGGATCTCGGGCGTCTCAGGCAACGCTTTTAAAACCTGGGACACTTCATTTCCGGAAGGTGCGCAGACCTGACAAAGATTTTGCGTAAGAATTAGTTCGGGCGAAAGCTGTCGCAGCAGTTGCTCGTCGATCTGATAGAGACTTAACCCCTGACTCATGCGGTCGGAAACAGCCCGATCAATTTCCGCTTGGCTCATGCTCTCAATCGGAAGTACGTTTCGCACGACAACCGGTTTTCCTTTCACTTCGGGAGGGTAATCGCATTCATGAGTAATACCGATCAGCTGATCACCGAGCCCCAGCGCATAGGCAATTTCTGTCGCCGATGGTAAGAAGGAAACTATTCTCGTCATGTAATGAGTTTAACAGTCGGCTCTTGTTTCAACTACCATGCTGCTGAAAGTGGCGAGACCTTCCCTGGTCAGCTAGAATGCCGCCTTCATTTCTCTCGGATACAAGCCAGCTTAGGAGTCATTTGAATGGCATTGATTGGAGCCAACGAACTTAAACGAAAAATGCTGATAGGAATCGAAGGTCAGCCCTACGTCGTGCTCGAGGTCTTTTTTGCCTCACCTACAGCCCGCGGCGCGGCTACGATGGTGCGTACAAAACTGCGCCATCTGCTCACGAGCGCGGTGCTCGAGAAGAATTTTCGCTCGAGCGAAAAATTTGAGGAACCGGACGTCGAACTTGTTCCAGCGTCTTATCTATATAGTGATGCGGAAGGCTCGCACTTTATGGACGAAAAGAGTTTCGAGCAGTTCGCATTCTCGGCGGAAGAAATTGGCGACGATCGAAACTTTTTGAAGGAAGGTCTTTCAGTGCAAGTGTTGAAGTTCAACGGACATGCTGTTTCTTTGCAACTACCTCAGTTTGTGGAGCTACAAGTAGTGAGGACCGAACTGGGCCAACGCGGTGATACGGCTGCAGGCGGCGCGACCAAACAAGCTACGGTTGAAACTGGTCTCGTTGTTCGGGTACCCCTGTTCATCAAAGAAGGCGAATTGATTCGAGTAAATACGCAGACAGCAGAAGTAGCAGGCCGGGCCTGAGAAAGTCTCAATGATGAATTGACATTTGATAATTATTAAGTTGATGCGGGTTTTCGAGCTGCCTGACGCTATTTACATAAGAATTCTCAAATATCAATTCAAAATTACTCCATAAGATCCAATTCATGAAGTCAAACCATCCCTGCAATAGAAGCACTCTTGCCGACGCATTGACGCACTTGCCTGGTCCAAACGGTGAGCGCTTTGCCACTATCTTCAAACATGGAAGCTTGCTAGTCGAAATTTATGCACCCCGCGGAACTGATCCACAAAAACCGCACACCCGTGACGAGCTCTATTTTGTAGTGACCGGCAGTGGAGAATATATCTGCGGCACATCCAGGCAAAAGTTTTCCCCGTCGGATGTCTTGTTTGCCGCCGCCGGCGTTGAACACCGATTCGAGAACTTTACAGAAGATCTAACGCTGTGGGTCGTCTTCTATGGCCCAGAAGGTGGGGAAACAGATGCAGAATGATCCACCAACATTTGGTGCAATTGCGCCTTGCTTTCCTGTATCGGACGTAGGTGCCACGATCAGTTGGTATCAACTGAACCTGGGGTTTCGGGGTAATGCGTTTCCTGAAACTGAACCTTACGTGTTTGCCATTATGGTCCGAGATAACATCGAAATCATGTTGCAGCGCGTTGAGAATTACCAGAAGCCTGATCTCTACTACCGTCGCGGTGATGGTGTGTGGGACGCATACATTCGCACTAACGGAGTCAAAAAGTTCTGGGAATCAGTTCGCGATAACGTTCCTGTGGTGAAACCCTTGCGTCAACAACCCTACGGCGCCTGGGAATTCGAGATCAAAGATCTCAACGGCAATATCATTGTTTTTAGCGAGTCGTAGTTAATACCCATAATGCGCGACGGTCGGAAGAGGAGGGGGCGGCCACGGAGTGCCGCCTCTACAACGGGCGGACACTTTTTGCGAAGGATTTGGGAGGCAGGGTGTTGAGTACTTCACTGCGACGCACCCAGCCGCGACGGGCCATCCTCACTCCGTACTGTAAGTTGAACAAGGCACCCGTCGAATGAGCATCAACTGAAATAACAAACTTGATCTTTCGTTTGCGCGCTTCGCGAACCCATCGTGGCTCAAGATCCAGGCGATATGGATCCCCATTGATCTCGACCGCCGCCTTCGATTCCGCAATGACATCAAGGATCCGCTCGACATCACATTCAAAAGGAGGTCGTCGCTCAAGCAGGCGTCCGAGAGCGTGTCCCCAGACCTTGAAGACAGGCTGACGCATTGCGGTAACAATCCGCTCAGTCATCTTTGCCTTATCCATTTTGTAACGCGAATGAATGCTGGCAACTATGACGTCAAACTTCTCGAGGATTCGATTCGGATAATCCAGAGCACCGCTGGCGACAATATCCGATTCCGTACCACGCAAGATCTTTATTTTGACGCGCTCCTGAACCTCATCAATCTCTTCCCACTGCCGCTCGAGTCGATCGACATTTAGACCATTCGCATAGAATGCAGTCGGCGAGTGGTCCGTGATGGTGATGTACTCCATTCCCATCGCCTCCGCAGCCAGCACCATCTCTTCCAGGCTATTCCTTCCATCCGAGTAAGTAGTGTGACAATGGACCATGCCCCTGATGTCGCCCAGCGTCAGTAAATCTTCCGGTAGCTTCCCGGCCAACGCTGCTTCGACTTCGCCCTCGTTCTCGCGCAACTCCGGAGGAACAAACTGCATCTTTAGCTGCGCATAAATCTTTACTTCATCATCGACTACTCGTTTAGTGCGCCCGTTTATGAGGCCGAGCGTTACTTTTTTAGCCGCAGCAATTTCTTGAAGACGTTGAAGATGTTGGTCTGAACCTGTTTTTACCAAGAGCGCGAGAGCGTAGGTATCAGGCGACGCAAAAGTGACTACTACTCGAGCGCCATCTACGAGCTGCAAGGCAACGCTATCCTGATCGAGTGGCTCCGACGAAGCAATCAGCGGGTATCGCAGGAGATGTTTTAGCACTGCGGAGGAATTTTTGGTGTTCACCACCAGGTCAATTGTGCCGACAGTCTCGACCCATCGGCGTAGCGAACCAGCGATGCTCACCGCAATTACACTTTTGTTGGACTTCAAAAACTCGATTGTATTATTTGCGACATTGATGGCGTGATGGAGATGAAGTCGCGGACTAGGCTTCTCAGATTTGTTCCTGATGAGCCCAAGCAAACGCTCTTCTGTCTTGGCTCCGAATCCCTTCACATTGCGCAATTCTCCGGCGTCAGCGGCCGCCTCAAGTTGTGCAATCGAGCTGATCCCCAGTTCATCGTGAAGTGTTTTGATCTTGCTTAGACTGAGGCCCGGTACGGTTGATAGTTCCACGATGCCCGCCGGAAATTCCTCTCTTAGACCATTAAGTACCGATGATTCACCTGTTAAGTAGAGTTGTTTTATCTGGGAAGCGAGAGCACTACCGATGCGTGGTACTGAGGTTAGTCGATCTTCGGCAACCAACTGATCGAGATTCGACACTCCTTGAATCGCGCGGGCGCCTGCGTTATAGGCTTTAGCTTTGAAGCGATTCGGACCGCCCTTTAACTCCATGAGCGCTGCGATCTCCTGAAGTGCGGCGGCAATTGCAAACTTGTCGAGTCGAGGTGTTCCCTGTTTTGCCATGATTGAAAATTAGTTTCTCTTGTTGGGTACGATTTTGCAAAAGTTGTGAGAGTTTGTGCTTGTCTCTGCGTTCTATGCGCGAAACTCTGCGGCCCTCTGCGTTAACTTGAACCTTTTGCAGATCACCGCGGAGTTACGCAGAGTTTTCGCAGAGAACCGCAGAGTGATCCAAACCTGTATAATCCATAGCAAACCGAACCGGGGAGTCTACACAGATGGCAATTGCAACAATAAATCCGAAAAACGGAGAGACCTTAAAGATTTTTGAGGCGCTCACTCAGCAGCAACTGGAAGAAAAACTACAATGCGCTTACAACAC
>DATIBX010000473.1:0-8408 GCA_035457105.1 Pyrinomonadaceae bacterium
GCATCAAAGTTGTTAAAGGGACCAATAAAAGTTTGGGTGAATCCCGGAAAGGTTCCGGGCTGAAAACCGAGCGCTGCGAGATTCTCAGTGATGCTGGCTTGATATGAATTACCGTCGATATTCGGAAGCAATCCGGAACGCGCTTGCTGCCTGATCCCAGAAGCTTCTCGTCTCTGCTCCTGCGCTAACAATGTCGCAAGATTGTTGGCGAGAGCCAGATCGATGGCCGCACTTAATGAGAGTTGCGCTGGCCCTGGAGTAATTCTGGCAGCACCTGGAAGTTGTGTCTGGGGTTGAGTAAGCGGACTACCTGTCAGTGAGGTATCGCCTCGAACCGAGGTTGTGCGACTGGTAGCATCAGCGCGCGGTTGAATCTGCGCTTCCGCTATGGATACAAAAGCTAAACAACAGATAAAAAGCTTACAAAATAGAAAAGGCAACCATGTAAGGTTGCGCTGGTGTACCGTCGTCCGGCCCATCCTAACTAATCCCCTTCAGTTCCGTTTTTCAACGTAAACCCGATATTTGTCAAAACTGTCGCTTCAGGGGACTGAACTGACAACTGGCTAACCAAACTACTGGGAGGCATGATTTTTGGTTCGAGTTGCCAGATTAAATCATCACGGTCCAAGTTTCAATGCGTCACGACGGCCTCCGCGTCTCTCTGCCGTTCACTGCGTCACTCTGCGACTTAAGTTCCTCTTAGCGCTCCTCAAAATGGCAAGAGTTTTAAACCCGAGTGACACAGTGAACACACGGAGACGCGAAGATTATGAATTGCTGTTGAGGATGATAGGTGTATCGCAAATAACTTCAGTTCGAAAACCTTCTCTGAGTAACCTTTGTGGACTCGGTGTCTTTGTGGTGAGGGTCTACTTAGCATTTTGCCCACCACAGAGGCTCAGAGAACAGAAAGGTTGCACAGAGTAAACCAAACCAAGGTCATGGGCAGACACCTTTCGCGACAAGATTATGAAGACTCGATCCCGTTGGCTGAATTCTTGAAACGGAGGACGGCAAAGGGCAGTTGTTACGGATGGGACGGATATTTTGTTCTACTTTGTCCTCAGCTCGACTACAGCAATCCCACCCGGCGCCAATCTCAATCGCACCGACACACCCTGGTTCATGGGAGTCACACTCAGAATCTCATTGGAGACCCAATCGCTTGCCTTAACGATCTTCTGATCACTCAAGCTCAGCGAGATATCAACATACGCACTCCGATCGACTTTTGCCATTCCCTGCTGTTCCTTGAAGACTCCGTTATTGTTGATCAGAGTAACAACCCAACCAGCATCAGTGGCATTGATCAAGTGTTCCACATCGCCATCGACTTTCACCGGACTAACATTCGCGAAGATGTGTGACAGCACGTGGGCAGCAAAAGGAGTAACCCGTTCATCCACGCCTAGTAAATCAGGCAAGGCAAACAAAACAACATTCCCTTTGCCAACCCGATTGATTGTTACGAGTGGATCACCATCAGGAGTTGTTACGAGATTGGAAGCCCCTTTGACTCGTACCTTGTCGTAGCGAAATACTTGACCCTTCAAATCCTGGACAGGTTCTTCGGCAAGACACTTTGCGGAGTCTGCTTCGCCAGTGCTGTTGGTAAAGTGAACTCCCAAGAACGACTCAGGCAGTCCGCGAACTTGCGCCGAATTCATAACAACCGTTCCGCCTTTGCGGACATAATCCTGAATTAGATTGATCCACTCCTGGTTCCACTCTATTCGGCCGCCAACAACGATGGCTCGATAAGAGTTCACAACATTTTCGATCCGAGGCTTTGGGCCAGAGGTCGTGAGAACATCAAATATGTCCCCAAAGATGCCGCTGATAAATGGTTGACGATCGGCAATCGCAGGTTCGCCCTCAACAACAGGGCCCGGAAAATATGCAACGCCAAAAAGTTCACGCAGAGCGCGGTCTGACTTATCAAGTTGCGACACTTCAAACGGCCATTGCGGATAATCCGTCAACTCAAAACCGTGGGCGGGATCAAGCAGGAACGCAACCGGAGTGTATGGCGTCCCGCGGTCAGGGTGTTTTTCTGCAAACTGCATGAATTCGTTGGTGATGCGACCTAACGGGTTTAGCTGAAAGGGATGTTCGCCTGGACCAGGCTTGAAGAACTGATCGTTTCCCTGTTCCAGGTAGATAGCCGACGCTCCTGACATGTAGTAAAGGAAGTAACTCTTACGGTACCAGCTGAGCGATGGTCCCATCGTTGCGCCGTAGCGAGTGTGATAGAAATAATCTGGACCAGCGTAACTCATGGCCTTGGTAAAACTGGTCGCCGTGTCCCCGAAATTGGGAGCATGGTAGTACAGAAAAGCGCCTCCGAACTGACGCGCCGCACCGCGCGTGAAGGCGATCCGCATTCCTGTCATTGGCATTACTGCCGCCGTCTCCATACCGAGTAGTCTGACTCCCCACTCAGAGAGGGGATGAGCGAACGAAGTACTGGAAGTCGATTGAGCGGGTATCAACTTGTCCCACATCGGTCCGGTGTCCACATGAAATAGCTGCTGCCATTTTCTTGCCAACGCATTCGTGTAAAAGACGCGATGCGCTTCAAGCAATTCGCTTCTCGACATCGAACCTGAAATCTTTAACTCCGATGGCGCATAATCCCAGACGTATCCGACACTCTCGCCAGATATCCAACCAAGAAACTGGTCCTTGAATTCTCCGTGCAACATATTCCAGACGGCCTGGCCTTCTTCAGGGCTCATACGGGCACTTGCATAGTTTATGAGAATGGCAAACGGACTTTTTGTGAGTCTCAAATAACGAACGAGGGCGCTCTGTTCCTTGAAGAGCTCAGGCACCTGGTTGAGATAGACCACCGGCACGACGAGTTTTGAGTCAAACAGCGGAACCTCTTTCACTCCCTTGTAACGTTCTTCAAATTGCGCGGCCGTTTCGGCGTTGAAAGGATAAAGGGGTCTTTCAGCTTCAGGTTTGTCGTAGAGAGTCCAAAACTCCTTGGCGATGTTCCAGGGCATTAGGAAATCCCGGTTAGCAACTTTAGGTCTTAACCAGCTTTCCGGGACTCGCTGAGAATCATTTTGCACGAAAGACTTCAGAGGGACGCGCGAAGCCGACCAATCCCTCAAGTAGCGCATTGCCGCAAAGTCAGGCTTCTGCCGTCCCACCGGTACGTAATCGAGATTGTTTGTGATAACAAAACAGTCGATGTGTCTTCTGGCTGCGGCAGGCTTTTTAATCTCGAGCGAGACTCGTGCTGGTCCTTTAACCAGAGTTGTGTCAGTGCTGTCCCAGGCAAACGCCCAACCCCAGTACATACTCACTTCATCGTGAGGATCGATGATGTCTTTTACTCCGAACTCATGCTGAAAGACCTGTTGGCCGTTTTGCGATATGGTGACTTGGAAATTCTCGCTCTTGTTGGCCCAATCAGCATATCGGATCCAAAAACGGTATTGGCCCGCACGCGGGACTTCCAGGTCTTGATAGATCGAAGCATTGGTTTCGTTAGCGCTGGCGGCTGCTGAGTTCCATTCACTCTCGCCGCCCTGGGTCCATTCGGCGGAAACACCTGGTCCATTCATGCCCCAACCAGGTGATTTTTCTTTTGGCAATTCCAGGTATGAGGGATTGAGGATTGGTTCGCCAAGCTTGCCCGTCGTGAAGCCACGCATATTCTCAGCTTCGTACCACAGGTATTCGGCAAGAGCAGGAGACGTCGAATTAGATCGAAGTTTTGGAGATAGTGATGACGGCAGGTGCCCGAGGCCAACCAGTTGATGTCCTGCGATTAATAGGATTGTACAGGTTACGAAGGCGACTAACCGCATTTAGGGAATCGCGGAACAACAGGTCCAACATGTCCTATCGTTCGTGTTCTTCTCGTTCACCCAAGCGAGTCCAGGCACTCGTGTAGGGTGCGCTGGCGGCAGGTGAACATCGGAGTGTCGCGCAAGGTGTACGAACTGGCTTTTGTCTCTCTCAACTCCTGGACCAGATCGAGGAAGTCAGCTGGATGATCAGTCTCAAACGCAACGACAAACTCCTGGTCGTCAAGGCCGAAAGAATAGGTGGTATGCAGTTTAACTGAGCGATACTTGGAGCCAATTCGGATGTGTTCGTCCATCATCTCCTGCCGCTGTTCAGCGGAACGTGTATACCACTCCCGCGTTTTGACAAACGGATACACAAACAAATATTGAGACTTGCCCGGAATGATGTGTAAGCGATCCTCCACGTGATCAGGATTGTCTTTATCAATGTACATCGACCGCTTTGTCATCGACAGGAACGATTGACTCGGCTCGATGTATTTAGCCATTTCCGTCTTATTGAGACGAGCGGTCATCTCTTGAAACGGCTCCAGTTCGTATCCGATGCGCCAGATCATGAAATCGACATTAGTTCGGAGGCCAATCGTCGAGTAGCAATGCATTAACAGCGAACTGCGAAACTCATCTACAGTTTTGACGAACTGGTCCTTGCAGTGCCGCTTCTCTGTATCGGAAAGGAGACGCCAATCCGGACGGGCGTGATAAAACGTAAAGTTAACAAATTGTCGGGGAAGCTTAGCCTTTTGCTCTTCGACCTCCTGGGACGTAGGGGCGAGGCGAAGAGAACCTCTGGGATTGACTTGTTCCTTGTCGCTAACCATCTCATTTACCTCAAAAAATTCGGATTTCGGACGATTGTCTGACCTGGAATGACTTCCGCGAATGCCTTGTTATTCTGCCCAGTCTCTATGCCGATTGCAACCGCGCAAGAAAAAGGAAGAAAGCCCGCGTGAGCTCCGTCTTATTGGTTGCGAAGGCTCTAAAAAGTCATCCGCTTTGCTAAGTCCTTGAAAATCGCCATACGTGCCCGGCGGATTTTCTATTGCTATACTCCCACGGCTTTTTAAATCGAGGCTCTACCACGGAGAGAATGTTGATGAAACTCATCGCGATCGGAATTGGATGCGCTTTAGTGACACTAACCTTTTTGGCCTGTAATAACAATGCGCCATCGAACACGGCGGCTAGTGATCCGGCAGCCACAAACTCAGCCGGAGCAAATTCGACCGCTCCCAACCCCGAGCTGGCATCCGCTCGAACCAACTACGAGAAGAACTGCACTGGCTGCCACGGGCCGAAAGCTGAAGGTGGAACAGCCAAAGTAAACAACAAGCAAATAAAGGTTCCCTCACTTAAATCGGACCGCGCGATGAAGCACGATGATCAGCGACTGACCGAGACCATAACTAACGGCGAAGAAGAGATGCCGTCGTTTAAAGACAAACTAAAGGCACAAGATATTGCTGATCTGGTGAAGTTGATCCGAAAGGACTTCCAGGGAAAATAAAGGGTTCACTCTCGCCGTGGGTTAAATCTATCTAATTTGTCCGAGTTGGCTTTGCACAAAAAGTCGGTTTCTTCCGGAGGCTCAAGCTTAGCAGTACAGTACCGCCGAGCGCAGCGACCGGATGCCACATCGATCCCCAATGTGATTTTCACGATCACTTTGTTGGGTGTGGCATCCGGTCGCAGCGCTCGCGGTACTGTACTGGCAGTATCGAAATGACAAATGATCGATGGCCAATGACCAATAATTTGAGAATTATGATTTGATATTTGAGAATTTCCATTTCGCTACTCTGGCCGCAGCAACAAAATCAGTAATTCTCATTTATCAATTCATCATTCTCAAATAGTCTTCCCTGCCGCTGTCGCAGACTCTCGCAGCTTTACGATTCCAGCATAAGCCTTTATATTCACCGCAGTGCACTCGTAGCTCAGTTGGATAGAGCGTCTGACTTCGAATCAGAAGGTCGCAGGTTCGAGCCCTGCCGGGTGCACCAAATTTCATAGGGGCCCTCAAAATTTTCCTTTCATTCTGTTTTTTGCCTTTAAGGACGACACATGTCTAAAGCTCCTGAGCACGAAAATGCCAATCTTGCATTGGTTGGTTTTCGCTACGACGAAAACTCCTCATTCATGAAAGGAGCTTCCGAAGCTCCCCCGCAAATTAGAGCGGCTTTACGTTCCGAAGCCTGGAACATGACAAGTGAGTCAGGAACCGACCTCTCCGGCGATACGATATTTTTTGACGCGGGCGACGTAGAGGCAGTTCCGGGAACAGATATGTTGTCGCTAGTCGAGAACTCGATGGTGACGCTCCTGAATGATGGACTGAAACCAATTTCTCTGGGTGGCGATCATTCGATTACCTATCCGATTGTGCGTGCGTTCGCGCGAAAGTATCGCGATTTAAGCATTCTCCATTTCGACGCACATCCAGACCTTTACGATAGTTTCCAGGGCAACAAGTATTCGCACGCGAGTCCGTTCGCACGCATCATGGAAAACAAACTGGCGAAGCGACTTGTTCAGGTTGGAGTGAGAACCATCAATTCCCATCAGAAAGAGCAAGCGCGAAAGTTCAATGTTGAAACTATCGAGATGCGCAACCTTCGAGATGGCTTACAGCTGGAATTTGATTCGCCGGTTTATATCTCTTTTGATGTGGATGTGCTTGATCCGGCTTTTGCTCCCGGTGTCTCTCATCGCGAGCCGGGTGGTCTATCGACGCGCCAGGCGATCGATTTGATTCAGAGACTCAAAGGAAGTGTCGTAGGAGCTGATATAGTCGAGTTCAACCCACGCATGGATCCTCTTCATGTCACTGGGACTGTCTGCGCTAAGCTACTGAAGGAAATTGCCGCAAAAATGATGGAATAGCGTTCAGGGTTTTGAAGTTGAAAGCATTGGATAGTTGAGATTTGACATTTGAGAATTACTAGTACGTTTACGGGAGCCTTCGGTTTAAGGGTAAACGAAATAGCAATTCTTAAATATCAAATCTCAACTATCCAATGCTTTTTGTTCGCGCAGGTCCCTGACCTTTGGACTCTAGCCTCTATCGGCAATCGCCACATAGTCGCGGGTGCGATCACCGAGATAGATTTGTCGAGGGCGCGCGATCTTCTGATCTTCATCCTGTAACAGCTCGACCCATTGGGCCAACCAGCCTGAAGTGCGCGGAATCGCGAACATCACCGGAAACATATCAACTGGAAAACGCATCGCCTGATAAATAATTCCGGAATAGAAGTCGACATTGGGATACAGCCGGCGCTTCACGAAGTAATCATCTTCCAGTGCAATTCGCTCGAGTTCCAGCGCGATGTCGAGCAAAGGATCTTTTCCAGTGACCTCGAATACTTCATACGCAACCCGCTTGATGATTCGCGCCCGCGGGTCATAGTTCTTGTACACGCGATGACCAAAGCCCATTAAGCGGAATTCGCCCGCCTTCACTCGCTTGATGTAATCCGGCACATTCTGGACTGAGCCGATCTCTTTCAGCATACGCAAAACCATCTCGTTCGCCCCGCCGTGCAGTGGTCCATAAAGAGCGGCAGCAGCTCCAGCCAGGGCCGAAAAGGGATCTGTGTGGGCGCTGCCGATACTGCGCATCGCGTTCGTGCTGCAGTTCTGCTCATGGTCGGCGTGCAGGATATAAAGGACGGTCAACGCACGTTCAAGCACCGGGTTTGGTGTGTACTTGAGTTCCGTCGTCTTGAACATCATGTTCAGGAAATTTCCTTCATAACTCAAGTCGTTGTCAGGATACGAGTACTGCATGCCAATGCGATGTCGGAACGCAAAAGCTGCAATCGTGGGGACCTTCGCGATCAGGCGATAGATCTGCTTCCAGCGAGACTCCTCATTAAAGATGTCTTTGGCGTCTGGATAGAAGGTCGATAAGGCGCCGAGAGTCGCCTCAAACATTCCCATCGGATGGGCGTTGTAATGAAATCCGTCGATTACTTTCTTGATGCTCTCGTTGATGAAGGTGTGGTAGGTGATATTTTTGGTCCAAGCTTCCAGCTCGGAGTGGCTCGGTAATTCACCATTCAGTAAGAGGTAGGCAACCTCGAGATACGTACTCTTCTCAGCAAGTTGATCGATTGGGTAGCCACGATATTCGAGGATCCCTTTGTCACCGTCGATGAACGTAATTCGGCTCTTGCAGGACGCCGTATTCATGAAGGCAGGATCATAAGTCATCAAACCAAAGTCGTCATCGCCAACCTTGATTTGCCGTAGGTCCATAGCTTTGATGGTCCCATTTTCGATAGCTACTTCGTATTGTTTACCAGTGCGATTGTCGGTAATGCTGAGAGAATTTCCGCTCATCATCGTCTTCCTTCGATTCTATTTGAAGCTGTCATGGTTTATGCGAAGCAGATTAGCCTATGCATCTGTGACTTCTCAAGCGACAGCGACCGCCCCCAGTACTCTCGCTCTGCTAAATGTCTACCTCTCGTTTCTGTTTGTCGGACACCACCGGCTTTAGCCGCGTGGTTCTTCAACTTCTACCTAGCCCCTCCTGCCACCTCGTTTTTGTTGTCGGACACCACCGGCTTTAGC
>DATIBX010000474.1:0-3151 GCA_035457105.1 Pyrinomonadaceae bacterium
AAGGGAATATTCTGACAGAGTCAGTGTCTCTGCGCAGCTATCCATGCGCCTTCGTCGTCCACCAATGCGTGACCGGAACGGGAAATTTGGATTCTTTTTTGTCCCGCAGTCCTTCCGGTTCACCGTTTTCGCTACTGGCCCTCTATGAGATTCGCGAGGCTCTTAGCCAGATCTTTCGCCAGGGACACCGAAGGCGCGCCTAAATCAATGTAGACGTTTGACTTCCTGAAGCGAACGATCCCACGACCTGTAACGTCGTTTTTCGCTAGATACGCCTCGTCACCAATGTCCGATACCCTCTCACCGGAGCCCATAGACAGAATCTTCAGTGAGAATCTCATCTTCTCAGTCGCCTCTTGTTCAGACGCTCCGAAGAAAACAAGGAGCCTCACACCTCCCGCCGAAGAATTCCATTGGTAAACCACCTCGTTTTCCCGTTCTTGTCTCTTGCTTACAAGCTCGAGGGTCGGACTCTTAGCGGTCACGGTGTTCTTGGCTTTCTCCAGCAAAGACTCAAAGTCCTGAGCCGCAACGGTAACTGAAACAGATAACAGAAAAAAGAGAACCACAAGCATCGATAATGGTTGCTTCATGGGAAATCTCTTATGATGTCGGTACGAGTTGGCAGTATATGCGCAATAGCGGTCCCCACACAATGTATTGGACCTATGCGGCACCGTTAAGCCCACCGTTTAAGAACGATCCCGGAATAACCTACCCTCAACTACGTTGCGATCACATCTGAGTCAAGTTCAACCCGAATTCTCGCGCCTGTGCTTGAAGCAGATGGGCTGATTCCCAGCTTGGCAAACATCGTAGGCATCGCCCCTTTCGAATATGCCTACGGATGATTGGGATTGCTTGCGCTCTTCCAGGTCGGCGCTGAGCCGTCTGGGTTGTCCTAACTGCGCCACGTACGCCCAGCAGCAATCCTTCGTGCCTTTTACCAGACGCCGGTATAGAATGGCCCGTCGTACCAGGACGGCGCTGGCGCTGATTCCAAAAGAACATCTCATTCTCCATCATGGTTCAATCAGGGGCACAACCGATGAGAGCAACAAAAAATATCAAGCGAGGCATTGCAGCGACCTCTTTGCTAATTCTGTCGGCGGCGGTTTTCGCCAGTCCGCTCTCTTTACCAGAGAAGGCCACTCCCGCACAGCTTCAGTCGGTCCGCAAGTACATCAAAGACAGTTGGCAGACCCTGATGCGATCCAATGCGCGACTTGCCGACGCGGCGGTAGATCCAAAGTTCCGTGCGACAACCGGCAGTCGCTGGCCTGTTTATCTGTCACGCAAAGAGAATCTGAAGCAGGTCGAAGAAACGCTGCGTGCTCAGATGCCTCAAGAATCCTTCTCTAAGATCGAATTGCGCCAGCTGCCCGATGACCCCAGCGAAATCCGCGAGCAGGGGCTTCTTTATCTGCCTTATCCTTACGTTGTGCCAGGCGGCCGGTTTAACGAGATGTACGGTTGGGATAGTTACTTCATCCAGGTCGGTCTCCTGCGCGACGGAGAGATAGAACTCGCCAAGAACATGGCCGACAACTTCCTGTATCAAATCGAGAACTACGGCAAAGTGCTGAACGCCAATCGGACCTATTACCTGACGCGCTCTCAGCCGCCGTTCCTAACCCAGATGGTGCTTGGAGTTTATCGGAAGACCCGAGACATCAAATGGCTTCGCGATGCCGTGCCGGCGATCGAGAAATACTATCGCTTCTGGACTTCCGAGCCACATCTGACAAAGGAGACCGGCCTCTCACGCTACTATGATTTTGGCGACGGACCCGCGCCGGAAGTGATATCCGACGAGCGCGATGAAAAAGGGCGTACTCATTACGAACGAGTGAAGGAGTACTATCGCGCCAACCAGGTCAAAGACTACGACGTGGCTCAGTATTACAAGCGTGAGAAAGATGAACTCACCGATCTCTTTTACAAGGGCGATCGCTCGATGCGCGAATCCGGCTTTGATCCATCGAATCGATTCGGGCCTTTCAACATAGATATTATTCATTACAATCCGATCTGTTTGAACTCACTGCTGTATCTGATGGAGACGGAAACAGCGGAGATAATGAAGACGCTTGGCCGCGCCCGCGAAGCAAATGTGTGGATTGGCCGGTCTGAGAAGCGGCGTCGAAGCATCAATCGCCTGATGTGGGATGAGCGTGATGGTCTTTACTACGACTACAACTTCGTGGAGAAGCGAGTCCGGCGCTATCCTTTTTTGACAGCGTTTTATCCTTTGTGGGCCGGTATTGCCGATCGCAAACAGTCAGCGCGCGTGGTGGCGAACCTCAATCGTTTCGAGCGAGCGGGAGGGCTACAGACAAGCACCAACGCCAGCGGCAGTCAATGGGACGCGCCCTTTGGCTGGGGCAATCTGCAAATGATTGCCGTTAAGGGGCTGCGGCGATACGGGTACGCTCGAGAAGCCGACAGGATCACAGCTAATTTTCTATCAATGATTTTGAAAGACTTCATCGAGCACAACACAATTGTGGAGAAGTACGATGTAGTGCGCCGTAGTTCGCAACTAGGCGCGGGGATAAAGTTCGGTTACGCAGCCAATCAAATAGGCTTTGGTTGGACCAATGCGGCATTCACGGAGATGTATGCTGAACTGCCTGAACAAGAAAGATCGAATGTGCTGAAGCTGGATGGCATATCAGTAATTCAGCGCCGGACGAAATGATTCGCTAGTGACGACTCGTGAATCTCCGACGACGCGAGAATCGTGTTCGTAAATTCAACAGGCTTATTGATAGCGCTTCAATTGTTTCAGATCCTGCTCGGATGCGGGTTTCATGCTGATCGCAGCACCGCCGCCACTCGCCAAATTGATTTTCAGTCTGGTTTGGTCACTTACGAGGAAGTTCTGAATCTGATAGGCCATTGGATTCTTTTCCCAGTGAGCATTGGGAGCATCGGCGTAGATGGTTGCCACATACCAGCGTTTTGGAGTGAGGTAGCTCAAGGCGATGTTTGAAGTACGCGCCTGCTCATCCGTGATCGATCCGACGTACCATTCGTCTTTGTTTTTAGCCTTGCGCGCGATAGCGAGGTAGTCACCAGGCTCTGCTTCTAAAATCCTGGTATCATCCCAATCAACTGCTACATCCTTGATAAACTGGAAGGCATCCAT
>DATIBX010000475.1:0-2564 GCA_035457105.1 Pyrinomonadaceae bacterium
CTGAAACCAGTCAAGATTATTAAGACGCCGGCCGGAGAGACTGTTGTTGACAGGGGCCAGAATATGGTGGGCTGGGTGCGATTAACGTGCCGAGGGCCGGCTGGCGCAACAATCACACTGCGGCATGCAGAAGTGCTCGACAAGAATGGGAATTTTTATGTCGAGAACCTACGTGCGGCTAAGCAGACAATCAAATATATCCTTAAAGGTAACGACGACGAGATTTTTGAACCGCACTTTACGTTCCAGGGATTTCGCTATGTTGCTATCGATGGTTACCCTGGGGAGTTGACACTCGACAGCTTGAGAGGCGTTGTCATTCATTCGGATATGACGCTCAGCGGCGAGTTCGAAACTTCCAGTGCCCTCATCAATCAACTGCAACACAATATCATCTGGGGACAAAAAGGAAATTTTCTCGATGTACCGACCGACTGTCCTCAGCGAGACGAGCGGCTGGGATGGACGGGCGATGCTCAAGTGTTCGCATCAACGGCCGCGTTCAATATGGATGTGGTTGGTTTCTACCGGAAGTGGCTCAAAGATATGGCCGCTGACCAGTTAGAGAGCGGCAGCGTTCCCTATGTCATTCCCGACGTGCTGTCAACGAAACAAAGAGTTGCTGGTGGCGCTGCCGGTTGGGCCGATGCGATCGTAATCATCCCCTGGACTGTTTATCTGACGTACGGCGATAAGCGCGTGCTTGAAAATCAATATGACAGCATGGCGAAGTGGATCGAGTTTATGCGGCAACGCGCAGGCAACGATTACATATGGGACGGAGATTATCATTTCGGTGATTGGCTTGCGTTTGCAACAACGCGCCCGGACTATCCTGGCGCTACTACCAGCAAGGATTTTATAGCGACGGCGTTTTTTGCACACTCCACAGATCTAATGCAGCGCATTGCGCGAATTTTAGGAAAGGAAAATGACGCAGTCCGATATGGCGAGCTACTCGCAAAGATCAAAGATGCTTTTCAGAAAGAATTTGTGACCGCCGCAGCACGGGTTAGCGAAGACACGCAGACAGCTTATGTGCTGGCTCTACAGTTTGACCTGCTACCGCAGGAATTGCGAGCAAGAGCTGCGGCTCGCCTCGCAGCTGACGTTCGTGCGCGAGGACATCTGACGACTGGCTTTCTCGGGACCCCGTATATCTGTCATGTCCTTAGCCGTTTTGGATACCTTGATGAAGCTTATCTGTTGCTGAACCGTGAACAGTATCCCTCCTGGCTTTATCCGGTTAAGCAAGGAGCTACGACGATCTGGGAACGTTGGGACGGGCAAAAACCTGACGGAACATTTCAGGACCCGGGCATGAATTCATTCAATCACTATTCCTATGGTGCTGTTGGAGATTGGATGTACAGCGTCGTTACGGGTCTTGGAATTGATGAGTCAGCGCCAGGATACAAACACATTCTGATTCAGCCGCAACCTGGTGGAGGTTTGACGCGGGCGCGCGGCAGCCACGAATCGCTCTATGGGACCGTTGGTTCTGCCTGGGAGGTGAAGAATAACGACTTTCAACTCGTTGCTCAGGTTCCACCGAACACTCATGCCACCGTGCGTTTGCCGAGAGCTATTCTCGCGGAAGTGAACGAAAGCGGAAAACCGGTCGCGGTGAGAAATGGAATCAGTGCGATAAAGCAATCAGGCGATACGGTCGTTGTTGAAGTCGGCTCAGGCCGATACGTCTTTTCATACGCCATGACAGCCGCAAAATAAAACTACCCAGATGCAGTTGCGAACGGCGTTTTCGGATTTCTCAGAGAACGACGTTTCATTTGACTATTCATTCAGTTGATTTCGTAATGCGACTTGACCAACGCTGTGCCGCACTAAATCGAGCCTGGACTCGACATCATGCGCGTTGAATTTATCCATTCATTACCAGCCGTTCGTTCTTTTGAAGATCGCGCAGAGTTGTCTTTATTGACAGATTGGTGGCGCGATACGACTGGAGGAGTTTGCACACTGGTGGGGATCGGTGGATCAGGCAAGACAACTTTGATTGATCACTTTTTAAGGCTCTTGCCCGGTGTGTTAGCGAGTTCACCCGACATTGAAGAGTTTACGCTCGCCTCACTTGACAGCTTGCTCGTCTATTCCTTCGACTCGGACCCAAGTCTCGAATCGATGCTTAAAGGGCTAGCAGATGTATTTGAGATTGCTGAAGCTAATCAGACAAGTCCTTCATATTGAGTGTGGATTCTACCCCGCGTGATCTCAGGATGATTGAGAGCCTCCTCGCTCTGTTGCCTATTCAGAAATAATTTTTCTTTTCTAACCAACCACCATCCCTGGTACATCCGACAAAAGGCAGTACGTCAGTATACGGACGCTCTTCATGAAGTATCGGCTTTTCGGCGTCGGAGTAATCTGCTCTTTTAAATTCTGTGCTTGTTCTGCGTGAGTTGAGATTGTTGGGCGACTCATGGTCTCTTAGCCGCACGTGTCCGCAACCAGCGAATCTGCCCCCTATGGTTGATTTCGTGCGAAAAGATGTGGAACCACTTGAAGTAATTGTTCACGCTTTGCCCGTTCCCCAGGGATGTCTG
>DATIBX010000476.1:0-4349 GCA_035457105.1 Pyrinomonadaceae bacterium
GTTTGCCGCGGGAATTGAAACGATGCCTGCTCAAACGCAAACGTGGAGAGGACTACTGGAGATGATGCAGAAACTAGATAAAAACCACTGACTGCGACATGGGAATCTCGAACCGCCGGCGACAACGCAGATTCTTACAAGCGAGCATGTCATCGATGCGGACCATATAGTCTTTTGATTTCTGAAATCGAGCCTTGTCCATTTCGTTAGCCCCTCGAGGTAGTTGAGGCTTGCGTGTTCGCTTCAACCAACGTACATCGTATTCGGCTCGTTCGCGACAGTGAGGGCAACTGAAGGTCGCCTTCTTCACTTCTTCCTTCTCGTTAAAAAAATCTCGTTCATTCATAAACTGATCTCAAACGTCAGACTTCCTCAGTTTCACACAGTTCCCGAAGATATCGAAAACTATAGATGCCGGTTTGGTGTCCATCGCTCCATTGAAAATTTAATGCATATCTACCGACCAAGCTAAGATCTTTGATCTCGAGGTCGTCAGCAATTGTTCCGGGCTTCAACGTTCTTTCGCCTGTCCACTCATTCACACATTGGGCGCATGGACAGGCACGCCTAAGCGCCGCCGCATTGAACTTGCACTCGCGACCGTCGGCCCACGTAATCCTCAAGTTGAAGTCATCTTCGTGCTTGATTTCGCGGGGCTCGATTTGCAATCCGCTTACGTCAACCATTTTAGCTGTTCGCCTGTAACGCCTCGGAAACTGCTCCCGCTTTTACGTCGAAGTGAGACGCATTCCACACGGCTTTGCCATTCCTCAACACAATTACTTGTGGCGTTTCGTGGCGAACTCCAGTTATTTCGGCGAGCTCTCGAGAGATCTCCCTAGCCGCCTGCACTTCTACTAAATTCACCTGGCCATCAAACTGCTCCATCTCGCGGTAAGCCCTTGAACTGATCGGACATGAATTGCTGTGCTTGAAGATCACAACCGGTTTCGTGGTTGAAGTCGAGATTACGTCTTCAAGGCTTTTATGATCGTCTATTCTTGAAAAGTTGTTACCCATGTTTGTCATCCCTCTTGCTGTAGTTCGATATTAGCTTACGGAAAGGCTTGGGACAAACTGGCCTTGGGCTTGGATCTTTAGCCTTTGATCTTCGTTCCCTTTGGGTCTGCGATTTTGGAAACACATCCGATCATCAAAGGCCGGATGCCTGAGGCAAACCAAAAACAACTACCCTATTGACCGAAACCCACAAAGGGAATATTGTGCGTTACCTGTCCGAGAAAGTTTTGGCTATCCTCTGAGCCAGGCACATCTGAATAGCCTCACGAGTTCTGCAAAAGCAACTCTTACTTTCTCATGCAAGACAACGTGTGTCTAAACCTCACTAAGGAGAAAGTTCAATGATGATAAAGCTTGATCGTCGTCTCACTCGACGTTTAACTCTTCACCTCTTTTTTGCCACGCTGTTCCTCTTATTCGCGCTCAATGTCGCCCGGGCGGACGAACTTGCGGTCTGGAACTTCAACGACTCTGATCTAAATGTTGATCATGGCAGCGGAACTCTTTCACACAATTTAAACGCGGTGAATGTCCTGTTTGCTGCAGGGAGCGCAACAAATGCGCGACTCGGCGACCTGGCGGGAACAGCCCTTTCTTTGCAGGGAGGCACCAGTAACGCGAACAATGGCCGAAACATTACCATCAACGTCAGCACTGTCGGATTTGCTGACATCGTGGTTACTTTCGCGACGCAAGGGACCTCAACCGGGTTTACCAGCAACCAATTCCAGTACAGTCTCGATGGCACGAACTTCATCGACTTTGGAACACCCTACGTTCCGGCTACCACGTTTGGTGCGATTCCGATTGTTTTCACCCTCAGCAGTATTGCCGGTCTGAACAACAACGCTAACGCAGCCTTTCGGATTGTGTTCAACGGCGCGACTTCTTCGACCGGAAACAACAGAATCGACAATCTGGTGGTTGAGGGGACAGGTATAACGACTGTGACTGTTCCTGAACCGGCTACGATGACACTGTTGATCTCTGGATTACCAATTCTCTACGCCGCAAAAAGAAAAAGGCGGGTGGCTGCGAAATAACGCAGCCGCCTCGCCAGGAGAATTCGCGAAGGATCGTTAGTTCCAGTCGCCCACTAGTACGAAAGGAGCCCAGAAAAAAGGCGCGCTGTACTTCTTATCTGAAATCATCGCGAGCTGAGCGTCTCTTAATGCCGCGGAAGTTGAGACTTCCCCGGCACTAAAGAGGCGGCGATAGAAGTCTGTCATGAGAGTGGCAGTTGACTTGTCAGCTACGGACCAAAGTGTTACGCCGACAGTCGGGGCACCGGCATACATGAAGGCTCTGGTTAATCCGAGAACCCCTTCTCCTCGTTTCTCTTTGCCGAGTCCTGTCTCACAAGCTGAGAGCATGACTAGTGGCGAGCCGAGGCGCAGGTTGAAGATTTCATCGGTACGCAAGAATCCGTCATGACTCTTGTTTCCAACGAGCGAGAGGACGACTCCCGTAAATTGCGGTCTGTCCGCATCTAGCAGGCCATGAGTCGCAACGTGGATGACTCGATATTTTGTCACGTCCCTTGATGAGACATTGTCTTCATTGGCGTCCAGATCTAGCCAGACGTCCGCCTGGCCACCCGAACCTTTAGCAAGTTTAGATATCTCTTCAGCCTCAGTGCGTGTGCCGGCAAGACGAGCAAGAGGGAGTCCTTCCATCTTGGCGTCGGCATTGCCTGCAGTTGTGTCGCCCGTTACATCGACGAGCGCGCTCTGTATCCCAAGGCCACGTAGTTCCGAATCATCCGAACTCGATGTCGTTCCTTTATGGGCCCGCGCATCGTTAGAATTGAAAACAGGATCCGCGATTATCAACATTGCTCGTCCTACCGGTTTACTCCGTTGTTGTCTGATCGCAGCAACAACCGAGGCCGATGGCGCATAAACAATCTCATTCGATTTGATCAAGTATGGCAGAGATGAGAAATCACCTGCCTCTGAAGTTTTGAGAAGGACCTCGAATGGTACGTAGCTCAACGCACCGTCAGCCACAATCAGCAAACGCTTGTCACCCAGGACGCTGGCTGCCGGTTCCAGAGCAATCTTGTAGAGAGCGTTCGCAGCCGCGACAAAAGGAGCGGCATCAGTTGGAGCAGAGGCGGCCAGGCCAATCCCCCGGTTTGGGTCAATAACGTCGATCCCCACGATCCGTCGCTGAAGAGTCGAGGGAATCAGCTGGGCCCTTAAATCAGTTGCCGCCTTCTCAACATTACTGCGCCCAGGCAATTTGAAAAGAGTGACGTCGGTCTTGCTAATGGCCCACAAGTAAGAGGCATCGGATTGCAGTGCATACTCGAGCAGCAGTGTGCGATCGTCCAGCACCTTCTGTTGAACATCAGTCAAGGTCAGACCCTGACTTGAAGTCAAAGCTGCGTAACGCGGACTGGCTGTTCGAATTTGATTTTCAATCTCTTCGTATTCGCCCTGCAGTTTCTCGAGTTCTTCATCCAACTCAGAAGGCTTCTTCTTCAACTCTTCGTTGGAAATGTTGATACCGGTCAAGACATCCGCAATTTCCTGCTGTCGATCGAGATTGTCCTGCTTTCTCTTTAACAGATCAGCCGGAACCCCTTCGGTGATAGAGGCACCTGTCTCATTCAGGAGATCGAGCAGCGAGCGAGAGCGAGACTGTTCGTTGATCTTGAAAGCTTCACCGGCATATTCCAACGCTTTTGCTGATAACGGTGCAGTCGAATTCGCACCAACGGCCAAAGCCATTTCTGCATAAGCGCTCGACGCTTCATCAAAGACGTCTTTCATGGTTGCCAGAAACGTTGTGCGAGCCTCATCCGCTCGCAGACTTCCCTGTCGCAAAGTCTCGATTGTGGCAATCGACTCACGATAATTGCTCACTGCCGACTCGCGGAGCGCCATCGCTTTCTTTGCGTCTTTTTCCTGCGTCGCCTGGAGCCAAAAAGTTCGGCCAATTCCCCGTTGGGCCGGCCAAATCAAATCCAACCGTTTATCATCCTGGGCACCCTTCTTTGCGTCCGCGTAGTACTTTGCTGCGTCCTTCCATTTGCCCTGGCGCACCGCCACGTCACCCAGACTCGTGCGCGCGGCTGCGCGAAAACGTCTTACTTGTCCCAACTTCGCGACGCCTGCCAGACTGCTGCCGGCACCTTCCAGGGCGTTCTCAAAATGCTTCTTGGCGGTTTCCATGTCATTACCAGCGTAAGCCAGACGGCCCATCCCCAGCTCATAACTGGCATAAACGATTGAGACTCGATATTCGTCGAGCTCCTTTTTCATCTCAAGCGCAACCGTCAAGGCGCTTGTGGGAGCAGCCACGGACACGTTCCCCGATGAAAT
>DATIBX010000477.1:0-3680 GCA_035457105.1 Pyrinomonadaceae bacterium
GGGAGGGTCGATATGAGTCGACCCAATCTGCGTTTAGCCGCTCTCCGGCGATTTGCCATCACGATTTCCGTCCTGAACGTACTGGGACACACCGTACTTGGTTTCGAAAATTCCCCGGCTCAAATGTTGGTGGCGCTTCTGGCAGCTTACATTACAGAGCTATTACTGGAGATTGTTGACGCCTGGGCCACCAAAAGATCACCGCGGTTCGCCGGAGGTGTAACGAACTTCATAGATTTCCTTTTGCCTGCCCACATATCGGGTCTGGCCGTGTCAATGTTGTTGTATGCCGGCGGACTGCTTCTGCCCTTTGCTTTTGCTGCCGCGGTCGCGATTGCATCAAAAGCATTATTCACAGTTACCGTGAATAACGCGGAACGCCATTTTCTGAATCCGTCAAATACGGGAATTGCGCTGACGGTTTTCCTCTTTCCGGCTTTGGCGCCGATCATGCCCTGGCAGTTTACGGAAACTCTATCGAGTAATCTGAGTAGTGCGTTTCCGGTCCTGATTATCTGTCTCGGAACGTTTATGAACGTGCGTTATGCGAAACGAATGCCGCTGGTGCTCGGGTGGGTGTTTGCTTTCGCGCTTCAGGGAGTAATTCGGTGTTTGGTGAACGACCTTCCGCTAGTTGTCGGACTGGTTCCTATGACAGGTGTGAGTTTCGTCCTGTTCACTTTTTACATGATTACAGATCCGGGAGCTACACCCAGCGATTGGCGGCAGCAAGTGATATTCGGGGCCGCGACTGCTCTCGTCTATTGCCTGTTGGTCATCAGTCACATTGGATTCGCCTTTTTCTATGCGTTATTGATAGTTTCCTTTGCACGCGGCGTAATCCTGTACGTTCAGGACTGCCGTATCGCAGCGAACCCTTCGTTAAGCTCTTCCTAAAACCGAGTCAACCAAAAGTTGGAGACAAAGCTCAATGCTTAGGCTGGTGACCATCCAAACCAGCGGTGCTACTTTCGTGCGACTTTCTTAGTCTTCAATTTCACTGCTCGTCCGTTACTGCAACACAGCCGAGCGCGAATGCGATTATCCAGATTACAAACCGGTCACGGCATTCGGCAAAAACTTTTGCTGGGATTGACGACTGTATTGACACTCTCTAGGCCTTTTGATGTCGTCAAGACGTTTACTTATCGCCCGGAGTACTTTGGCAAACACTTCTGCGACCTCGGCCATGACTTGCTGCGCGGGCCTTCCGAATGGACTGTCGGTGAACGAGAGCTGTTCGGCGCATTCACCGCCAGTCTGAATCAGTGCCTCTTTTGAACCAAAGCTCACCGCGCGGTCGCGTGGACGCTTCTCGGTCCTCAATTAACAGGCGAGATATTTACGGATTGGCGAAACGCCAGGATTGAGGAGCCGCTCCGTGCGACTCTAGCTTTTTTGGAGAAAGTCACGCTTTTCCCGAGCCAGCTCGGCATGTCGGATCTTGTGATTCTGCGCAGAGCCGGTGTGAGCGACCGCGCGATTCTCGATGCGACCTACATTTGTGCAGGCTTCAACGTCATCACGCGAATCGCGGATGCGCTTGGTTTTAAGATTCCTGCTGAAGAACTGTTCGTTAGAGCGGCGAAGCTGCTAAAGATCTTTGGTTATAGACGACTTAGTGGTTTCTGGATTTCCGCCTCGAATAAGCAAGGCGTCTACTTGTCAACAAATTGGACTACATTTGCTTCATCCCCACCAAATACCCGTCTCTATGATCCTTACGCGAAAAAGATGGAGCATCTTCGACACGCCGTTCTCTCAGGTCCAGGATCGCTGCCGCCTCATGTGCGGCAAGCAATCAGTGAAGGCGCTAAACTCTCCGGCGCTATGGAAGTTTTTGTTCAGAAGATTGCAGTGGAAGCCTCGGCACTAACTGACGATGACATAGCCGAGCTGCATCGAGTCCACTACACGGATGATCAAATCTTTGAAGCAATTGTAAGCGCAGCCGTGGGAGCTGGTCTGTTCCGACTCGAACGTGTGCTGAATCTCCTTGGCTCAAATCATACTGAGGTGTTCAACACGTCGGGCAACGCGATCAGCTCGACCTCTCAACATTCGGCAATTTGTAAGTCCCATTGAGAGTCTGTTCGGTCGGAACATAAGTGCGGACGATCAGCGCGAACTGGTCATTCGGAGCAGGCAGCCAATTTGCTCGAGCGTCCATGTCGGTTGGTTCCTTGCTCGAAAGAATAAGTATCAGCGATCCATCTTTGGCGAATTTTAGTTCATTCGCGTCGAGGTTCACGGTTCCGATATTCGTGCGCCCATTCGGGCTATCCGGGAGCATGTAATAATCTTTGTCATACATGGTCAGCGACCAGAATCCGCCCCTCGTTCTATCGACCGGCGGCAACGCGTTTTTGGGAAACGTCACAGTGTAGGTGTAACGCCCCTGTAGAAGTTCGCCTTTACTGTCAGTGCCACGGATGAAGTAGATCGCTTCGTGGAAGTCGTTGACGTAGATGTAGATGATCGCGGCCTGGGCCCTGCCAAACCAGTCGGTTCCCCACTCGCCACCGTTCTCCTGTCGTTGCCAACCGTTTCCAACGTCAACACCGGTTTGATAGTACTTGGCCGCTTCATGCAGTTCCGTGTCGGCGGCGAGGGCAACGCGGTCGAGAAGCGACCGCCAGTTGTCGTCTGATTCGCGGAGTGCGATCAGCGTGCGGGCTTGTTCGGCCATCGCAGCATCGTTCGGCCCAACGATCGGATTGGCATCGAGGGCTTTCTTCAGGTCGTCCCAAAACGTTGAGGGATTCACCGGACGAATTCGCAGCATGTCGGGATCTGATGCAAGCATTTCGGCGGTAAGGCCCGGTGGATAGACTTTGTTGCGAGCACATGCTTCGCAGTCGAATTTCAGAGGACCCGACTTGTCCTGGCTCAGCGGAACCATGCCTATTTGGTTAAGCACGGCGCGCCCTTCTGCTTTGGAGTCCGGAGAGTGGGCGATAAAACTGCGACCGAATACTCCGACTACGTGAGTTGGCGACTTAATGACCTCGAGAAAGCCTTTCGGCAATGAACCTTCCCAATCAGGACCAACGAGGAGAAACTTGCCTCCCGGAGTTGCTGATGCTGATCCCAATTGCCGGATCACTGTTGTAAACGCATCGCAGATCTGGATGGTCCAGTAATGTCCCTTCGGAACGTCGGAAGGAGTTTGAATAACAGCTGGTTCTTCCCGCGTGTCTGCAAAGCCGACTCCGTAGATCGTGTCGTTGTTGGGTGTAACGACCTTGCGTTGGGCTGGCGGCATATAGTCGTCGAGATAGCCCATCTTATTTTTCGGCGCACCGGGAAAAAGTCCCATCGTTGCTCCGGGGCCCGACTGCTTCATCAATTCCCATCCACTCGTGCGTCCGTTTGCGTCAACTGCGGGATAGCCCCAGTAGTAGACAATGCGTCCGAGAGCTTCGACGTACGCTTCGTTCGCCAATTTCGCTGGAACTCCGGCGGCGTTCTTAAGTTCAGGATGTGCGGGAGTGAATGCACGCACCGGATACGGCACTGCGGCTGTCGCTTTTTCTTTTACTGATTTTGGTTTTGTTGCCATGAAATCTCTCCTCAGACCGTCAATGTTTCTGAAGGGCAGGTGGATAATAGGTCCCTTCCGCAACGCCACTTCGGGGACCGTAGAAGCGGAAGGTTAGCGAATAATTCTGGCTCCCCAG
>DATIBX010000478.1:0-3355 GCA_035457105.1 Pyrinomonadaceae bacterium
CAACAACAGCTGAACCCACGCCAGCCAGCACTGAGATGGCAACAACAGACACCGAGACCACTCAGGATGCGACACGGTATAAAATGCCCCTGCTTGGCATCGGTTCATTAAAGCGAAATGCGAATGTAACGTTGAGGGCAAACTTTTCCAACGGCTTCGAAGCCACTCGAGCAAACGTCGTAGTAAAGCCTCAAAAGAATGGCCCAACACAAATCAAGATGCGTTTCACTAATCTCAAGGAAGCACCGGAGGGAACTCAATACCTAGTGTGGCACGTCGGCCCAGACAATTCATATACACTGCTAGGGCATTTGACTCAGACTGCCAGGAAGCGCGAGTCCAGGATTGATGCAGAAAGCGCATTACCTGATTTTGGGCTTCTTATCACTTTGAACTAATAACAGGAGTGCATCATGGACGCTGCTCAAAAAACATTCCTTCACGACCTGGAGAACTATGGGTGTTGCTCAGAACATTAGGATGCTCAGTGGGGACCCCGAAGTCCCAATTGCATAGGCCGAAGGCCTGAAGAAACAACTTCTAGATTTAAGAGTTTGATAGTGTGAAATTTGCACTGACAAGCCTTGTTTGGTTAGCCGAGTAGAGTAGAGTAGAGCGATATGAATTATTTTCTCGCGACCGCAACGGGAGATCAAACGAGGGTCCTGCTGACGCTCTTTATAATGCTTGTTGGGGCCAAACTTATGGCCGAGTTGTTCGAGCGACTCCGTCAACCTGCGGTCGCGGGTGAAATACTGGCTGGGGTTATCATTGGACCGAGCCTTCTGGGTTGGGCGATTCCGTCGGAGATTACCGGTCTGCTGGCGGAGATCGGGGTTATCTTTCTTCTTTTTAATGTCGGACTAGAAACAAAGCCTGCAGCTATCTTCAAGGTAGGCAAGCACGCTGCACTCGTTGCAGTTTTAGGCGTCGTGACTCCTCTTCTAGGTGGATGGCTTCTGATGAGAGCGTGGGGCGGCACTAGCATCGAGGCGCTTTTTGTTGGCACCGCAATGGTTGCGACGTCGGTGGGCATTACGGCGCGAGTGTTATCCGGCTTGGGCCTGCTGGATGCCCCTACCGCTCGGATCATTTTGGGCGCGGCAGTCATCGACGACATTCTTGGTCTATTGGTCCTCGCAGTAGTATCAAGCATGGCTGCCGGTACAGTAAATTACCTCGAAATCCTTACGACCGCAGGGTTAGCGATTGGCTTTACGGCCTTCATCGCGCTCGTAGGAGCGCCTGTCATTACTCGCGTCGCTCCGGGCGTTGATCGCCTCCGAAGCGGGCACGGAATGTTTATCCTAGGGCTGGTTTTGTGTCTAGGCTTGTCAGTTGCTGCAGCTTACATTGGAGTGGCTGCGATCATTGGCTCTTTTCTGGCAGGGATGGCCCTGGCAGAAGCAGCCGAAGACCATCCTCAAATGCATCGACAAATAAATGGGGTGACTGAATTCCTCGTGCCTTTTTTCCTGGTGAACATCGGCATGCAGCTAAGACTGGATGTCTTTCGCTCATCCTCTGTAATCATACTGTGCCTACTGGTTACATTGGTCGCCATTATAACCAAACTGTTAGGTTGCGGCGTGGCTGCGTTCAATCTGGGTGTGACACGCGCAGCACAAGTCGGCATGGGAATGGTGCCGCGAGGAGAAGTCGGAATAATCGTCGCTCAAATTGGTTTGAGCTTGGCAGTGATAGGTGCGGAACTCTATGGAGTTGTTTTATTCATGGCAGTGGCTACTACACTGGTTGCTCCGCCATTTCTCAAATGGTTGTACGCTAGCGAGAAGGCGGCACGAGAAGAGATTGGCCCACCGGACGCTGGCGGTATCGTCGTCTCAGAAGACCTTTGCAAAATCGGGTGAGCAAACCTGATTTTTGCGATCAGCGGCACGCGGCCGTAACACTAACCTGTTTTGCGCCGCTCTTCTTTTCTCAAAACAGTAAACTCTGTTGTTCGTTCCGTCACGCTTGGTATTGCTTCAAGGGTCTTTTCTTGCAACAGTTTTGCGGTGGCTGCAGACTCTGTCAAATCTGGAGTATTTTGTTGCCGATGCTTGCTTAAAGTCTTTTTGAGTTTTTTCGCTTTGCCAAAGAGCAAAAGGGAGAGTAATCCGCAGCGAGAACAATCACTAACTATAGTGCCGCAACGATCTTGCCTTATGAAAGCATCAACTTTTACCAACCGTATAGAGGAGGAAACCGCTGAGATAAAAGTTTTCTCCAATACCGCTACCTAAATTACTTATAGCGATGGCTTACCTCCGTTGGGGGTTTGCGTATTCGATGCGACACTAAGAAAGTTTTCTGTCCGGTTAAGGAGTATTGTTCAATGGCATTGCTGCCGCGTTAAAGAGTCAAAGGCCGAATGCTGATCGTTCTTATGAGGAGTTCCGCTTAGACTGACGTTTTTGGTTCAAAGCGTATTTCAGGAACTTCAGCGTCCAAAACTCTTCGATAACCCACCCCACAATACCACCGTATCGTGACTCAAAACGACACCGGCAATGACTCGAGTCCACGCAAAATCATGCTTGGACGCCAGCGCAGAGAATCAGAGGTACTCCCCAGACGAAGATCCGGCATCCGTCGCAGAAGTGTATTAATGGCGATTTGTGCCTCGAGTCGAGCCAGTGGAGCGCCCACGCAGAAATGTATGCCTTGACCGAACGACAAATGCTTGTTGGGGTCCCTGGCTAGGTCCAATGCATCAGCGTTCTCGAAGATCGTCTCATCTCGGTTGGCCGACCCTATCACTCCCAGCGTCATCTCCCCGCGCGGGACAGTTACTCCTCGAATATTGATATCTTCGCGAGCATATCGCTCCGTCGACATGAAGACGGGAGAGGTGTAACGAAGCAGTTCCTCGACTGCCGTTTTGATCAGCGCGGGATTCCGTCGCAGCAATTCCATCTGATCAGGATGTTCCATAAGCGCCAGCATTCCGTTGCCAATTAGGTTGACTGTAGTTTCATGTCCTGCAATCAGCAGCAGGAAGACCATTGCCAGAAGCTCATCCTCGCTTAACTTATCGCCGGCCTCTTCCGCCAGGATCAGAGCGCTGGCCAAGTCATCTTGTGGATCACGGCGTCGGGTTTTGAAGAATTGTTTTAGATAACGAATAAACATCCAGACACTCGGGACAACGCGGACCGTGGCCTTAGGGGAAGTAAGCGACACGACGGCCTTGGACCACCTATGAAACTTATGACGGTCGCGCGTAGGTACACCCAGGATTTCAGTAATGAGCGTCATTGGCAGGGGCAGCGCGTAATCCCTGATTAGATCCATCTCACTCTTACTTGTAACGTCGTCTAGTAGTTCGTCTGCCATACTTTGAATGCGATCC
>DATIBX010000479.1:0-4724 GCA_035457105.1 Pyrinomonadaceae bacterium
TGGACGCGTCGCAATATAAAGACTAAGTGCTCGTTTTGCTGTTTGTGAAGTACATCAGCGACAAGTATGCAGGGCAGACGTACGCGCCAATTCAGGTTCCTGAAGGCTCGAGCTTTGCCGACATGGTGGCGCTCAAAGGCAATTCTGAAATCGGCGATCTCATCAACAAGAAGATTCTGCGCAAGCTCGCTGAGGCGAACGGTCTTTCGGACATGCCCGACTTCAACGACTCGACCAAGCTCGGCGATGGCAAAGAAAAGATCGAGCGACTCACAAACCTCATCGCCATCTTCGAGAACCCCGCTCTCGACTTCTCAAAGAACCGCGCGGACGGCGACGATCTTCTCGGTGGAACGTCAGGGGACGAATCAAGAAAGCGAACAAAATCTTCACGCTTAGCGCGCCGCGCACGCTCGCGCAAATGGTCGACAGTCATCAGGGTGCTCAACTTCTCCGCGGCCGCAGAAGACAGTAGCTGGTCAACACGAACGCCTTCACGAGCTGCCCATTCGCGAATCTGTTGAGCAAGGCTTTCAGGCATTTGAATGGTTACGGTGCTCATGTCTGTGTCTCAATAAGTTTGAGGAAATCAGACGGCGTGATAGCCACGATTCCCCATTTCTCTGATCCGCGAAAATCCCGGACCTTATGCGTAACAATATATCGACAATCGGCCGCAACCGCCAATTCGAGAATAAAGTCATCATCTGGATCGGGAAGCGCTGGGCGCCATGCGAAGAAAACGTCTTGGAGGTGACTCACTGATAACAGAAAAAAAACGACTCGACGGTTGCAGCATCTCGGTCCAGCAGATTCTCCGAACGCAAGAGCGGCTTCATACTCAACAAAGAGAGGCACTGAAATAGCCGGAACAAACGTCTTGTCCAGCAGCATTCCACCACCCTATTTGTGATATGCCAATGCTTTGCTATTTGATCAGCTCATATAGCAACCAATTTGAACGAATTTTTTCGGATCGATATTGGAGGCTGCCTACCTGGCCCGGATGAGCTTCGACTGAAGTTAGACCTTACTGTCAATACTGACAGTTACCGACTGCCGAACCTTGCCTAGAATTTAAAATGAGATGCTTGCTTGTGTGCCGTAGAGTTCTGGGGAAGTCTAGGGAAGCAGAAAGAACATCAATCATGAACCCGTCGCGATTCATCAGTATCCTTACCCTCCTGTTGGCATTTATGGCGCTTGTACATGGCCAGCAGCCAGTTCAACCTGTGTCAAAAAACGTGACTGGGTTCACCGTTACAGAGAAGGCGGAACCTGATCGTGACGCGGGCACTGCAAACCTTTTTGCCCGTGCGAGCGCTCCACTTCTGGAGACCATCAATGCTGGCGGTTCAGATGCCAAGGAACCACAAGCCGACCCGGCTGACCAATGGCACTTTCAATTCACTCCCTATTTATGGATCGTAGGTATTTCTGGCAGGGCCGGCTTATCGCCTCTGGCTGTCGACGTCAACACCGGGATCACTGACTCTGATATTCAACTGAACTTCGGTTTCATGGGGACTTTTGAAGCTCGCAAAAAGCGGATAGTTATCCTGACGGATTTGCAATTCTCGAACCTGGGCACTGATAGACCCAGCCCGGGTCCGTTGTTTTCCGGTGCGAGTGCCGACTTTAAGACTTTCATTTTAGAGCCTCAGGTGGGCTATCGAATCTTCGATAATCCGGAGAAGGAAGCTTTCTTCGGTGTGCTGGGAGGTGTTCGTTACTGGCACTTAAAAACTGATCTGACCGTCAATGCAGGCGTCCTTCCCGGCGTCACCGCAAGCCGCAGCCGCGGTTGGGTGGACGGTATCGCAGGTGTGCGTGGCAAGACCAATCTCACGCCGAGAATTTTCGTCACCGGAGAGGCTGATCTTGGTGGTGGTGGCTCAAATCTTAGTTACCACTTTTTTGGTGGCGGAGGTTTCCTGCTCGGCAGGCGCTACGCGTTGATCGCCGGATACCGTTATCTCGACGTTAACTACAACAAGGATCGTGTTCTCTTCGACATGGCCTTGCAGGGCCCACTGTTTGGTATCGGAATCAAGTTCTAAACCAAACCAGAATTTAATGCTCCGAAGACACTGTTCCTGAATAGCGGGTGCGAGCGATAAAGTGGCGCAAATTTCTGTAACCGATGCTAACTGAGATCGCGATTGCGTTAGTCATTGTGTTTGTCTGCCTGTTGCTTCATGTGGCGGGAATACTGCTGATGGCTGAATGGTTGTTGCAGCACCGGCAGTATTTCGAGCGCTCAGGCGCCAGAATTCACTTCAGCATTCTGATGATTGTTCTCATCTCCGGGACCATGCTTTTACACGTGGCTGAGTCCAGCATGTGGGCCACATTCTATTGCACCAGCGACTTGTTCCAGAACTTCGAGACCTCTCTTTATTTTTCGCTGGTGAGCTACACGGCGATAGGTTATGGCGATGTGGTACTGCCGCAAAATTGGCGGCTCTTGGGTGCGATTCAGGGCGTTTCCGGAGTTCTGCTTTGCGGACTTTCCACTGCCTTCATCTTCGCGGTTATGAACGCGATGTTCAGAGCAAGGATGCGACAACAACAATCCCGATTGCAGTAGACGCTGGAACGCACCAGCCACTGTAAGAAGTGACAGGTACTTCAATACTTAGGTCACCATAGGATCTCTCCCCAAACGTAGGCGTAAGAGGTTTGTCATGAGTTGGCTTGATCGATATCGCTTGAAACTATATGTCCGTCAGTCAATCTGGATTTTTCCGGCATTGAGCATCGTTGTCGGATTGATCGCGGTCATACTGCTTCACCGGATCGAACGCACCATGGGTTGGGAGCTTACCATCAGCCAGGAAACGGCGCGGCTGGTAATGAGCACCGTCGCCACATCGATGTTCACTCTGGTTGTTGTTGGTTCCTCTGCAGTATTGCTTGTGGTCCAGCTCGCCAGCGCTCAACTCACCCCACGCATCATTGCGTTGGTGTACCGCGACAACCTCAGGAAACTCTCTTTGTCGGTGTTTGTCTTTACTTTCACTTTTTCGGTTGGTGTCCTGGTTAGGATTGAAGGCAGCGTGCCACTCCTAACGAGCTACATTGCGGCCTATGGATTCCTGGTCAATCTGGCGCTTTTTCTCCATTTCGTCGATAGCATCGGAAAAACTGTCAGACCAAGCTCAGCTCTCCGGTTTCTTGGCCTGGCCGGCAGGGACGTCATCCAAAGTCTTTATCCTTCAAAGCTCAAGAGTCATCATCCAGAGGTGGAAACTCCGGTCGAAGTTCTAAACCGAGAACCCATCCGGTTCGTAGTCAACGAAGTTGATGGAGTAGTACTGGCATTCGATCGCAGAGGTCTTGTCTCCCTCGCCAGAAATTCAAACTGCCTCATCGAGTTGGTTCCGGAGGTCGGCGACTTCGTCGCGGCAGGTGATCCTCTGTTCCGAATTTTTGACGGTGGCCAGGATATCCCTGCGGAACGCCTGCACAAGACCGTCGCTCTGGGCCAGGAACGCACGCTGGAACAAGATCCGATGTATGCGTTTCGCATTATTGTCGACATCGCGTCAAAAGCCCTCTCGCCTGCCATTAACGATCCCACTACAGCAGTATTGGCGATCGATCAGATTCACCATCTCCTGCGCGCGGTTGGCTCTCGCAATCTGGCTGAAGGACATGTACCGGACCGGACGGGGCAAATTCGACTTGTTTATCGCACGCCCGACTGGGAGGATTTTGTTCATCTGGCAGTCACTGAGATTCGCCAGTACGGGCGCGACAGCATTCAGATAATGCGCCGTCTCAGAGCCATGCTCGAGAACCTCATTCAGACATTGCCCCGGCACCGCGCGGCGCTGCTGCAAGTGGAGCTCAATCTGCTAGTGGCTTCATCGAAGCGGACGTTTCCAGATCTGGACGATCAGGTTCTGGCGAAAACAGCAGACTTGCAAGGTATGGGTGGCGGTGACAAGCGCCGTGAACAGGGTGTTTCAGCCATCGCCTAGACACACAGCCCGGTTATTCCCATTTCCGAATTTTAGTTGACCGCCGACCGCCTTCTTCTCTGTGCAACCTCTGGTTTCTCTGTGTCTCCATGGTTCGCTCTTTGTTAGAAAAAACCACTGAGGCACAGAGCAGACGTTTACTTGCATGAATTTGGTTTAATCCATTACGCGCTCTTACACTTTACGTTAATTCCTTGAAGAAAAGTCGCATGCGTTCGGAAGTCCCGGCCGCGCTTAGGTCTCCAGCACTTTCACGTGCTCAAAAGGCGGCCGGGATCAGAGGTGTTCTCAAACAGGCAGAACACCTTCAAACCAACTGCGCCCGCTGCCGGCGGCGCCAGTTACCAACGGTGACGTCGAGCGCGTTGGTCCAGTGCGCAACGCACCTGTAATTGTATTTGGCAATCCGAGCCTGAACCCACTGGCAAATTTACCGGGCTCTACCCACGAAAGAAACAAGAACCACAAATGTCGTCAGCTGATCTTTGTGCGCTTGGCCATTTTTGCGGGTCGTTCCAGGACCTGTAACTTTTGCCAGTTTCAGGCCTTTGCAGACTCCGCTACATTTCGGACCAATCGGGAGCTCTACCTGAACACACGTTGGAGTTGAAGGAGAACGTATGAGGACGAACCGTCGATCCTGGAAAACGATTGCAGGTTTTAGTTTGGTATTAACCACTCTCTTTTTGTTTCAGAGTAGATCTGCGCTGGCGCAAACTCAGGACCCCCCCAAACAAA
>DATIBX010000480.1:0-6824 GCA_035457105.1 Pyrinomonadaceae bacterium
CGCTTTGTTACAACAGATTCTCGACGCACGAGGTTGATATGAAAGCGGCGCCGGGCCGCCGCACTCCAAAAGACACACGACTAGCTAACAACCAGCAAAAGTTCTTTGCTGCGGCACTCGATCTTTAGCCTGTCTTAATGAGCTTGGTTTTGGGCTTTAGTTGCTTTGCTATTGGTCTAGGCCGCATCTCGCGCGTCCGGTTTGGTGACGCTAACTCTCTTCTCACCAAAGCGCTCAAGCACGTATTCAAGAAACTCGTTGTAGGCATGCTTGAATCCGATCTCGACTTCTTCGTCGCTGCCGCTCAAGACCAGATTGACCATGCGACGATGCTCTTCGACCATCTCCTCAAACTTAAAGTCCGGTGCATTCGAATGATCGCGAATCTGCTCGTAACCAAAAAATCGAGTCGAGATGTCGATCAGTAGCTTCTCCAGGTGCGAGTTGCCGGCCAGGCTCCAAAGCGCCCTGTGGAAGTTCAAGTCGGCTTCCGCAAACTGAAGGACATCTCGATTTCGTGCGGCCTCTTCGAGCCCTTCGAGGCCACGTTTCAAGACTGCCACATTCTCGGGCGTCAGCGAGCGCCGAACCTTTTTGGCAGCGTAAATCTCAAGCACTTCACGTACTTCGAAGATTTCTGTGATGTCCTGGCCGGACAACTCAGTTACAAACGAACCTTGATGCGGTTTTATCGTGATGAATCCCTGCTGCGAAAGTGCCAGCAGTGCTTCCCTGAGCGGCGCTCGGCTGACGTTAAGCTGCTTTGCTAAAGCTAACTCCACTACCTTCTCCCCTGGTTTTAGCTTTCCGCCCAGAATCCAGCCCTTCAGGAGCTCGTAAATCTTGTCCCTCAAAACTTCTTTCTGGATAAATTCGGCTGGTGAGACGCTTACCATTTCGCCTTTACTCCTCATCACAATCGACGTTGAACTCGTTCTCAGTATACAAACTTCAAGCCAAACTGGATCAATCTGGCGTCATTTACAGTTGCCGAAATCGTTCCAGCGGCAGGAGTTCCGATGGTTGTGTTTGGTAGATCAAACTGCGCGTGATTGAAGATGTTAAAGATCTCCGTGCGAAACTGAATATCCGCACGCTCACCGAGTCTGAACCGTTTGAAGACCGAAAAGTCAAAGTTAGTTAAGGATGGACCGCTGCCAAAGGTGCGTCCAGAGTTGCCAAATGCAAACGCGGCCGGCGGCGCAAAGCACTGAACATTAAAGTATCGTTGAACTGTCCGCTCCGAAGATGACAGGTTTGGATCGCAGCGAACGTCAGGCCTGTTGGCCATCGTATTGTTTAGCAGCGATGGACTGATGGTGGCGCCCAAAGGAAACCCACTTCTAATTCTCGTAATGCCGCCGAGCTGCCAGCCGCCTACGAGCTGATTGGCCAAGCCGCTCAGATTTGAAAGATAGTTTTGGCCACGACCAAACGGCAGGTCATAGATGTAGCTCAAAGTAAATGAATGCCTCAGGTCGTTGCTTCCCAATCCCTTGTCTGAGTTTTCTCCGCTTGGAAAGAATGGGTAGTAAAGCGCTCCTATCGCGTTCGGCTGGAAGGTCAAGCTCTCGCCGGTTTCGTTGCCGAGCGTTTTACTCCAGGTGTAACCCATCAGGAAGTAGGCGTTGTTGGAAACACGCTTCTCAACCTTCAATTGCATCGCATTGTAGTTGGACCATCCGCGACTGCTCACCGCATTGATGCTGCCCAGGGCCGGAAACGGCCGCCGCGGATTGATTTGACCCGCACCCGGTGCTGGCGAATTGAAGTTTCCGTCTTTTGCAAGCAGATCGCTTGCTTTACTTCCTGCATATGCAAGTGTTGCGACTATGTTCCACGGAAGTTGTTGTTGCGCACTGAAGTTCCACTGCTGCACAAAGCCAAGTTTGAAGTTGACGTCAGTAAAGTTGACGTTGCCGGTTGGATTGTTTGGATCTGGCTGCGCCGTGGGCGGAAATCCCTGGCTCAATAAACGCGCCGGTGTGATGCTGTTACTCGAAAAGAGTGGATTTGCGACGAATGGGATGTTTGGTCCCTGCAAGCCGCCTTGAGCAAAGTCGTTGAAGATTCCGTAACCACCGCGAAACACGAGGCGAGCACTTGAGAATGGTGTATAAGCAAACCCAATTCTCGGTTGAAAATTATTCTTGTCAGTCGTTACGTTTCCTGTGTCGGAAGCATTCTGACCCGCCACCAGCATCTTGCCCGTTGTTGGATCAAAATACGAGATGCGATTGTCGGCATCGGTTTGTGGAGTTATTAGATCGTATGCGAGACCAAGATTGATCGTCAGCTTAGTACTAATCTGCCAATCGTCCTGGATATAGGCACGATAGTCCTGCCAGCGATAACGAAAAACTTCGCCGCCGAATACATCAGAGCGAGTCAAACTGGCCGGCAAGCCAAGCAAAAGACTGGCTACTGACGCTCCCGTTCCCGCCTGAAACGAAGTGCCGGAACGCTGCGCAGTAAACAACTGGTCAAACGAAATATTGCCACGCGGAGCAGTGATGGCCGTGTTGTCCATCTTCTGCAGACGAATTCCGAAGCCGAACGTCAACGTGTGCCCGGAACGAGTATGCGTCACATCATCAGAAATCTGATAAACGTCGGTGCCGAGCAGTAAAGGTGAAGTTAAACGATCCCCCAGACCGTTGAAGCCGGCAAGATTTATCCGAGTTAGTCCAGAGGTAAAGGGAGTTCCGAGATTGGCGCCGGGGATGCCGATTTGGGCGGCGACGTCAGTACCGAAACTTGGCCCAACCACATTGATGTTGATTCTATTCCAACCAAACAAGAACTGGTTCGCGGTCTTGGCCGAAAGCAGATGGTTTTCGATGATGCCGAGATTTCTCGCGCGCGGCGTGTTTGTCGTGGCGCTTTGAAAACTACTTACACCGCCACCAAGACCAGGTAAAGGACCAGGAAAAAATTGATCGGTATTGTCAAAACTGAAGCGGACGAAATACGAGTCTTTCTGACTAATCGTGTGATCGCCGCGAATATCAAACTGATCCTGATCAACTGTGCGCTTCGAATTGAACCTGAAGTTATTCGCCAGTCCCGCCAGATTTGGCAGCGGGTAAAAATCCAGTAGTTTTAAAGCTATTGGATCGAGGCGGTCCGTCGGAATCTTGTTTCCTGCAAATTGCGTTCTCGCTCCAACATTGAACGTGGTGCACTGATGCGTCGCCGGATTAACTACCGCGCAGGGATCGAAAACAGGTGCCTGTCCAGGTTCCGAAAAATCTCCCTGTCGAGCCTTCGCCGTCGGCACGGTTGAGACGAACGTTAACTCTTTCCTGATTCGGGTGCCCTGGTAGTCACCAAAAATGAATATCTTATCTTTGATGATTGGACCACCAATTGAGCCACCATACTGGTTCTGTCTAAAACTCGGTTTGTCGCTGCCATCAAAGAAGTTCCGCGCATCGAACACGTCGTTGCGTAGGAATTCGAACAGTGAGCCGTGAAACGAATTTCCGCCAGACTTGGTAGTAAGAATGATCGTGCCGCCACCATTCCGACCATATTGAGCACTGTAATTACTGGTCAGTACCTTGAATTCCTGAATCGCATCAATCGAGGGCATTATCGAGATGGCGCCCGCCGTCAGCTCATTGTTGTCCACACCATCCAGGATCCAATCATTAGCATTTTCTTTGAGACCATTCACGGACAAGGAGGTCGTGCCCCGCGCACCAGTGCTGGAAGAAGGCTGATTAAACTGTTGACCTTCCGATTTGATCGCGCCCGGGGCCAGGGTTCCCAGCTGAACAAAGTTTCTTCCGTTCAGAGGAAGCTCAACGATACTGCGCTGGTGGATCACCTGCCCGAGGTTGGAAGTGGTGCGCTCGAGTGCGGGACCTTCGTTAGTAACTGTGACAGTTTCAGCTGTGCCTGCAACTTGTAACGATAGATTGACCTCTCTCTTTTCCTGGATCTCTAAAGTCAGGTCCGCCACAATCGCTTCATTGAAGCCCGTCATTGCGACTTTTATCGTGTACTTACCGATAGGTAACGGGCTAACAAGGAATTCGCCTTTGTCATCAGTATTGGCAGTGCGGGTAGCACCAGTGTTCTGGTTGAGAATTGTGACAGTCGCTCCCGAAACCAATCCACCGTTTGGGTCCGTAACTCTGCCGAAGATTGTGCCTGAAGTAGTTTGCGCGGGCGTGGCAATAGCGCAGAACAAGAGTGTACAGACTAGGCTGAAGAACTGGACTCTCTTCATGACATTAGACTCCTATATTCGGGTGGTGAAACAAGAATCACTTTTTGAAAAGCGTCCCTGAATCCGATTAGTGAAGGTCTGGTTGCCAAGTCCGAGTGGAATGTCTTACAGGGAAACAAACTCTGGACTCCACTGACCGGCGATGCCTTAAATTTGCGACACGACTCCGAGCACTATTGCCTGCGGAGTAATCGAATCCACAAAATGGGTAGCAAAGTTGATCAGGCGGGGACGTTGGAGTTCTCCCGGTGACTAACCGTTACACCATCCCCTGGCCGGATGTGGTGGTCTAACAGAAGCTGTAATTATTTAAGTTGAAAAAAGCCGCTTGACATTCGACTGTCGACTATTACAATGGTCGACTGTCGAAAGTCAAGCAAAATTTTTTCGAAACTGAAGGTGCTCAGCTGAGGCCGGCGGTTTAGAGGAGCCAGTGCAAATGCCCAGAAACATTGGTTTTATCGGAGTTGGCTTGATGGGACGCGGAATGGTCCATAGCCTCATCCGCAATGGTCACTCGCTAAAAATCTACAATCGCACCAGGGCCAAAGCCGAAGAGGCCGCCCAAGGTTTTGGAACAGTGGTCGATACTCCCGCCGCCGCTGCAGCTGATGCCGACGTGATAGTCACCATGCTCGCCGACCCAGCCGCCGTGCTTGGTGTACTCGAAGGCGAAGGTGGTTACCTTGCTGCAATTCGACCTGGCACTGTAGTCATTGACTCGAGCACTATTTCGCCGCCAGTTACGCTTTCCATTGCACAAAAACTAAAAGCTAAAGGCACTGAAATGTTGGACGCTCCGGTCTTTGGGAGTAAGAACGAAGCTGAAAAGGGTGAACTTGGTTTTATCGTGGGCGGTGACCCGTCCGTCTTCAATGACGTGCAAGACGTTTTCAATGCGATGGGCAAAACGTTTTATGTTGGCACCAACGGCATGGGCAGCTACGCGAAGCTGGTGGTTAACTTTATTATCGCTGCCAGTCTGCAGGCGATGAACGAAGGAATGGTTCTAGCAACCAAGGCAGGTTTGAATCCTGACGTTATGATGCAGATCATACAAACGAGCCGGGCACGGTCAGGTATTATTGAAATGAAAGCGCCTCAGGTTCTTAAGCGTGACTTCAGCCCATTCTTCCCATTGCGATTGATGGACAAGGATCTCGGCCTGGTGATGGATACTGCTCGTTCATTAAAAGTGCCGATGATTCTCGGGGGCGTGCTAAAAGAAGTCTACAGCGCGTGCATGGCCCAGGGACTCGCTGACGAAGATTTTTGCGCGACCATTAAACTTCTGGAAGGTATCACGCAAGTAGAGGTCAAAGGCGAATCTAAGTAGTTCCTTACGCTCATGTCAGTTTTGCGGCAGAGGTGAGACTCTTGAGCGGAGAGGCTTTGCACAAAAACTCTAATCTTGGTGAGTGTCGAGCGATCAGTACAGTACCGCATCAAGCGAAGCGACCGGATGGCACACTCAACGAACCAACCATCTGAACTTAGGCGTAAAGTAGAGTGTGCCATCCGGTCGCTTCGCATGCGGTACTGTAGTGTTGTCCTGACTTTTGTGCAAAGCCGAGAGGAAAAGATCTCGCAACCTTTTTTCAAACTCATTCTATTCAGCGGCACACATCTTTAGTTTGTGCCCAGTGATCACTGCCCGAGTTGATTTGCAATTATTCCTTATTTAAGGACACGTCATTGTCATTAGCCAAAGAGCAAAACGGTTTTCCTCGCATGTGTAGCGTCCGACAAATCTTTCCCTTGTCGGGGGTCGTCAACATCGATGCTTCTTTATCACAGCAATTTGAATCCTCAGGAATCCTGAACCAGATAAGACCCGGACAACGAATAGCGATCGCCGTTGGCAGCCGGTTCATCAGTAATCTGGATGCGGTGTTGCATTGCGTGCTGAAGCTAGTTAGCAGTTGCGATGCAATTCCTTTCGTAGTTGCGGCCATGGGCAGCCACGGTGGCGGCACTCCTGAAGGGCAACGCGACATTCTCGCAACGTACGATATTACCGAGCAGAGTTTGGGAGTAACCATCAACACTTCGATGGAGGTTGAAGAGCTCGGTACGACACCGGACGGCATAAAAATCCTGTTTAGCTCCGAAGCATACCAAGCGGATGGCATCATCATTGTTAACCGGATCAAACCCCACACGGACTTCACTGGCGCGATTGGTAGCGGCATCTTGAAGATGATGGTCATCGGGCTTGGGAAACGTCGAGGCGCGGCAACCTATCATGCGGCCGCCAATGAGTTCGGCCACGAACATGTGATCAGGACTGCAGGACGAATTGTTTTGAAGAAAGCGCCAATCTTGTGTGGCGTCGGAATAATTGAGAATCAATCACACCTTACAGAGAAAATAGAGTTGATAAAGCCTGACGATTTCGAAACCCGGGAAGAACAACTACTTGAAGAGGCTAGAGCGCTACTGGCACGCCTTCCGTTTAAGGAAATTGATCTGTTGATTGTCGATCGCATCGGCAAGAACATAAGTGGTGCGGGTATGGATCCGAATGTCATTGGACGTGCCGTTCAAGGTTATTCGGCCCTGTTCCCGAGAAATGATGAACTGACGC
>DATIBX010000481.1:0-4074 GCA_035457105.1 Pyrinomonadaceae bacterium
TGGCCATCTATCTTGCACGCGGCATTGCGACCCCTATCAAGGCGCTGGCCGAGGCTTCTAAGGAAGTTGCGCGCGGCAATCTTTCACATCGTGTTACGACTGTAGCCGACGATGAACTCGCATTACTCGCTGAGTCATTCAATCAAATGACGAGTCAGCTTGAAGAGAATCGCAAGAGCATCGAAGCGAGCGCTGCAGAGTTACGCGAAAAGAATCTCGCCCTTGGCGAACGGCGTAACTACATTGAGACCGTACTTCAGTCTCTCTCGACCGGAGTAGTGTCTGTTGACGAGAACGACTGTGTCACCACTTTGAATCCGGCCGCCTCGAAAATGCTGGGTTTGACTGGGAAGACTGAAGGCAATCCGAAACTAAGCAGCTTAATAGGCAGCGACAACTGGCTCGTCGCGGATCGATTACTCCGGCGAGCTCGACGTGCAGGGCATGCAGCCGAGCAGACTCAACTCGAAACTGGTTCAAGCAACGGTTCAATCCCGGTAGCCATTACTGCCACTGCGTTACGCGATGCTGCTGGGCCAAGACGCAGCGTGGTATTGGTGCTCGAGGACCTTTCGGAACTGCTGTCGGCGCAAAGAGCAGCCGCGTGGAGTGAAGTTGCCAGACGGATGGCCCACGAGATCAAAAATCCGTTAACTCCGATCCAGTTGTCCGCTGAACGCATTGCGAAGAGTTATAGCCGGAGTAATGGCAGCAACGGAGCAAACGGCAAGTTGGATGAACCCCGGGATGAAAACCGCGTGGCCAACGTCATAGCAGAATGCACCGAAACGATCACGCGCGAGGTCGCAGGTCTCAAAGCAATGGTTGACGAGTTTTCAAGATTTGCTCGCCTGCCTGCAGCTCGCAGAGAACCGGCGAGTCTTAATGAAGTTGTAACTCAGGCTGTGGGTCTTTATGCGGAGCGTCTCGACGGGGTCACTATCTCGGTCAATCTCGAGGAAGATTTGCCGGTTGCTATGCTCGACGGCGAGCAACTGAAACGAGTGTTTGTAAACTTGATCGACAACGCGTTGAATGCGTTGGCAGACTCGAGTGAGAATAAGGAGATCGTGATTTCGACCCGTCATGATGTTGATAAGAGTGTCTTGCGCGTTGAGGTCGCTGATACCGGACAGGGAATTGAGGAGGGCGATTTTCGACGATTATTTCAGCCATATTTCTCAAGGCGTGACAGCGGCACAGGGTTGGGCCTCGCAATCGTGCAGCGAATAATCCTCGAACATGGCGGCAGAATCAGGGCTGAACGGAATCGTCCTCGCGGTGCCCGCTTCGTCATCGAACTCCCTACTTAAACACAGAAATAATGGATTCAATATTAATAGTTGACGATGAACGAGGGATCCGCGACACGTTGCGAGCCGTCATGGAAGATGAAGGTTTTGTAGCTGATGCTGTCGCGACTGGAGAGGAGTGTCTTAAGGCGTTAGGTAAGCGCGCTTACGGTTGTATTCTGCTGGATGTTTGGCTTCCCGGAATTGATGGTCTCGAGACACTGAAGCAACTCCGTGCCAACGGTTCGGATGCTGCGGTGGTAATTATCTCGGGTCATGGCAACATTGAAACTGCGGTACGTGCCACCAAGTTGGGTGCGTTCGACTTTATTGAGAAGCCACTCTCGATTGAAAAAACGGTGCTGACTGTGCGCAATGCTCTTCGTCAGCAGCGGCTCGAACTGATCAACGCAGACATGGCCGCCACTTTGGCGCGTGAGTACACGATGGTGGGCGATTCCATTGCGATGCGTGCCTTAAGAAAACAGATTTCGGTAGTAGCGCCTACGGATGGGCGAATACTGATTTACGGAGAATCCGGAACTGGAAAAGAGCTTGTAGCGCGAGCCATTCATCTTGAATCGAGACGAGGTGCATCCGCATTCATTGAGGTGAACTCAGCGGCGATTCCAGAGGAGCTAATTGAGTCAGAACTCTTTGGTCATGTGAAGGGTGCGTTTACGGGCGCCACTGCGGCTCGTAAAGGAAAGTTTGAATTAGCGGATGGCGCGACAATCTTTCTGGATGAAGTTGGTGACATGAGTCCCAAAGTCCAGGCCAAAGTGCTGCGTGTTTTGGAGGAACAAAGATTTGAGCCGGTCGGCAGCGGTAACACGATCAGCGTCGATGTACGCGTCATCGCGGCTACGAATAAAAGACTCGATATGGAGATCGAGCAAGGAAATTTCCGCGCCGATTTGTTTTACCGCCTCAACGTAATTCCTTTCGAACTGCCGCCATTGCGCGATCGCTTAGAAGATGTGCCGCAATTGGTTGAATACTTTAATCAACACTTCTCGAGGGCGTACGGGAAAAAGCCAAAGCAATTCATGCCCGAAGCGATTGACGATCTGCAAGCCTATCTATGGCCGGGAAATGTGCGCGAGTTACGAAACACGATCGAACGGGTTGTAATCATGCATCCAGGAAGCAAAGTCGCGGCGACCGATCTGCCGCCGCACGGAAAAGAAGAGCCTCCGGCGGCTTCGTTCAGATTTCCTTCATTTAAGGAGGCGACCGAGGCGTACCACCGCGAGTTTATTCAAAGAAAGCTCGAAGAGGCGGAAGGCAACGTGTCTCGCGCCGCCGAACTGATGGGTGTGGACCGGAGTCACCTGTATCGTCGGATGCGCGCGCTGGGAATACAGAACAGATGAGGGTTTGGGCTCTTGGCCTTGGGTCTTAGGCCTTTGGGCTTGACGTTTGAGATTTGAAATTCAAAGACCAAAGACCAAGCTCCTCCATTGACAAAACCTTACACAATAAAGGTCTTGAGCCGCTGAGTTTGATAGACAAGAATTGGATTCACACTGGCGAGAGAATCGACATTCAGCGCTATGACGGTGGTGGGAACTTGATTGCAGAAAGACGTGCGCAGATAGCGCCCGGAATTTTTCTACAGCTGCTCGGCAACGATCTGTTTGTGAGAGATCGTCGCGAACGGAGCCCGGGAATTCGAGTTCGCTCTACCACGGGTACTGTCCAAGGTTGTGCATACATTCATCAGCGTGCCGAAGATCTCGGCTTGTTTAGTAGTGGCAATCTGGCGCGCAATCCGTCCTTCAGGCTGACGAGCCGATATTGTCGCGGATGCCCCAAAATTCGATCCAACCGAAACCAGATAGCAAGGTCTGGTGCCGCCCGATAGTATTGTCCTTGCTAACTGACTTCTGTCTCTAGGGCACCACCGGCTTCAGCGACTGTGTGAAAACGCAAGAATCATCGACAGATCACGCCGATTACACAGATTCTTTCATAGACCAGCTTAATGCCGTGCCTTTTCCAAGAAGGAATCTGTGTGATCGGCGTAATCTGTGGATGATCAATTTTATCTCGCGGGGTTTTTACTCAGTCTCCGAAGCCGGTGTTGTGAGAAAGTCGAGGATGCGATGGGTTAGGTAGAAGTTCAAGGACCATGCGGCTGAGGCCGGTGTTGTGAAAGAAGTCAATCCGCCATATTCAGGGGACGTTAAAAGGGGAACTCACACAATTGCTCTGAAATAGGTTGCAACGCTCTAAGTTCCAAGCCCATCATAAACTTACGTTGACAGGCGAAAACAAATAGCTTATCTGTTTACTTGTTTAGTCGCAGTAGTGTGCGACCGCGAAGAAAGCAATAATTAAGATGGATTTTACTACCAAAGAACTTCTCAAACGTTATGCAAGACTGGCGCTCGGGCAGCCTTTTTCGCCAATATTGCTGAATATTCTTGTCACCTCTGTATGTGACATGCGTTGCACTCATTGTTTTTTTACTGACGAGCTCGACGATCGCCCTCGCAAGAAGTTGCAGATGAAAACCAACGAGATCGAGCAGATTTCGGAAACGCTAGGTGGAAATCTTGGTGTACTCATATTGGCCGGAGGCGAGCCCTTTACCAGAAAAGATCTGCCCGAAATTTCGAGTGCGTTCTATCGAAACAATAAACTCGAATCTATCTACATCATGTCGAACGGTCAGATCCAAAAAAGAATTTTTCCGGACGTGACCAGAATTCTCCAGGAATGCCCAAATCTCAACGTGACTGTCGCACTCGGTATTGATGGGCCGAAGGCTGAGCAC
>DATIBX010000482.1:0-4444 GCA_035457105.1 Pyrinomonadaceae bacterium
ATAAATGCTTCCGGCATGGTCCTGGCTATGTCCGTGAGATCAGCAGCCGGAGTTGCTAGCATGAATTTGATCGGATGGAAAAGTCGCATGCTGATATCACGAAGCTCACCTGCTCGCGCACGCGTTGCAGTCTCGCCAATATCGCCGAGTAGCATGTTCGCATTAGCAACATCATCCAACGACTTCTTAAACACCCGTGCGATTGCATCCTCAACTAAACCTTCCCTTAAACCGATACGCAGATCGCCCGACAGCACCTTCACCAGGTACTTCGCTTCAAGCGCGGTTGCGTGATGTAACACCGCAGTAAGCAACGCGGTCTTATTTCTGATTCCGCGAGTTTCGCTCAATCTCGTGATCAACGACTCAGTTTCAGCAAGTGTAATGGTAGGCTGCGAAACGCGGCGGGCTTCTTTGATGATCTCAGCAGCGAGATCACCAGGATCTCCAAGTCGAACATATCGAGGATAAAGATCTTCAGGACTGAAACCGGTCGCTTCACTCAAAGCTGCACTGATGATGCTGCCGCCGACATTAGTAGTACGAGCATCTGTCGAAGCAAATTGATGACCGGCAAAGTAGCGAGCGGCTCGAGTCAAATCGATATCTGAAAGCGATTCGAAATAACCTCCGAGTATCGCAGCCTTCTCGAGCTTTTTTGTCGTTGCGGCTACAGCCTCTGCACACTCAGCAAACGCCTGCAGGGTTCCAGCACCTTCGATTAATTTCTGTGAATCCTCAACCATGGTCCCAGTGAATTTGTGCAAGGAAAAAATCTCAACTAAGATCCACTTGCACCACCAGTAATTTTAAGTGATCCTTGCAAACTATCTTAATCGACCTCAGCTCAGCCCGGGCGCCTTCGGCTTTTTGCCACTGAAGCGTTACAATTTGCTGTCATCAACGAAGCCCCGACTCTTTCCGGCATTCCCATTCCGGCGAGGTTCACAGCGTCGCAGTCTTTAGGAAGGTAAAAACGAGCCGTGTTTTTCGCATTTATTCTCGAGTCCCTCGGCAGCACTGAGTTGCTCTTTATTCTCGTCGTGGCGCTGATATTTTTCGGCCCACGAAAACTACCTCAATTGGCCAAATCCATGGGCAAGGGGCTGGCTGAATTTCGGAAGGCCTCTGATGACTTTAAGCGCACGTGGGAGCGCGAAGTGGCATTGGAAAGCGCCCGCTTGGAAGACAACACAATGCTCGAGGCCGAACACCAACCGACCTATGAGTCCGTCGCAACTTCAACTCCACCCATAGTTGAGACTCCCGCTCAGGAATTGGTTGTAGCACGCGAGACTCCGGTCGAAACCACTCCGGAATGGGTCGCTCCAACGCCTGCGAATCCAGCTGAAGTTCCCGCCGAAACGACACCGGCTGAAGGTCAACCGCTTAGAAAACAAGAATGGCTCTAACTTCTGATCTGACCCAATGTCTGCAATCCTAAAAGCCTTATCTACCAGTAGGGGAAACGAAGAAGAGCTCGGCGGACAGATGTCTTTTCTGGAGCATCTCGACGAGCTTCGTCGTCGTTTAATCCGTTCATTCATTTTCATATTTATCGCAGCCACTGCTTCCTGGTTTGTCTCGGGCGCTATCTATTCATTTCTCGCGGCTCCGGTAGAACGCGCTTTAGCAGAGGCCCAACGGCGTCAAGTTCCCATCGCCGGCCAAACTGGTCAGGAGCTAATCGGGCCATTGACTTCATTAAAGGAGAACGATTCAGGAAGATACGTCTTCTCAGAAGAAACAGAACTGGGAACTGGTCTAATTCCCGCAGGAGCTTCTGTGATGGCACGCGTCTACAAAGACGCTGAAGGCAAGCTAGCGCTTTTCACCGATGAGCCGCTGATTGCCGGCAACAAGGTCATTCCAAAAGGCGTGCGTCTGACGTCGGATCTGGGTTCGGTAACTGCGGCGTCAGGAGTTAATGACAAACTCATCGTGACAACGGCGATGGAATCCTTTTCTTTGTATGTAAAGGTTTCCCTTTACGCCGCGATCTGCGTGTCAGTTCCCTTTCTGCTCTGGCAGATCTGGGGGTTTGTGTCACCCGGACTTTATCCGCACGAACGCGCGTACGTAACGCCTTTCATCGCGTTGTCATCAATTTCTTTCGTGTTGGGTGCCGCATTTGCCTACTACGTCATCTTTCCACCTGCAGCCAGGTACTTGCTCGGCCTCGGGTCTGATTTCCGCTTGTTGTTGAAGGCCGACGACTATTTCGACTTCATCATTATCGTCATGCTGGGTATGGGTGTTGTTTTTCAGATGCCGGCAATTACTTATGTCCTGGCCCGAATCGGGTTGGTTACGGCCGGGTTTATGCTTCGAATATGGAAAACTGCACTGATCGTTATTCTCATCAGCGCCGCCGTTTTGTCCCCAACCAACGACATCCCGAACATGATGTTGTTCGCAGCCCCAATGATGGTGCTGTATGTAATCTCCATCTTTATCGCGTGGATATTCAACAAACCCCGAACGACGAGCTAAATGCCTTAAATCGCTTCATTTTCGGCGCATTTTAAGGCAACGGGCCTAAGGGCCGCAGCATCTTGACTGTGTTCTTAGCTGGATCTTAGAATCCAAGGTCTTCTTAACGATAACCGTCAGCAGTCCGTATCGCACGAATTCGTACGCAGCACAGGAGTTTTCCGTAATGTCTTACCAGAAATTTGCTCTCCGTCTGGCCTTCTTAGTGACCCTGTCCCTCAGTGCCAGCCCCTGGGTTTTTACCCAGGATCAGCAGGATCCGAGCTCCAAGCCCCGCAATGTAAAGCCCGAACTAAAGAAGGCTTACAAAGACTGGCTCGATAAAGACGTCACTTACATCATCACTGACGAAGAACGTAAGGCATTCAAAAAACTAGCCACCGACGACGAGCGCGAACGCTTTATCGAAGAATTCTGGCGCCGGCGCGATCCGGATCCTGACACGGACGAAAACGAGTTCAAAGAGGAATACTACGAACGCATCGCATACGCCAACGAGCATTTCACCTCCGGTATCCCTGGCTGGAAAACTGACCGCGGCCGTATCTGGATCATGTATGGCAAGCCGGATGAGCGCGAAACACACCCTATGGGCGGTTCTTATGAGCGCCCCTCATACGAAGGCGGTGGTTCAACTACCACTTATCCTTTTGAGATCTGGTTCTACCGATATCTTGCTGGCGTCGGTTCGGGAGTCGAAATCGAATTTGTTGACCCAACAGGCAGCGGTGAATATCGCATCGCCAGAAACCCGAACGAAAAAGATGCACTGCTGATGGTTCCTGGCGCTGGTCTCACGCTTTCTGAACAACTCGGGCTATCAAACAAAGCAGACCGCATCGCAGGTATCGGCGGCGTCGGTAGCACTAATTATCAACGCGAACAGGATAGTCCATTCTCGCGCCTCCAATTGCTGGCTGACTTAAACCGTCCGCCTCAGGTCAAGTTCAACGATCTCGCGACTGCTGTGAACACGGGCGTGGTTGAAGAGAACCCGCTGAACTTCGATCTTAGAATCGACTTCTTCCGCCAGTCAGACGAAAGAGTAATTACGGCCTTCACGATTCAAGCTGAAAACAAGGATCTGGTTTTCTCAGATAGCGGCGGCTTGCAACAGGCTCGCATGAACATCTTCGCTCGCATTACATCGGTAGCGGGTCGTCGCGTCGGTATCTTTGAAGATCCCGTAATCACCACCGCAACCGCCGAGGAACTAAGCGAGGCAAGAGATCGCAAGTCGGCGTACCAGAAAGCCGTTCCTCTCGCTCCAGGGACTTATAAAGTCGACGTCATTGTTCGCGACACGACGTCAGGCGCCACTGGTCTGAAGCAACTCGGTTTCACCGTTCCCAAGTACGATCAGGAAAAACTCTCGACCTCGACGATGATTCTAGCTGCGAAGCTCGAGAGTCTCACCGATCAGCCTGCTGTGGGCCAGTTTGTGATTGGCACCACCAAAGTCATTCCCAACGTTTCCGGCATTTACAAAAAAGGGCAGCCTGTTGGCGTTTATCTTCAGATCTACAATGCTGGTATCGATCAAACAACTCTGCGTCCTTCAGTCGACGTGGAATACGCGCTGATTAAGGATGGCAAAGAGCTTGGCAAACAGGCTGAAGACTGGAGAGGCATGAGCGACTCCGGTCAGCGCCTGACACTCGCTCGCCTGATCGATACACGAATGCTGGGCGCGGGCGAATACGAAGTCGCAATTCGCATTCGCGATCGAGTAACCGGACAATCACTGTCACCGTCGCAAAAGTTCACCGTTCAATAAATACTGATTTTACTAACGCAGTTTTCTTTCAGCGCCGTCGTCTCCCCGTCGAAATCATGGCCCGGCTAACTCTGAGTTAGCCGGTCTCCACTTTTCTTGAAAGGAAGCGACGCCATGCCTCTCGTCCTGCGACGTTTCATCGCCGCTCTTCTTCTCGTCTCACTCTCAACGCTT
>DATIBX010000483.1:0-3727 GCA_035457105.1 Pyrinomonadaceae bacterium
CCTGGACCTCATCGGCTTTTAGTCTCAGCAGACTTGCGACATCGTCAATTTGATTTTCGACGTCGGACGCTTTTCGATCGGGAAAGAGGATACAATTGAAACCGAGTTCATGCTTTTGTGGTTGTCGCAGTACCGGTTTACGCAGATGGGCCGAGGACTCGCTGACTGGCAACGCGACTTCACAATACAGGCAGTTAAAGCGTGTCGGCGGATTCGCTCTTAAGCAAGCTTCGCAACGAATCATCTGATCTGCTGAGAACCCGGGCGTTTCCGAACCTATTAGTGGACCATCCGACGAAGGTTGAATTGTTTCGTTATCTTTAGACAACAGCTCCTCCAACTATTTGAATTATACGACGACTACAGTACTGCGAGCGAAACAACCATGTTCAATTTGTAATCAAATAGTCACCATGCGGTCGCTTCGCTCGCGGTGCTGCATGAAGCAGCGAAAGAAATGTCCCTTAAATCTATTTTCAACAGATCTGTTGTTCCTATGCTTCTGGCAATGATCACAGTGGCAACGAACGGTTGTGCGGCGCTGCAACCTTCGAACGCCAATGGTCCCGGCGGGAATCTACCTCCCTATCCCATTGTGGGTAGTGAACCTGAGCAACTTGATGCTGCCCGAATCGCGTGGCAACAGTTGGCACAGAGATATGGACTGCCTGCTGAGAACCCGGCAAACATCAACCCGATGACCGGCACAATTCAAACACTTCCTTCACAAAGCGGGTCCATATTTCTGCCGAAGGTCGGCGACGTCGCACCGCAAACAGAAGAACAAACACGCGAGTCGTTACGGCGATTCATCGCCGAGTGGCGAAATCTGATTGGCGCTGATCCCAATCAATTGTCTTTGGTGGAAAGAGTGGATGAGAGTTCTGGGGTGAAGATAGCGCGCTATGAGCAGAAACCTTTTCGAATCCCTCTGCGAGGAGGTTTTGGTAAACTCGAGATCCGATTCCAGTCAGACAGACGTGTAGTCGGAATGTCCAGCACCTGCATTCGCAACACTGATCGGTTACAGGCCGCATTAGTTGCACTGGTTCCTCCCAAGGTTACCGCCGACAAAGTGCCTGCGGTTCTCAAAGACCGTTCCATCACCGCGAGAGACGCCACCGGACAGGAACGCACGTTCACCTTGAGTTCAAACACTCCGATAGAAGTTCATCAACTCGTTGTTTACTTAGTCCCCTCCTTGGACCAGCAAACGCTTCAAGTCAGACTGGCATGGGAGATAGATGTGACTAATGGTCCTATTAAGACAATCTATCTCGATGCTGTTAACGAGCAAGTGTTTGCGATCACCTGATTTGCCTTTCTGCTTGACCTAAGAAGTTTAAATTAGCATTCTAGATTCGATCATGGGGTTAGTCCTGGAGTCAGTTTATGAATAACAATTTCGATCCAACTAATAATGTTTCATGGCAACTCGGTCATCGTGGGAGAGTCGCAGTTTTTATCGATGGTAATAACCTTTTTCACGCAGCGCGTTTTCACAATATCGATATCGATTACAACAAACTCCTGAGAGTTCTTCTCGGTGATGGAAGATTGTTGAGAGCGTTCTTCTACACTGGGGTTGATGTGGGAGCTGAACGTCAGCAAGGCTTTCTGCTCTGGATGAGACGCAACGGATTTCGTGTTGTGCAAAAGGAATTGAAAACCTTCTACGACGGTACCAGGAAAGCGAATCTTGATGTCGAAATCGCTGTCGACATGCTTTCACTTGCCGGCCGTTACGATACGGCAGTGTTAGTGTCGGGAGATGAAGATTTTGTCTACGCCGTCAACGCTGTTGCTTACAAGGGTTGTCGAGTTGAGATCGCCGGGTTTAGATCGAACACCGCACCGAAGTTAATCGACGTCGCCGATTACTTCATAGACCTCGGTGAGATTGCAGACAAAGTGCGTAAGGAAGTTATGCATGGTGCACGTTACGACGAGCGCGATCTGCATGAGCATCTCCAACCAGCGTACTTGCCCGAACAGATCCCGATGCAGGACGCTCCACCCGACGCGTTTCAGGCAGCAATGCGGGTTGTGATTGAAGCCGAAATTGAAGAGGAAGCCGCTGAGTTTCAAGCGTCGGCCGAATTCATCAGAATCACTGACGATCACTGACAGAGTTGCTGACGATGAAAATCTTCACGATCGAGGAAGCAAACGGACTTCTACCCAGTGTGAGAGGCATCGTCTCGAGAATTCGGACGACCCATCGTGGCGTCTCGAAGTATCGAAATGAGGTGAAAAAAGCAGCTGACGCTGCCAGCCATGGAGGCGGAATTGTAGATGGACCTCGGTACGCCATCCTTGTGACTTCGTTGAACGCTGCCCTTTCAGAATTGGAAGCTCTCGGAGTTCAACTCAAGGATTACGACCGTGGTCTAGTTGATTTTCCGTCTCTGAGGGATGGACGAGTCGTCCTGCTGTGCTGGCAATTAGGTGAAGGTGACGAACTCGAGTGGTGGCACGACGTCGACGCCGGATTCGCTGGGCGAACGCGCCTGTAGTCCAAGCCTCAGACAACTCTTAGCGGTAGACCCCCTCACGACAACTCCTACGCCTGCTTTATTTTCTGATTGACCACTTAAAGTTTTTCCTGATAGGATGCCTCGCGATTGCGCAGTCGTTGGGAGCGGATACCACCAAGTGGATCCACCGCTCGGCCACCCCCGGAGGCAGCCTGATGCAATGTCCTTCTTGCGGCGCTATCTCAAAAAAGAATGACTGCTGTGCCGAACTCGTTTTGGAGAGCTTTATAGAACGGGAACCAAGCGACTGGGCTGCAATCAGCGATTCAGACAGCACGATTAATCATTCGCTTCGCTCCCACTCGATAAACGACCTGACAATGAACTCAGCTAGTGACCTTCCCAGTTCAATCGACGCTAGAAAATCGACACTTATAGAGTTTCCGGGTGTAAATCGTACTCCTCTGCCGCAGTGGCGGAAGGATTTAAGCGAGCGTGTACGTGAAGTCCAGGAACGTAAAGCGCGTGAAGCACGCGAGACTGTGGAATTAGAACAAGGTCAAGCCGAGCCCGCAAATCTGCAACCTCAGTTAGAGTTGCTCCCTGCAGTCGAGGCACCTCCAATGAATCCGTTGGTGGCGGCAGCCTTGAAAAGAATCGAACGCGCTCATCAACCGCCTCATATTGAGACCAGTCAAGCAGTAAACATGCTGGCTACTGCGGTCGCCTACGCTCCCGCATGCGAAGAAAATGAAATAATAGAAGTTCCAATCGCCCAGGTTCTTGAAGTTGAATCCGAGAATCCGGTTGAAACGCTCTTGGAAACTGAACCACTATCCCCGACTGAAAAAAATCACAATCTCACTGTTGTGTCCGTTGTCGAAGAACCTCCAGTTGAGATTCAGGAGCAGGAACCACCACCAATCCCTAAGCGCTTGATAATGGATGATCCTAACGATCCAGCGCTGAACTACCTCGATTCGATTTCGCGCACGGTCAGAGTAGAGGAAGCCGACACTCAAAGAGCCTCTGTCTTTCGCCGACTCGTTTGTGCCTTACTCGACCTGATTATTTGTGCTTTGTTGACTGCGCCCATTGCGTTGGCGATGGAACTAACCGGAACCAGCGTCAAGGATCCTCGTGCTGTTCAGGTGTTGGCTGGTTGCGTCGTCATCATCACTTTTATCTACCTGACATTGACTACAGCGTTAACAGGTCGCACGCTGGCGATGCGTCCCCTTTCGTTGCGA
>DATIBX010000484.1:0-9937 GCA_035457105.1 Pyrinomonadaceae bacterium
CAGGGAAGTCTCAGAGAGCCTGAGATCCCCGCCGGACTACCGCGTTTTATTGAAGCAGCGGTCGCGGCGGTCGGTTTGGTGCTCACGGCTCCGATCATGATCCTTGCGGCGATCGCCATCGCTCTCGAATCGCGTGGGCCAATCCTTTTTCGACAAGAACGTGTTGGACTCGGAGGGCGCAACTTCACTCTTTATAAATTCCGCACGATGGTTTGGAAGAGTAGTGGACCACAGATAACTGGCAGTCGCGACACGCGTGTTACACCCTTTGGCAATCTCCTTCGTCGAACGAAATTAGACGAACTTCCGGAATTGTTGAACGTTCTTCGCGGAGACATGGCATTGGTTGGACCAAGACCAGAGGTTCCTTGTTACGTGAATACAGATAATCAGATCTGGCAACAGGTACTACGAGTCAAACCGGGTGTCACTCATCCGGTTACTGTTCGTTTACGCAATGAGGAAACATTGATCGCGTCTGCGCGAAATGATACCGAGCGCTTTTATCTCGAGGTTTTGCTGCCTTATAAGCTGCGCGGCTATCTGGCTTATCAAAGCACACGCACTTGGCAGAGCGACATGAAAATAATAGCTCTCACGCTTCTTGCTGTCTTGTATCCAGGGAAGGTCACTGCACCAAATCTAACGAGCTAAGGGTCAAGGCACAATTTGTGAGTTTAATAATAACTTGCAGTCATCAAATGGAGTTGAGATGGAAACGAAATCCGGCAAATGGTGGGTGCTCCCGACAAAAAAGCACCAACGCGCGCTGGACCTGATTGCGTTATCAACGGCGTTAATTTTTAGTTACCTGCTGCGGTTTGACCTTACGATTCCGACGGAGGAACTGCCTAATCTAGCGCTGCAGCTTCCCTACGTAGTCCTGATCCAGTACTTACTCTTAAGGTATGCAGGGGTATATGCCTTTATCTGGCGATACATCAGCTTAGCTGAAACGAAGGCTTTCCTAAGTTGGATAATTATTTCTGCTGTTCCGCTTACCCTGTTACGGTTTTTCTTACCTGCAGCAGCCCAGAATTTTCGCGTTCCTCTGTCGATAATCATGATCGATGCGATGCTGGCGTTCGGAGGAATCGTTGGAATGAGAGTGTTGCGTCGGATTCTATATGAGCAATTTGTTAGTCGCAGACACGCAATGAACTCGAATGGACACAAAGCCGTCTTACTTATTGGTGCGGGACGGGCGGGGCGGATGACCGCGCGTGAAATTTTACAAAGTGACGAGACGGTGCAACAGATCAAAGGTTTTGTCGACGACGATCCAAATAAGCAGGGCGCGGTAATCCTTGGCATCAAAGTACTTGGGCCAGTCAGTGAGCTGCCAAGATTGGTGAATGAGCTCGAAATCGATCATGTGATCATCTCAATTGCGAAGGCTTCGCGCGCCGACTTTCGTCGTATTCTGGACGTGTGTGATCGCATTCCTGTCAAGGTGCGCATCATTCCGAACCTGAACGAAATCCTGCAAGGTCGATTGAAACTTAGTCGCATACGCGAAGTACAGGTGGAGGATCTGCTGGGCCGTGAGCCTGTGCAGCTTGATGAAGATGGCATGCGACGGCTCTATTCGGGTAAGACAATCATAGTGACCGGCGCGGGAGGTTCGATCGGTTCCGAGTTAGCTCGGCAAATTGCGACTTTCTCGCCCGCCAGGCTGATATTGGTAGAGCGCGCCGAGTTCGCTTTATTTAATGTTCAAAGAGAACTCGAGCGATTCTGGCCCAATCTCCTCCTGGTACCCCTGGTCGCTGATGTTGGTGACAAGTCGCGCATGCGGCTTATCTTCGATCGATACAAGCCAAACATTGTGATCCACGCAGCTGCTCACAAACACGTACCCATGATGGAGTGGAATATCTCTGAAGCGGTCAAGAATAATGTCCTGGCTACCCGATTGGTTGGTGAGTTAGCCGGAGAATTTGACGCAGAAGCATTCGTATTCATTTCAACTGATAAGGCTGTCAGGCCTTCGTCAATAATGGGCGCTTCGAAACGGATGGCGGAGCTCGCGATTCAAAACCTGAACTGGCACTTTAAGACCCGTTATGTTGCCGTCCGCTTTGGGAATGTAATCGGTTCGGCCGGATCTGTGATCCCGATTTTTCGTGAGCAGATAAGCAGAGGCGGACCAGTAACTGTCACACATCGCGACATGACTAGGTACTTCATGACGATACCCGAGGCGTCACAACTAGTTCTTCAGGCCGGAGCGCTGGGAGAGGGCGGGGAGATCTTTGTGCTCGATATGGGCGAGCCAGTTCGCATCTTCGATTTGGCAAAAGACACGATTATTCTTTCCGGCCTGAAGCCTTTTGAAGATATCGATATTGTCTTTACTGGCGTGCGGCCTGGAGAGAAGCTGTTTGAAGAATTGGAGATGGACGAAGAGCACATGTCCAAAACACAGCATCCGAAGATATTCATCGGGAAGATAGCCGTATATCCGGATGCTCAAGTGCAGTTTGCGCTTGGACGATTAAAGCAACTCGCGTCGCGTGGAGCCGATGCCGAACTGCGAACATTTCTTAATGACTTCTTACCCGAGGCCCAGATCACGCATTCTGCACTTAAAGTGGGTGAACAAAGTGCTCCATTAGTAACACCGGCAGCGATAGCCGCCAGAGCCGTATGAAATTAGGTTCCGGGCCAGCCGAAACCGGATCATCACTCCACTGAAGTCTGTAGTTGCCGACTCATAATGGAGACGTCTTGATTACTATCCACACTTGATATTCTTTTGCCGTATGTGTTGGAGTTGGACGATTCGATGGTACGCTGGTCGGCGTCGCTAACGCCGTTGAGGTCGTGGAAATTTTTATCGAGCCTCCATTGTAAGTGCCGGAACCGATTAATGGTCCATAATAGTTTTGTACGTCCCGGATTTCGTAGCTGTCTCCTGAATTAAGGAAACTCGAAAAGTCCACAGGTACGCTATCGAGATTTTGCCAGTTGTAGATCACTACCATGGCTCGTCCTGGCTCATAAGCATTAGGTATAACGAAAGGCCCCCAATTACTTCCAGGCCTGGTGTTTGTAAAATTATTACTCCTGAAGGCGGTGCAGGTTGCGCACGAATTGGCAGCGAAATGGAATAGGTCCCCATAATAGATGGTGTTATTGCTAAAGTTGGTTCCCGAGTTGAGAGTGTTCATCGACACTACTCCACCGCCAAAGTAGTTGCCGGTAACTGTCGCAGCATCTGTACCCGCTCCAAAACCGTTAGCTCCTAAGTCGAAAACACCAGCCAACAAATCCTGACTATAGAGATAGTTATTTTGGAAAACAAAATTCTGAGCCTTGATACCAGGATCGATTAACCACCATTTACCTTTGTGATAGTTAGTGCCCGCATTGTTGGACCATAGCAGGTTGTCAATGTTCGCGCTGCCATACATATGTGCCGGATAGTTTCCAAAGCAATGAAATAGCGCATTCGAACGGTAGGTCTTTCCGAGAGGTCCTGCATTTTGGGAGTAAATATTGTAAGCATTATTGTTGCCATCATTAGGCGTCTTCCCGTTGTAGTACAGGACGTTTCCATAGGCTTCGAAGTCCGTTAATGAATTGAATGCGCCGATGCCATTGCCAGTGTTGTCATGAATGATGCAATTGATAACCTTGTCTCCTGTAGCTTTTCCGTGAGATATGCCATCACCGCTGTCGTGCTGTCCCGGTGAGGTAGCGGAATTCATAATTTCCAGCCCCATGATCCAGTTGTAGTCGCCGTTTAGTACGAGCACGGGGTTTGATGTGCCGCTGCCCGTATCAAGTGTCGCACGCTCACCAGGATAATTACGGAAGATTATAGAACTGATGGGAGTTCCATCCACCGACGCATCAATTGACCAGCCTGAGGTATTCAGATAAATACCGGAGCGCAAGCAGATCGAATTTCCTGGTCCAATCTTGCCACCGGCGCCGCCAAAAGCGTAAGCAAGCGACCACGGACTTGTGATCGTTCCGGAATTACCAGATGAGCCATCAGTTGCGACGTAGTAAGTACAGTTTTGCGAGGCACGCGCAGGCTGAGGAGTTGGAGCTGGAGTGGGTACTGGAAGTTCATTAGGCACCGGCATGGGTGATGAATCATCTGGTGGTCCGCCGCCGATGAAACCTATGCCGACTCGGACCCGATTACTGTTTTCCCCATGGGCTTGAATGCTAATCAGCACGTCGCCCACGGACCCAAGGCTCTCACTCAGTCTCACAATCACCATCTTCAACCACGCGTGATCAGGCACATCGCCTACATACTCGACCTGGAGTGGGTAATGTTTGTGTTCAAAGTCCTCGGCGCTCGCAGTAATCGATGAAATGAATGGAGTATCCAGGAAAGACCCGAGATTCATTGCGAATAACGCAATTCTCGTTTGACGATCAGAGCCGAAGAGAGAACCTGGACCAGACGGAGCAAACGGCTCTCCAAACCAGGTAGGTGATTCCAAAGCAATCGCACGTGTGGAGTGAGGTTGTGTAATTAACATTGGCGCGGTCGATGGCACCGCAAAGTCCGAAAACAGTATCACAGCCGTTGTATTCGTCGGGACGAAAAACTCACCGTCACTTGAACTTGAGGAGAGCGTGGACCTTGTTCCTCCGGAAGAGCCAACGATCTCAGCTCGGGATGTCACATCAAGGACTTGTCTTTCTACAGCAGTCCCCCAGTTTACAAAACTCGACAAGATGACAAGTCCGCGGAGAATCCCAGTGAAACGATAAGAGCGGATCATCGCTCTGCCTTTCCGTCTGGCAATTGGTCTCAAATTGTGTTGAGACCCGGCACTGTCGGGATTGATTGCGTGTGGAGGTGCATGATAGCCACGTCACCTGGGTCATGCAATTAAAGAATTTGCTTTGGAGGAAAAGTACACCAAATAGATAACTGGGATTGCCACGGTCACAAACGTTATTACTTTAGCGCCACTCCGCGCGCTTCACATCTAGTGGTTTCCGTAAGGCGACTAACTCTCGAAATCCGTATCCCCCAAACTTTCGGATTATCAAGCTGAATTTGGTCTTGAACGCTTTTCAGAGCGTTTGAAGCCCTTGGCGATAGAGCATGGTAGCCGCGCGAAACATTTTGCGGGCGTCACTCGACGAACCGCTTGCTACCTTTATCTTCGACACTGACTGATGGCTTTAGATATGGCTAAGAATCAGCTCGTGCTGAGGAGAAGGTATGCACAGTTTAATCCGATTTAGCAGTGTCATTATTGGTGCCGGGACTCTCCCTTTGGCCTGTGCAGAGATACTCTTAACGCGTGGTCACGAAATATCTCGCATCATCTCATCTGACCCTCACGTCATGAGGTGGGCGATTGAAAGAGGAATTCCGCACTTCAGGTCCGTGGCGCACGTATACAACATTTTGGTCCAGCAACCTTTTGATTACCTCTTTAGCATAGCTAACGAGCAAATATTGACTGAGGATGTGTTGCGTCTGCCGCGTAGGTTGGCGATCAACTATCACGATGGACCTTTGCCACGTTACGCGGGATCGAATGCCGCATCGTGGGCTCTTATGAATGGCGAGACCATGCATGGCATCACGTGGCATTCTATGATCGGCGTCGTTGACGCAGGCGATATCTTGAAACAGCAGAGTGTACCGATCGCACATTACGATACTGCTGTCAGCCTCAACACCAAATGTTATGAAGCGGCCATCAATTCGTTTGCTCAGCTCATCGCGGAATTGGAATCGGGACACGCGACAGCAAAAAAGCAGAAGCTGGGTAACCGGACTTTCTACCCAAAGTGTAAGAGAGCTCCTGCTGCAGGTGTGATTTCGTGGCGCCGCAAGGCTTCAGATATTGATTGTCTTGTTCGTGCATTAAGTTTTGGTGTTCATCCGAATCCGCTCAGCAGTCCTAAGATTGCCATCGCAAACGAGTTTCTGCTGGTTCCCGAGTTGCAGATCCTGGATTCATTATCGACTAGTCCAGCCGGAACTATCACTGAAATAAGCGCTGATTCTTTAACTGTAGCTACTCGCGATCGCCTGGTCGCTTTGCACAAAGTAACGAGTCTTCACGGCGAAACTATACCGATCTCAGACTTAGCTACCAGATGGAACCTGCGTCGAGGTCAGCGACTTCCGGAGCTTGATTCAGCAAGCGCCAAACGCCTCGAATTGACCTATGCATCAAGCTGTCGGCACGAGTCATTTTGGGTCGACCGGCTGGCATCGTTGAAGCCGGCTAGTCTTCCTTACGGGATCAATCAAGTCTCATCTCGTGAGGCGCCGCGGCTCGCAAAAATGGTCATTAAAATACCGCACTACGTATTTTCTTCCCTTCAAAGTCAATGGCCGGAATTGTGTTCGGGCGATGTTCTTCTAGCAGCCTACGCAGCTTTCATCGGGCGCTTGGGAGGCATCAATAGTTTCGATATAGGTTACAGCGACTCAGCTCTGCAGTTTGATGCCTGGGGTTTTGAAAAACTCTTCGCGGTCTATCTACCTCTCCGCATTGATATCGATTTGTCACAACCCCTTGCAGCAGTTATAGGGACTGTGAAGAATCAAGTCGCGTCGCTCAGAGCTAAAGGACCGTACTCTCACGACATAGTTGCGAGATATCCGGAACTGTCTTCAATTCGCAACTCCGGTGGAAGTTTTCAACTTCCTGTCGCAGCCGAAAAAGTAAAAGAACTAAAAGACGATCAACACCTAACGCCTAACTGCGAGATATTGTTCAGTACTCTGGAAAATGCATCTAAATGTTGCTTCACGTTTGATCAAAATAAACTTCCAGAAAATTATTTGTCGAGTTTAAGGAGCTACTTTACGACTTTTCTTCGGGGGGTTGCGGCAAATCCGGAACAGCCCGTTTCCAGCCTCCCCCTGTTGACCGAAAGAGAACGTAATCAAATTCTGATCGAATGGAATGATGTTGAAGCCGATGGTCTGCAAGACAAGTGTCTGCATCAGTTGTTTGAGGAACAAGTTGCCATGAATCCTCACGCCGAAGCCCTGGTCTTTGGTGAACGACGACTGACTTACCTTCAACTAAATAATCGTGCGAATCAACTAGCGAATCTCCTATTAAGGATGGGTGCTAATCCTGAAGTGCCAATTGGTATTTGCGTTGAGCGATCGCCGGAGATGGTCGTTGCATTGTTCGCCGTACTTAAAGCAGGTGCAGCCTACGTACCGTTGGATCCGACTTATCCAAAGGAACGTTTGGTCTTCATGGTGAAGGATTCGCAGGCTCCAATACTGTTGACGCAACAGAGGTTCAGTTCCATCTTTGAGAAGCACTCGATACGGGTACTCTATCTGGACACTGATTCTGATGCGATTGGAAAAGAATCAGAATGTAATCCGCGCTCAGAATCAACGGCAGACAATCTCGCCTACATCATCTATACCTCAGGTTCAATGGGTGATCCGAAGGGCGTGCTCATTTCTCATCACGCGCTAGTCAATCATTCTCTCGCCGTGATTAAACACTATCAGCTGAATCCTTCCGACCGAGTGCTTCAGTTTGCTTCGATCAGCTTTGATGTAGCTGCTGAAGAACTCTTCGCTACGTTGTTGAGCGGAGCAGCCGTGGTTCTTCCGGACGAGCGAGCCGCGCCTTCTGTTGCAGACTTCGTCGCACTCCTTGCAAAGGATGGCCTGACGGTAATCAATCTCCCATCTTGCTACTGGCATGAATTAGTGCATGAGCTCGAGCTTTCGCGAAAAGCTTTACCGTCGACGCTTCGGTTGGTGGTAACCGGTAGTGAAAAGGTTTTGCCTGGACGATTGGCAGCCTGGCAGAAGATGTTTGGCAATAGTATTCGTTGGCTCAATGCCTATGGACCAACTGAAGCCACTGTTACAGCGACACTTTTTGAGCCATCCGGCGAGCCCACTTCCTGGAGTAGCGGTGCCGTTCCTATTGGCCGACCACTGATCAATCGGCAAACATACATTCTAGATTCGTATCTTAATCCGGTGCCGATCGGCGTTCCTGGAGAGTTACATATAGGTGGGGCAAGTTTAGCTCGGGGGTATTTGAACTCGCCGGCACTCACTGCTGAAAAGTTCATTGCAAATCCGTTCCGGCAGGAGTCGGGAGCCAGGCTTTACAAAACAGGTGACAGGGCGCGTTACCTTCCAGACGGCAATATTGAGTTCCTTGGTCGTATGGATCGTCAGGTAAAGGTGCGTGGCTTCCGGATCGAATTGGGTGAAGTTGAAAACGTCTTGGCCCAACATCCATCGGTTAGGGCCTGTACTGTCATCGCTCAGGAAACCGAGGGAGAGACAAAGCTAATTGCTTATGTTGCGCCCGTGGGAAAGAAATTGCACAGCGTAAACTCGATGCAAAAACTTGTGTCGGAGGTTCGGAGGCTCTTACAGGAGAAATTGCCTCAGTACATGGTCCCTTCGGCTGTTATCGTCGTGGATGATATGCCCCTCACGGCGAATGGAAAAGTGAATCGTCAAGCCCTTCCATCACCTGATCTATCTATATCTGAGTTGGAAAGCACTCATGCTCCGATTGAAGATCAAGTGCTCTTGAATTTGAAAAGAATTTGGGAGAAGGTGCTGGGTATTAGACCGATTGGTTTCGACGATAGCTTTTTTGACCTGGGAGGTCACTCCCTTCAAGGTGTTCGTATGTTTGCACATGTAGAAAAAACCTTCGGCAAGAATATTCCCCTGGCCACGCTACTTCAGGCTGACACCATTAATAAACTGGCCGCCGTTATCCGTCGTAAAAACTGGTCGCCAGTTGAGTCTTCACTGGTGGCAATTCAACCGCACGGTGAAAGGCCGCCTTTCTTCTGTATTCACGCATTAGGAGGACGGGTGCTTCTTTACCATGATCTGGCGCGGTTCCTCGGAGAAGACCAGCCCTTCTACGGATTACAAGCGCGGCACTTAGTCGGCCCGGAGTTAGGTGATTTTACGGTCGAAGAGATGGCTGAGTTTTACATTAAAGAAATGCAGACCATTCAGCCTGAAGGTCCTTATTTTATCGGCGGCCTTTCCTTTGGGGGTGTAACAGCATTTGAGATGGCCCAGCAGCTCTATGCTAAGGGACAAAGTGTTGCATTGCTTGCAGTATTCGATGCGGAGACTCCTGATTATGAGGCTCTTAAGAGTGCAGTTCCCGGTGGAAGGCTCCAGCATCATTGGGACAGATTGAAGATGCTCAATTTGCGAGAGAGAGTGGAATATGTACGGAGTAAGCTCGGGGCTGGTTATCAGCGACTGGCTATCGGGTTCTCGATGACAAATAAAATTCGATCAAAGTCTGATTCGCTCCCGAGTGTCGATTCAGTGATCGAAAAGAGAATTCGCGACGCCTTCAAAAGATATGTGCCGCAAATCTATCCTGGCCAGATGACGCTTTTTCGAGCTGCAGACCGAGCACAATCGGAACCTGTAGCTTCCATGTTGGGCTGGCGTGACCTTGCGGCAGGTGGTGTGAAGGTTTTTGAGGTGCCTGGAGATCACCGCTCAATAATTCTGGAACCGAATGTTCAAGTACTCGCTGGCATATTAAAGTCATGTATCGAACGTGCCCAACTGAAAGTGGACCAAGCCAACTACTCTGTAGTTGAACCGGTTGTTCAAACACCTATTAGTTCTTCTGTGTCTGTTCAAACCTGCAATTTAGTAGGATACGAAGATGTAGTTGAGACTTCTGAAGGGCAGAAAGCTTCTGAATGGATCTTACCCTCAGGAGAAATAGTTTTAGGAGAAGCTGAGGTTCATGTCTGGCGAGCGTCTCTTAACCTCAAGCCGGCAAGTGTGCATGCGTTGTTGCAAACGCTGTCTGCAGATGAGATAGCCAGAGCCAGCAGTTTCTACTTCGAACAAGATCGAACGCGCTTTATAGCTGCTAGAGGACTGCTCAGAAAGATTCTCGGCCACTACCTGAGAACAGAAGCGGCTTCGTTAACCTTTTCCTACAAC
>DATIBX010000485.1:0-28002 GCA_035457105.1 Pyrinomonadaceae bacterium
GGTTTATAGACCACGAAGCCGTTTTCAAAGAATTAACGTAGCAGGCGATTGGCTTGAAAAGCGCCGCCGGGCCGGCGCACTCCAAGGTCGTGTTGTAGGGGCGGCACTCCGTGGCCGCCCCTCTCCAAATCTGATCCTGAGGGACATGCGTGGCGCCCGGAAAAGGTCTCAGAAGGTGGAGTTGTCGATTTAACAAAGCGCCGCCGGGCCGGCGCACTCCAAGGTTATTCTTCGTCGGTCGCTTTAAATTGAGGCTCGGCGTCAACTATCGTTTGGAGTTTCTGAAATAGCAACTCCAATGTTTCAACCGGTGTGGCTTTGAACCATTTGCGGAAGCTGTTCATCCCTTTTTCATAACTGACTCCAACTCGCCACGTAGCCGGAACATTGCCAATAGTCTCATCCATAACACCTATACTGACCGTGAAGTTGTAATCGTCTGCGGTCGCGATCAAAACCCAGCCCCAATCTTCCTGGGTTGGTTCTGAAATCACAACACCATGCTCGGTAAATTGTCTTTGCAACCACTGGGCAAAGTCTTCGCCAAAACAGTTGGGATTAATGAAATGCGGTCCGGGCGTAGTTGCCTCGAACTTGTCAGTTGTAATCGAGAGCGCGCGGGTGATCATAAAATCATTTGCGGAATCATTTGCGATAGGTCAAACAACTTTCGACAATCGTATTAACTCTTTGGCATTTAGCGTCGTCGTTGGTCGCGAGCTTTGTCCCAGCTATCCTTCGTTAATTTCTGGATGCTGTGTTTATGTAAGATCATGTCACGCCACAGTTCGTAGTTCGCGTGATCTGGTCCAACTTCTTCGTGGCCGTCCCACTTCTCACCGTTTTGATCAACTCCCGAAGTCGGCACCAGCAGGCGACCGTCGTAAAAAAGTTCGCCGAATTCCGGATAATAACCAATGTCGCTAAGGCGAAAGCTCATGTACTTATATGCGACTCCTCTGGATGATTCGTGTTGCCAATCCCGCGAGCACCTCGTTGTTATGAGTAGTAATTTCTCGAAGCGTCGCTCCGAGAGTTAAATCCTCGAAGTTATGGCCCATCGTGTTAAGTTCGGTGATGATAAGTTCAACTTCGTCGTCGAAATTGGAAGAGTTCAATACGCGAACGGTCAGTTCGGCGCTTGCTCGCGCCAGGATCCTGAACCGGGCTCCATCGGAAAGGGCCGTCAAATTCGCGAGATTCAGTGCGAGAGAGACATTTTTCAAGATTGAATAACAAAGCGCCGCCAGGCCGGCGCACTCCAAGTTGGTTCGTCAGCGCCAGATGTCATTTCGGCGAGCGGGATTGGTCAGAACGTTGTGAATGAAAAGCATGAAATCGAAATCTTCTTCTTCAAGACCTGGTGTCGGATCTAAGAAAAAAATCAAACGTGGAGGTATCCAGTAGTTAAAGACGAGAATGCTTTGTCTCCATCCCGGATCAATTCAAAGCGACTGCGAGCGTAGAGCAGACGGCTTAAAGTACGACGCAATGAATTTCCAGGTACTTGTTGAACGAATTGATAACGCAGACTCCTTTTAAGCCGGCTGGTGGTTAATTCGTCGATTGGAAATTCTTTGTTCCCTAACTTCAACATCAAGTGATCAGTGTTCCTATAGAAGAGCACTACCACATTTTCAATTACGGCGAAGAGGCCGCTCAGGTCTAAATTATCCCGGTAGCTTGGTGATTCTCTGCAGAAGTAAGTGAGCTGACCCGACTCAGGATCGAGTTCGGCAAACTCACTAGCATTGTCGGCAGAGTTCAGAATCACGAGATTGTCATCTGGTAGAGCGTGAGAGTCCGCGGCAACGGGTCGTTGGGGACAGCCCAACTATAACATGATTTGAGGTGATGAATTCCTGGTACCGTAGAAATTGCTTTGTTCTGCGTTCTCGGCGTGATCTCAGCGTTACTCTGCGTTTTCCTCATAAGATCCACGACAAGACGCAGAGGACGCGGAGTTCACGCAGAGAACGCAGAGAGACTAACCTAAACTGGTAAGCTCAATTGCGAGCGTAGAGTTAAGCCTGACGGGTTGGCTCTGTGGTCGGACCTCGGGTACGGTAGAATGCGAACACCGGCAAGAATGGATGTCCAGACACGAACGGGTCCAGGCTTGTCTTGTGAGGAAAGCGCTAAGGAAAACGTAATGACGTCAAAGGCTGCAATCAGCGCAATCACTTCCTATCTGCCACAAGAAACGTTAACCAACGAACAGGTGGCCCAGGAACTCGGCGAATGGAATGCCGATAAGATTCTCGACAAGACCGGGATTGCTGTGCGTCATATCGCTGCCACTGACGAGTGCGCCTCCGATATGGGTGTAGTAGCGGCGCGCCACCTATTTGAATCGGGTGCTTGTAAGCCTGAAGAGATCGATTTTCTACTGTTTTGTACTCAGAGTCCTGACTACTTTCTGCCGACGACGGCCTGCATGGTCCAGGACAGGCTCGGATTACGCATCACCTGCGGAGCGATTGACTTTAATCAAGGTTGTTCTGGTTACGTTTATGGTCTTGCTCTCGCTAAAGGCTTAATAGAGAGTGGATCTGCTCGTAATGTTCTCCTTATCACTGCTGACACCTATTCAAAGTTCATTAATCGACGAGATCGAAGTGTTAGAACTCTTTTCGGAGATGCCGGAACAGCGACTCTGATAAATTCGGTTCCGTCGGAGCGCGACATCATTGGTCCATTCGTATTTGGTACCGACGGTCGGGGCGCGCGCGAGCTGATCGTGCCCGCAGGCGGACTGAGACAACCTGCTAACTCAAACACTAGTGTCGAAACAAAGGATGAGCAGGGAAATTGGCGTTCAGCGATCAACCTGTATATGAACGGGAGCGCAATTTATAACTTCACGCTGAAGACAGTGCCGTTGGCGTTGGAACAGCTCCTGCAAAAAAGCAGATCGAGTTTAGAAGAGATCGATTATTTCATTCTGCACCAGGCCAACAAGTTCATGCTGGACCGGCTCAGGACCCGCATGAAGATCGCAGAAGAGAAATTCTTTATCGACATGAAAAATACCGGTAACACAGTCTCTTCAACCATCCCGATCGCGCTTGAGAGTGCGAGAAAAAGCAAACTCATTAAACGTGGTAATCGTGTAGGTTTAATTGGTTTCGGTGTTGGATTATCGTGGGCCGCCACGATTGTCGACGTTGTCTGAGCTTCCTAAACGAGCTGCCTAACTCTGCATCTCTTCGCGGGCTCTCCGCGTTTCTCTGCGTCTTTCTGAGCCCAATTTAGAACTCGTCTTGGATGTAACTGAAGCACCGCAGACTGACGCAGACGAAGACCGACCACCACCGAGACACCGAGAACACAAAGGTCGCACAGAGAAATCCATTCCAAATTGTCTCGGCGGAGTACGATTGCAAATGACCTAGCTGGCGAGTTTCTCTTGAAGTTCGGCAAGAGTTGAGGCGGCGTCCTTCGTCAAACCAGTATGTACCGGTGAAGTTTGCACCACCGTACTGCGCGGGGCCGTTAACCATCTGAAGCGGGCGGCCATCGGCAGATTTCCAATTGTTCCGGCATCAGTCCCGCCAGAACAAACTCGCTCGAAGCCAGTCAATTGATCTTTAATCTCCGAGATGTCTACCTCACAGCCAAATGCCTTCAGGCGACTCTCATTAAGATCAAACTTCATCTGCAAAAACTCTTGCCGCGCACAGTAAAGCACAACGCCAACGTTAATGAACTCTTCCCGCTCAACGCAGGGGACGAGGCGAATTACAGCGTATTCAAACAGATGCTTCTCTTGCACGCTGCGCCTCCTCAACGAACACTCGCGACTGTTCGATTCTATTTTGTAAGAACGTTTTGTAGACCATTCGCTTTTCTGCAACACTTCTCAGCTGCAACTCATCGGCAAGCCATTCATCAGGAACTAAGTCAACTATCTTCCCAATCACATCACCAGTCAGTCGGGCCTTTAAGTTGTCATCCACCGCATCAAGCTCAGTCGCTGAGCGCAACAGGACATGGTCCTTAATCTGAGTGAAAGGCCGGCGACTTTGCTCTTCCCAGTTTTGCCAGGCGTGGTGAAAAAAGAGGGACGCTCCATGATCAATCAACCATAAGTTTTTATGCCACATCAAGATGTTGGTGTTGCGCGCCGTTCGATCGACGTTGGTGATAAGAGCGTCGAGCCAGACGATTTGTGACGCGAGTTGGGCATCGACTGTTTCAACCACAGGATCAAAGGTCATGGAACCGGGCAAGAAATCCATCGCGAGGTTAGAGCCGGCACTCGCGCGAAGCAAGTCCTGGATCTCCGGATCGGGTTCAAGCCGGCTCAACTCGCGATCAAGAGTCGCGAATACAATCTCAGGCACTCGCAAACCGAGATGTCGAGCGATCTCGCCTGAGAGAAGTTCAGCGACAAGTGCTTTCAGGCCTTGGCCGGCGCCGCGGAACTTAAGCACATACAATCCGTCGTCGTCGGCTTCAATAATAGCAGGCAGAGATCCACCTTCTCGCAGCGGAGTCACATAGCGCATCACATTTACTGTTCTGATACTCACTGTTGTCTATAGCGGGATTGAAAACCGCCTTGTCGTTTTTTCGATTTAACGTTTCCGCTAAATAAGCTTGGACCAGTGCGTGACATGTTACGGTAGAGTCGTCGTACTGTATAGATTCGCCCCAAGACCAAGGCAAGCAGAATTAGTTCCTGATTTGCCTATTCTCTGTGCAACCTTTGTGTCCTCCGTGACTCTGTGGTGAGCCAAGTCGTAAGAAAATATGACCACAGAGAACCCGGAGGTTGCACAGAGAAGGTTCAGGTTCGGACACTACACAATCTCGGGTTGGATTGACAGCGGGCCTTGGCGGGCTTCATTCTTCAGGTGCGCATCCATTCGATGTCTTAAGGTCTCCATGAACTGGACCCAGGAAGCAAAACGGATCTTCAACGTTCCGAAGCCCGAACACTTTACCGACTTTCGTCATTGTTGTGAATGTGCCGAACATGACCAGGTACTTGCTGCTAGTAATGTAGATTCAATTGGGCTTGCTGAGTTGGGAAATCCCGGATGGGATCCGATTTGTTTTTGCACCTCTGAAGGATTTCTCTACTACATGCCGGCGCTGATCCGGCTGACGCTGGATACAATCAATGGCGATCAATATCTCGATCAATTTCTGTTTCATTTAATAGGAGACGGCAGGGATAATCGGCGGGTAGTTGCTTGCAGTAGTGAACAGAGAGTATTTGTAGCGCGCTTTCTTGAGTACCTGATTGAGAACCATACCGAACGCATCGAAGAAGCGCTCTGTTACTCCGACGACGTACTTAAAGCTCACGATATCTGGAAAGTAGAAAACTGATTGACCAGCAATCAAGACAATCCGGTCACTCCTAAAAAAGAGGTGACCATATTTTGCGATGGCTCCAGTCTCAGCAACGGCCGCGACATTGCTCGTGCAGCTGCAGTAGCGTTGCTGGGCTACAAAGGAACCTGGAAAGCAGTTGGTGAATACATTGGGAATGCTACCAATCAGCAAGCGGAGATTGTCGCAGCCGCTATTGGGCTCGAGAAGTTGCGTGAGCCGTGTCGGGTCAAGATTTTTTCTGATTCACGGTACGTAATTGAAACTATGTCAGGACGTTTTCGACGCAAGACCAACCACCGGTGGTGGGAACGTTTGGACAACGCCGCCAAGCCCCACCGCATTGAATGGTCCTGGACGCGCGGTCATGTGGGCCATCTGGTACAGGAAGCTGCCGATACTGCAGCACGTAAAATAGCGGCCGCGGGGAATGTCGCCGAGACGATATTGCGCGAGGCGGAAGAGACCGTTGGGGTCGGAGAAGTCACCGGCTAAAAAGGTTAGAGTCTGTCTTTGCCGGGGATAAGAAATTTGTAACACTTCCGGGTTCGCTTTCGGTTCTTCAGACCTCTATAATTCGTTCTCCCCTTAGAACCCGGTCTGGGATTGGTGATTGTGTCTCACAAAGTGCGTAGTGCGCTCCGCCTATTTCACCTCAGTTACTTATTGCGCCTTGCTGGCCTCGCCGCGGTAGTTTGCCTGTTTTCGCCCGCTTTTTATCCAGCTTTCAAGCTGATGGCACAAGACCCATTTCGGGGCTGGCAGTGGCAAAACCCCTTGCCGCAAGGGAACTCCATCAATTCGATAAAGTTCAGCGAGGACAAGATTCATGGCTGGGCGATTGGCTCAAATGGTGTTGTGCTCTACACCAGTAACGGCGGTTTTGACTGGGCAGAACAGGAGTGTCCGGCTAACACCACACTTTACGGGTTGTTCGTAAAGGACCGGGCGCATTCCGTTATCACCGGCGCGCGGGGTGTCATCCTGACGACCAAGAATGGAGGTCGCAAATGGACACTTCGGCAGAGCGGCACCCGGGACCATCTCTTCGCCGTCACGTTTGCGCCCGACAATCCACTCATGGGCTGGGCCGTGGGCACCTTTGGGTCGATCCTGACTACTGCTGACGGCGGCACCACGTGGAAAGAACAATCTAGTCGGACCAACGCTCATCTTTTTTCGATCGCTTTCGCAGATGCCAAAAATGGAATCGCAGTCGGATCGCGAGGTACTCTGCTGGTGACCGATAACGGAGGCGCCGATTGGAAGCCGCAGACAAATCTTACCAGCTCAGCCTTGACAGGTGTCGCGTTTACCTCTAGTCGCAAAGCAACTGTCGTCGGTTATCACGGAACGATTTTGCAAACCTCCGATACCGGAGTTACCTGGAAACAACTTCCTTCACTCGTTACTACTGATCTCTATTCTGTCTTTTTTTCTGATGACCTTCATGGATGGGCCGCCGGAGATAGTGGAGTTGTTCTAACAACTGGTGATGGTGGCAATATCTGGCTTCCAGTAAATGTCAGAACCAATCCGCGGTTGGCCACGGTTTACTTCGCAGACGAATCACTCGGCTGGGCTGCCGGAGCTGATGGCCTGGTCCTTCGTACTGACGATGGTGGCTCTTCGTGGCGACGCCTGACTGAAGGTGGCCGCGAGAACCTGGCAAACATCTTCTTTATTGACAACTCGCATGGCTGGGCTGTTGGTGAGCGCGGCAGAATTCTCTTTACCAGTTCCGGAGGAAAGAATTGGACCGTTCGACCCTCAGGTTCGAATGCTACCTTGAACGCCATTACGTTTGTCAGCGAACAGTCGGGATGGATTGCCGGCGAGCAAGGCACAATTCTTCACTCAACCACCGGCGGAGTTACATGGAGCAAAGTTAAAACTCCCGCTAAGGAGGATCTATTTGGGATCTCATTTGTCTCTCCCACTGAAGGCTGGGTAGTTGGGGCTCGCGGTGCCATCTGGCATACGAAAGATGAAGGAGCAACCTGGCAGTTTCAGCAGACCAATACACTTAACTGGCTGGAAGATGTGTCGTTTGTCGATCCGAAACAAGGAATCGCAGTCGGGTCCGCCGGTACCATACTTCGAACAGAAGATGGCGGCGAGAATTGGAAGAGAGTTGATCGAAACTTGAAAGAGTGGCTATACGCAGTCACATTCGCCGACGCGTTAAGAGGATTTGTGGTCGGCGCCCACGGATTGGTTTTGCGAACAGAAGATGGAGGCAAGACCTGGAAGGATCTCGAAACCGGGGTGACAAGCAATCTGTTTGCAGTCGCGGCCGCTTCTCGCAATGACGTATTGATAGTCGGAGAGCAAGGAAAGATTCTCCACAGCAAGGATGGCGGCGACACCTGGGAGTTACAACCAACTATTACAAATACGTCTCTGTTTGCGATTGCTTATCGCGGCGGCACTAACATTTGGGTTGCCGGGCGTGGAGGCGCAATCTTAAGAAGGACCGATCCGATTGCAACGGTTAATCTCCCGGCAGTCACAAAACTACCGCCCATCCTCAGAGGCTCTGCCAAAGCCGACAATGTTGAGCAAGTAATTGACGAAACAGATATTCCAAAAGCTGTGCCGCCGAAAAAACCTGTTCGTCCTTGAGTATCGTTAGGTTCAGATTCGGACGGGATGTTCTTTTGCATAGGAATAAGCGGTTGCAGCGGCCACAATGTGACAGATCCAGCCAAGCGTACCGCCCGTCCCAATCCAGAAACCAGGTGTGAATAGTAGCCACAGGACGCCGGCGAGAATGCGGCCGTTGTACAATTGACCAACGCCAGGGATTATTAGACTCAGGACACCTGCCAACACGGGATCGCGCATTTTCTTTGCCTCCTTGGTAATGCAACACCCAATACGAAATAATTTTTGAGTTGGTTCGGAATCTGGTTGCGAAGGAAGGAAGTGTTGACAGTATACTGACGCGAACAAATCGAGGACGGTCATCGTAAGGAAATCTCGGCCGACCTCTCGAAGCGAGGATTCACGTGTATTGTCCGAGATGTAATCAGTTTGGATCTGACGACCTGCGCTTTTGCCCGGGGTGTGGTCTTCATCTCACCTACATCACGGATCTAATGATGAATAACGGATTACCGACTGCTCCCGGTTCGGAAAGCAGACACCTTGTGCCCTTAATGAGGAGGCGAGGAGTTCGTAACGGAGCCAAAGTGGTTTTTGTTGGCGTTTTCCTGATCCCAATTGCTCTGATTTTTTCAATTATCCTAGACTCGCCAGGTCCCTTGGCTATTCCGGCCCTAACTTTCTTTGTCGGGTTGGCGATAACTCTTTATCAGATTATTTTTGGTGAGCAATATAGGTCTGATACCCGCGATCAACGTTCTGTGATGGGCCGATCAAACGTCTTCTTCCCTTCGTCACAAGGAATGCCGGTTTCCGACGAACTGCGTCGCGCAGACACCTCCGAAATGGTCCGTCCCCCCAGCGTCACCGAACACACCACAAAATTTCTGAAGTAGGGGCGGCACTCCGTGGCCGCCCCATCTTCCCAATCTAGAGTGTGCGAAGACAAATATGACCCCACCCCTCATCGGTAGAGAGAAATTAGATCTATGTAAAGGAAAGGGGGCGGCACTCCGTGGCCGCCCCATCTCGCCTTCCAGAATTGTTGGGTTATCAAGTTCACCTTTACATTGGCTTGTCCTTCGTCCAAAAAGAAATTGAGCAAGGAAAAGGGGGCGGCCACGGAGTGCCGCCCCTACTTCTTGAGGTAGGCGTTTAGACTTTCGGCGGCGGCGAACTGGCCGCGGTAGGTGTAGATGTCGTCGAGTTTCCAGGCGCCATTTTCCAGTACAAACACAAAGGATGTTAGTCGCGTGTCACCGGGATAATTTGTGTCCTTGCCCCACTCGTACCAGACATCTATAACGGCTCGCTTGTCGTATAGTCGTGAACCAACCAAAGCATAGGTCGTCGGATAATCCCAAGAACCGACAAACGTGCCATTGCCGGGAAAGTCTGGATCATCTGGTTGGTCCTTAAACGTTTTGACCTTCTCATCCAACGCCTCCTGGAGATTTTTTGAAAACCATTTAGCTTGTGCGCTTTTATCGGAAACGATGCTGGGCTTCTCGCGTTGCACGTACGCAAAAAATTGCTTGAAGGTAGCGATACACTCGGCGGGAGCTGTTTTGATCGTCGCCGGCCTCACAACCTCTTTGATCCCGGGTTTTTGACTCAATACGCTGGGGCCTGCGATCAAAAAAACGGCGCAAAAAACGAGTAGTTTCAGCCCTGCGATCAATTGCAGACTTCGAGCGAGATTCTTACGGGAATAGCCGGGAAGGGTGGTCAGCATCTTCAATCTCCAAATGATTGTATTGGGCAAACAAAGGATGTCAGGGACAATTCCGACCGATAAAGATTTTGATAGGAAAAGAATTGGTAGCGCATACGGGACTCGAACCCGTGATCTCTGCCTTGAGAGGGCAGCGTGTTAACCAACTACACCAATGCGCCGCAAAGGCTCAAGATTATAGGGTGGGGAATGCGTGAACGGCAAGTTTAGGTTAGGCGATTAAGGAGTGAAAGCACCGAAAGAGACAGATTTTCCATATATCATTTCTCATTTTTCATTACCATTTTCTACATCCCATTTCCCATTTTGCTGCGTGTCGGCCCGTTTCGCATATGGTTCTTAACGAAGGTATTCGGAGCGCTCGAATGTCTTCAAATGGAAAATGAGAAATGGAAAATGAAATATGGAAAATGAAAGAAGCTTCTCCGATGTCTAGCCTCTCGCGTGTAGTGCTTTTTGGCCGGAGGGGCAGAGATTTAGAAAGTTGCACATTCGGCAGTGACTAGCGGGGTTGACAGGAAATTCAGTGGGTTCTAAAGCTGCGACAATTTCGTTCATGGCTTCGTCAATCGCGCGGGCACAGACATCCGTTTCCAACATCTCACTCGGGAGCTGAAACTCCATATTCGGCTCAAGAAAATGGAGCGTCACGCTGATTTGGTCTGCAACTGCAAACGGAAGCAGTTCTTTTACTGCCAGCGCATAAGCCTGCATTTGCAACTTGTAATCAAGCGCTGTACTCGTTAAGGGATCCTCATTCGCCGGTTCCGATTGGACCAGCACAGACGAATTGCTGGTTTCGAAATCAAACGCGAATTGAGCCGAGTTGCCTCGACTGCCTTTACCGCTAGTGGCTATCGGCGCAACTTTCGAAACCTTGTTTTGAATACGCGGGATTCGATTCGTTTTGAAGTCGATGATCTCCACACTCAGCGAACCATCATCTAGACGTGTGATCAGGAGCTTGTCGATCGTACCCGTCAGAATTCCATTGGGTCTTCGGAGCCTGAAACTTAACTCGCTCCAAAGGCCAGGCTCATTAATCGGAACGTTCTGATTATTCTTTACAGACGCCGAATTGATCCTTCGAAACAGATGGCTCGTCAAGTAGTTCTGAGCCAGTGGCAACAGCTCTTTCACCGCGACATCAGTGTCTATTTCGAACAGCCTGTCACTAAGCTCAGCCTGACGAGAGCGAAGTACTTCCAGAAAGCTCTCACGCAATCTGTTCTCGGCATCATCACCTTGTTGATAGACCTCACAGAAACGATGAATGACCGCACCCTTTAGAGTAGCCGTAAGATTCGCTGGGGGTTCCGGTGCTTCCGCGCTGTTCCAAACTGCTACTTCCTCTGCGGAAGGCAACTTTAGAACACGGTCGAAGTAATACTGACGGGGACAACGCTGGTAGTTGATTAGCTGCGTGACACTGAAGCGATAGACCTCGTTATCTCGTTCAGGCTGAACTGGTTCCAGCAGGGGAAAGGTCGCAGCGAGATTGTCACTGAGATTTTCGAGTTCGTTAAGAGCAGCAGCGTCGTCATCACGTTCCGTCTCTTCTGCTTTCAGATTGAACGTGAGTTGTAACTGAACATCATTGCCCAGGTCTACTACTTCGTCAGTTGTTTTCTCCTGTAGTTCGAGAGTTTGCCAGATCGCTTTTAACCACGAGTCTGGCTTTCCATTTAGATGTTTTAACTCGTCCACTGCGCCCGAGAGTATTAGCCGATCTTGAGCGCGCGTTGCTGCTACGTACAGAAGTCGAGTCCCTTCGAATTCTTCCCTCAGCCCCTGACGACGCTCAAACATTTTGTAGGTAAGGCCCGTGACTTGTTTTCCGCGTCCATCCGGCACTTTCAAAGTGAGGCCGTCATTGCGATCCAGGAGAAATATTACGTCCGACGCGAAACGTGACAAGCGCTGTAATTCTGGAATCACTACAATCGGAAACTCGAGACCCTTAGCTTGATGGATCGTCATCAGCCGTACAGCATTCGCCGCTTCATCTATCTGTCCTTCACTCTCACGACTGCCTATTGCTTCAAACTCTTCCACGTAACGGACAAAATCGCGAATCAGATAATTACCCGAGCGTTCGAATCGCGCTGCAAGCGTAAACAACCGTTGTACATTCGCCAGTCGTTGCGCTCCATCGAAGTTTGCAGCAATCACGGTCATATATTCTGATTCGTGTACCGCAAAGCGAAGCAGGTTCTCGATCGTGTAGTGGTGACGCCTGGCGATCAGTTGTTGGATTAGATTCCACGCCCGATCGAGTAGCTCGTGTTCTTCGGGACTAATGAATGAAATTGACTGGTGTTGTCGCAGGGCCGTAAACAGACTTCTCGTTGTCGCTGACGCCCGCAGCGGATCTTCGCCATTTTCACTTTTAGGTGCAGCACGAAGGGCGAGCAGTGCATTATCCGATAAGCCACAAAGAGGTGAGCGCAACACTGCAGCGAGGGCCAACTCGTCGGTTTTATTATCCAGGAATCGCAGGAGTTGGATGAGGTCGCTAATCTCCTCACGCTCGTAGAAGCCACGGCCGAGTACAGTTTGATACGGAATGTTCGCGCGCCGAAATGTTGACTCGTAGATCTGCACGTTAGTCATCGCTCGAAACAAGAGCGCAAAGTCGCTGTATTTCAGAGCAGGATCATGTTTCATCAAGGAATTGATCCGGCGTGCGACTTGTACTGCATCAAGAACTCGAGAATCGGGGTCCGTCTCTGATTCTTCTTCAGTGTTTGGGTTAGTACTCACCAGCAACTCGACGAGCGGTCCTTCGTCTTTCGCTTCTCGTTGCGGCTCGCTGTCTTCATGTTCGACATATCCAAGATTCTTTACTTCGTTCCACGATGCATCGTCCGGGACGCGAAACAGCCGGGCGAACAAGAGATTAAAAAAGTGAATGAGCGGTGGTTGGCTGCGAAAGTTGAGTCGTAGCGGTATTTCTTTGCCGTCCGCGGCGGTGAGGATTGAAGTCATTTCGCGGAAGACATCAACGTCTGCTCCACGAAAACCATAGACCGACTGTTTACGGTCGCCAACAATAAACAGGTTCGCCGTTTTATGCTTTCGCGACAGTGCAAGTTTTTCGAGTAATGTTTGTTGTAAGGCGTTCGTGTCCTGGAATTCGTCAACCAGAAAGAACTTGTAACGGTCTGAAACGCGCGCAATCACTTCCGGTAATTCGAGCAACTGGATTGTCCGGGTCTCTAGATCGTCGAAATCAAGAGCAGAAATCTTGTACTTCTCTTCATTCAAACGCTCGTGTATTCGTGTGAGCACACTGACAATTTCCAGCGCATACGTGCCGGCGAAGAGGTCCAAACAAATCTGTGGTATGCGACCACCGAGTTCTTTCTCCCACACCAGTTCGTCCAGCAATTTCACCTCATCGACGACAGGAGCGCGAAGACCAGGACGTAGACTCCGAAATCCATCGATGGTGTGGCAATAGTCTGCCAATCTGTCATGTTCAGGAATGCTTTTAAGCAACTCTCTTAACCTGGGCCAGGCGCTATTGACTTCGGCTTGATTGGTTTTGCTCTTCTCGGTTTTTCTACGGACCGCGAGAAAAGAAGCCATCGCGACGTCGAGATCTTTCAACGAAAGATGTAAGTCGGCCTCTTTCGCGTGGGCTTCGGCACTTTTCCGCGCCAGCTCTTCCAAAGGAACACCTTGACCCCGAACTTCTCGATAAAGTTGTGCCAGAGCAGCCGCCAACCGGCTACGTCCCAGTCCAAGTGTGAGACGCGAGATTTCGACATGACCCTTAGTAATAAATTCGGAGAGTACTTCCTCAACGATTGAATCAAGCAACATTGCCGCCCGGTGCTCATCGAGCAGTAGGAACTGCGGATCGACTCGAGCCTCAATCGGAAATTCTTTCAGCAAGCGCGCACAGAACCCGTGAATCGTTGTTATAACTGCGCCGTCGAGTGTTCGCTTGTAACTGAGCCAATGCCGGCGCTCGTTTGGCGCCGCAGTTCTTAGGATTGAGTTGAGCTCTGAGCGTAGGCGTTCCCGCATTTCATTCGCGGCCCGATTGGTAAAAGTTATCGCAACGATTTGATCGATCGAGAGTTTGTGTTGACGAAGGATGTGAAGATAACGCTCGACTAAGACGGTCGTCTTTCCTGAGCCTGGACCAGCAGTAACCGATACGTGTTTACTTATCTCGTACGCGGCTGCTGCCTGTTCCGGCAAAAGCTCACGTTTATTTTGCGACATGCTCAGTTCTTCTTCTTGTCGATTCGATATCGATCGTAACGGCAGACTGCAGTGAAATCACAGAAACGGCAGGTCTTATTTCGCTCAGCGGGATTTACCAGGAACCGGCCACTGCGCATGCCATCCAGAAACTCCCAAATCTTTGCGATAGCTTCACGACGAACCTCGTCCCATTCTTCATCGCTCAACAGAGCACTGACGCGTGAATTGATTTGGAGGTATTCATTTTTGCTCTTGCGATGAATACCGCGATTGCGACGATCACCCGCCCCTCTAATAATGTAGTAACCGCCGCCGGCATTTACGTAACCCGGCAAAATCAATCGTTCGAGCGCTTCCAGGTAAATGGGGATCTGCAAGCTTCTTCCGGAACGAATATCTTCTTTACTTTGACCGGTCGAGAGTTTGTAGTCGTAAGCAATGAAAGTATTGTCACTCGCGACATCGACACGGTCGATTTGGCCGTTGATCTTTATTGACTCGCTGCCGACGAACGTATTACGCGTGAGCTCCAGCGGTTCAGAGGTCGAAGCTGGATCCTTCGTAGAAAAGCGAGGATTGCCAAAGGCGACTTCAAAGAATGCCGGCAACACACCGTTTGCAACGGCTTCCTCCTGAAGACTAATCTCGTATAACAGAACCTGGTCCAGGAGAATTTTTCGTATCTCGCGATCAATTTTCCAGATCTGCCGGTTCAGAGGCGGAACAACGCGCTCGTGTTCGTCAAAAACCTTGTCTGCAATCTCCGCCAGCTCTTTCCGAAGAGCGTCCCGATCCAGTTGATATAGCGCTGTCCTTCGGTAGCCTTCAAAGAAGCGGCGCAAGATGTCGTGCAGTAGTTTCCCGGCGTCTATTGCTTGAAGATCCAGGGCTGCTTCACCGCGAGGCTCGAGTCGTAACACTCGTTGGGCAAAAAAACGAAAGCCGCAATTTCCGTAAACACTGAGGCCGCTGGCGCTGTGAATCGATTCGGGACCAAACCGTTCGGCCAGCATCGTCAACAGGCTTGGATTTGTCACTTGTCCGTCGTAGGAACCAAAGATATCGCCGGCTCTTTCCCGCTCGATTTCAATTCGTCGCAAGGCGGCATCAGTGACAAAGCCATCGTTGCGAGCAACGCTTAACAAACGCTTGAGCCGGGGTTGCGACAGTAGATTTGTTTTGTCACCGGAGTGTTCGTGTCGTTCCTGCTGGCGGACGAGGCTGACGCTCAGTTCTTCAGCGCTGCTGGCATCTGCAAGTTTGCGTCCGTCGTAGTCGCGACGCACTATTTCGGTCTCTAACTTTAACGGCGCGATGGCACGTCGCAGCTCGTCGATATAGTAAGACGCTACGGTCTCTGAGTCATCTTCAAGCATCAAAGGGCGTGACAAATAAAGGCGTTCAGTTGCCCGGCAAGCCGTTTGATAAAAATAGTGTTCCTCTTTCAGGAGTGTCGCCGGTGAAATATCCTCAAGCGTCAGACCATATTGTTTCAGTCGGTCCCTTTCTTCGTGCGGATAGATCCAGTCACGTGAGGTGCGCATTGGAAAGCCGCCTTCGATCAGGCCGGCAATGAAAATCGCCCGGAAACGCAATCCGCGAACATCCGTTGCTTCCAACACTCGAAGTCCACCGCGATCCGCCGCTCCAAGCTCCTGCGATTGTTCGGCAAGCGAGCGTTTAACCTCACCGATGAAGGTTGACAATCGAGTTTTCTGATTCGTCTCGACCCCGATCTCTTTTTGGACGATTTCGATGCTCTTAGTTGCAGCTACCAGCGCACGCCTCATTGACTCGAGCGCGTTGAAGTTCAACATCACTTGCGGTAATTCGCGCTCGTCTATTGATCGTTTGGTGGGCTTTACGATTTGCTCCCTAAACTCCAAACGTTCGAATAATCGCATTAGATAAGGACGCAATTCCGTGGTTGTGCTTTCTCTGGGAATTGCTTTAACGATTTCTGAGAACCGCTGAATTACCAGGATCGTCCATCCGATGGTGGAGGGATGGACGTCGCGTGAAGGCCGGCGCTTCTTTGCTACGCCTTTATCTTCGAGCTTAACAATCTCCGCATTTTCCACCTGATCGGCTACGTCAGTCTCGCGATCAGCAGCCCCAGAATCGATACTCAGCAACTCTTTTGTTGCTTCAGCCGCCGGGAGCTCTTTGATTAGTTGCGTGGCGCGACCGATCCACGCATTAACTGGCAAGTCACTACCAACATACGCGAAAGTGTTCTCGAGCGAATCGGCATCCCAAAAACCAACTCGGTAACGAAGCTTGAGTCTTGCTGCGGCTTCATCGTTGAGCACGGGTTCGCCGTCATTTAATAGCTGGCTAAATTGCTCGTCAAAGGTGAGCGCAAGTTCCTGTAAGTCTTCATCGCTAAGTCGAAAATATTCCGACTTCACAAGGTCAGCGATATCTGAGATTCGAATATTCTCTTCAGCCGGCGTCTCAAGTAATGAAAGCAGCTTTACCACTGCGCGGATGGAAGGTACATCGGGGGAATCCACGCGTGGTGAAAGGCGGCACGGAACTCCTTCTTCGCGCATTACGCGGGAGATGGTTGGTCCATACGACGCGCGTTGCCGCACTATCAGCGCAATTTCGGAAAGCTTGAGTCCCTCCTTCACGCGCAGACGCTTTATCTCGCGAGCAATACTCCTGATCTCAGTATCGCGGTCACCGCACTCAAGATACCGAATACTGGTTTGGTCGTCGTCAGAGTTGTTGTTGTCATCCGCCGGTTGCGCTGACGCAGCGGTGGTGTTGAAGAGTTTCTCTCGCAGACTCGCGAGTGGTCCGGAAGTTGGCTCGGCATCCGCGGAGTACATCACTTCGAAGTCGCTCATGCTGGAAAGTTGAGCGACTGTCTCCTGAAAAGGAAGAAAGATCTCGGGGTTACGCTCGTCGTAATTGAGGTTGACTATTGTTGTTGAGAGGCGAGGAATTAATTGACGCAAAATCTCACCCTGAACAGGAGTGAAGTCGAAGAAGCCGTCCAGAATCAGTAGGTCGACATTTTTCAACCATTCAGGCACTACCTCGCTTCTCAGGATCTGTAGCGCGCGAAGTTGATCGGCGTCGTCGTCGGTTAGTTGATTGCTTTCAAGTAGTGACGAGTAAGTCGAGTAGATCAGAGAAACTTCCCGGTCATAGTCAATCTGGGAACGACCGGAATCTGATGGTAGGTCGTTAGTTCGCGCGGCAATGATTTGGGCAACCTCTTCCGGCGTTTTGGCCGCGCGTTGAATCTCTCCCATCAAATTCGTAACGCTGTTAACGCACCCATCACGTGCAGCGAGTGGCGCGAAGGCTTCGAGTTTTTGCGCCGCCACTAATTGGCTGAGAATCTGTGAAATTAGACTACGTTTTAGTGGTAAGTCGTCGCTGTCGATTCTGATTCGTGGCGTCTGAGTCTGCCCATCCAAAGAAGAAGCCGTTGAGAGTATGCGACGGATAAAACCACGAAACAGGTAGACAGGTAATTCGCCCCAGACCCCACGGTTTGTCGTTCCGTCGAGCACACCTTGAGTAACTAGTTCAAGCAGTGGTTGCGAGGCGGCGAGATAAATAAAGCTGTCGCTCTGATTGGTGGCTACAAGCTTTAAGCAGCGTTCAATTAAACGAGAGCGGTTGTTTCCGAGAAGAGGTCCGAGCCAAATTTCATTCAACGACTTGTCTTTCACCTGAGGAATTCTGATTGATTCTTTATGATTCCGTTGCTCCCGCCGTCTGGGTTTTCAAGAGCGGAAACGAATCGTCTTCGGGCTCATCAAGGTCTCCGGCTACCACATCTGGAAATAGACCACCTTCGTCCAGCGCCAGAGTGCGAGTCGCTTTATCGATTGGTTCCATCGTTTCGATCTCGTCGCCGGCGATTGCTCCGCGCTCTTTGAATTTTCTGGCGGTGACCAGCACTCTTGCTTCGAGTGAGCGAACACCCTTGTTGTACGCATCGAGAGCGCGGTCGAGATTCTTGCCAATATCATCGAAGTGGTTCGTAAACACTCGCAGTCGATCGTAAAGAGTCTTGGCCAGGTTGCTTACTTCCTGGGCGTTTTCTGCCATCTGCTCCTGGCGCCATCCGTAGGAAACTGCTCTGAGCAACGCAATCAGCGTGGTCGGAGTCGCAATGATCACTCGTTGTGCGATTCCGTCTTCGATCAACTTAGGATCGTTTTCCAGTGCCGCACTGTAAAAAGTCTCCCCGGGTAGAAACAGCAAGACGAACTCTGGAGTTGGCTGCACAGTTTCCCAATATGACTTCCGACTGAGCGCCGTGATGTGCGTTCGGACCAGGCGGGCATGTTCTTTTAATTTGATTAAACGCACTTCGTCATCGGTAGTGGAGATCGATTCGTAAAACGCATCGAAAGGTACTTTTGAGTCGACTACGATGGTGCGATTTCCTGGCAGCCGAACAATGAGATCGGGTCTGATCCGGCTTTCCTCAGTGTTGACCGTTTCCTGCTCGATAAAGTCGCAATATTGGAGCATTCCGGCCAGCTCTACTACACGACGAAGCTGAATCTCTCCCCAACGACCGCGGACGTGTGGCACTCGCAGGGCCTTAACGAGATTTCCGGTCTCAGCTTGCAGTTGAGATTGTGACGTGGCGAGCGTTTTTATCTGTTCGCGTAGCTCCGAGTAGGCACCTGCTCGTGTCTTTTCCAGCTCACCAATCTTGCCGTCGACTTTGTCCAGCGAATCCTTTAGTGGCTTTACTAGTTGGTCAATCGCAAGTTGACGTTGTTCGAGGTCGCCTTTAGCCACTTCTTGAAATTTTTCCAGGTTTTCTCGTGCGAGATCGAGGAACGACTGATTATTACTTCGCAGTGCATCAGCGGAAAGGGCCTTGAATGCATCACCTAGTTTTTGTTCGGCGTTGTGTAAGAGATCGAGCTTTTCCTGGCTAATGCGCCGTTCTTCTTCGAGGCGCGTTTGGATCGAGGAAAGATTGGCGAGCGTTCGGGCGTTCTCGTTTTGCAGCTCGTTAATTTGAGCCGTTTGCATGTCGAGTGTTTCGCGAACGTCGAGGAGTTGGCGATCTTTTCCGGCCAACCGTTCTGAGAGCGTGGCAATTTCAGTTTCGCTGTCAGAACGCCCGCGGTCAAACTCGTAACGGAGCTTTGAGCGACTGGTGAAATAGACTAGCAGGGCGCCAATGATTATGCCGATGACGAGCATCAGCAAGGGGAAAAAATTCTCCATGTGAGCGATTCTATCATTCGATCGGTGTAAGGATGAATTATCAGTTGATATTTGATAATTATGAATTTGTCGATGGGACGGGTCTTAACAATTATCAAATCTTAATTCTCAAATATCACTTCCCCAGGCTCTTCACCATTCGCTCGTAAATCTGTCGTGTGACTCGGACGTCTTTCAAATTGTATTCACGGATAAGATTTAGCTTGCCCGCCTGATAGAGATCAAAGACCTTACTGCCCTCAACTTCCTCGGTCTTACTCGATTCAATACCAAGTGCCCAGGCCAGGTCGTCGAGGCTAACGGTCCTTCTGGCGCCCAGCCACCAGCGGTGCATGGTGTCGAAGACACCGCGAACATTGAAGTCCGCCAGATTAACAAAAGCCCTGACCTTGAGTTCGTGCACAATACATCTTTGAAAAATGAAAGGCAGATCAAAGCCGATGATGTTGTGGCCAACCAGTTCGTCTGACTCAGGATCGAAGTTGTTCATGAAGGCGAGAAAGTCTGACAGTGCTTTCTTTTCCGGCTCTTCCACGCCAGTCTCGTCAATCCCAAAAACGAATTCGCCCGGGTGCTGCTCAATTCCCACGAATTCAACACCTGGAATTGGACCAACATGGACAGCTATAGAAAGGACGCGGCCCGATGTCGCGCACAGCGACCCAAGCGCATAACATCTTTCTTCTTCGGCGACAATGTCTTCCAGGTAACGCTGAAGTTGTTCAACTCGCATGTTACCCAGTCGCAACGAGCGCTCAAGTTGTGCACCAACGCGCTCGCGAAAGTCAGGTAGGCTCAGAGTCTCAATATCGATGGTGAAGGCGCGCGGCAGTACGGGCGCGACCATTTGATGCTCGCGATAATGGTTTAACGTAATTGGTTCGTATTCGGACGCGATAAATTGAGGTCGATCTTGAATCACCTCAAGCTTACCGGTGATGCGCCACAGACCGGGTTTGATCTCGCCTGCCTGGGCGATGGTCTCGTCCAGGATCCTGACTGTGAGAGTGCCGGTTGAGTTTCTTGAACTGAGCTCTTTATAGATGCGGCCCTGCGGCGTACGCCGCTCACGGACTGCTGAAACGAAGAGAATCAGCCAGACGGGCTCGTCGTTTGGAAGTTCCGTTATTGGAATATTTCCTAACATCTTTGGAGTGCGCCGGCCCGGCGGCGCTTTGTCAAAATGTCAACCGCGATTCACCAGAGAGTACCACGAGTGCAGCGACCGGATGCCACAAGCAACTGTGATTCTCATCGATCGCTTTGTTGAGTGAGGCATCCGGTCGCTTTGCCCGCGGTACTGTACGGTTCGCGTCTTTAGTGTTTTGGAAAACATTTGGATAAGGCTTTCTAACGTTCACCTGATTTTTCCCGTCAGCATTAACACGACCATTTTATAGTCGCCCATGAACGACCAAAGTGGATACTGGAACGTGGCTGGCTTGTTCTTCTCGATTACAAAGTGCGCGAACCATGCAAACGCGTAACCGGGAATTAGACCAAGTGGAAATAAGTACCATCTTCCAGAGATTATGAAGTAGAGCATCGTCGCGGTGCCAATCGTAGTGCCAACCAGGTGAAGCAGTCGGGTGCCCTGCTTGCTATGTTCGGCGAGATAGAAAGGCCAAAATTCGGAAAATGTGTTGTAGCGATGGTCGTTCAAGAGCGTTGTTGGAGATACGAAAAATTAGACCAACAGGTTATTAAGAAGGGCGGCCCCGTAGTGCCGTCCCGACAAGCTGCAAATTTTCCTCGACGTGGGCCGCCTGGCTCATTCCGATTAATGCGGTGGTGATGCCGGGAGTGGAACGGACGAACTGAATTGCGGTCTGCGAGTCGCTGGCCAGTCCGAATGTTGAACGAATTTCGTCTGGTAACCCATGGGCCATCCGTCCCTGTAGGATCGACGCGCTCGCTATCGCAGTAACTCCCAACCGGGCAGCCGCTTCGAGCGTACTCAACACTTCTCCGGACAACGTTTGATTTATCATTGTCAGCGCTTCAGGCATGGCAAGGTTGAACGGAAGTTGAATAAAGCCAAAGCCATTAGATTCGCCTCCAACTTCTCGTGCTATTTGGACCATCTGCTCCAATGAATGAAACTCTTCGGAGTCAACTGCGCTGCGGAAGCCGTTCCAGGTCGCGACGCCATACATTCTTAATTTACCCTGTTCGCGATTCTTCTCAAGCCCGGCGAAAGCTTTTCCCAGTCGATAGTAGAACTCGTCTTGTCCAACATAGCCAAGCTGCGACTCAGGATTGTGTATGTAATAAACATCGACGCACTCGATGTTCATATTTCGCAGCGATTGTTCCAGCTGATTCTGTAGATAGGAAGGCGTCATACAGTGACTGCCACCAACAAAATCCTCAAATGAAGCGATGCCTTTATCCACGAACGTTTGTTGAATGTATTCACGAACATTGCGAGGTGGTGCGCCGTCAAACGATAGATAACCACCTTTCGTGCAAACGATAATTTCGTCCCGCGAGAACCCATTTTGGGTCAGTTGTTCGAGAGCTCGGCCAATCGCTCGCTCACTTCGTTGAAAGCGATAGTTGGAGGCAGAATCAATGACATTCGAGCCCAACTCGACGGCCCTTCGAATTGCATCCCTGTAACGTTCATCGGTCGCATCATCGGGGTTCCCCAGATATGTACCTATGCCGATAGATGAAAACTCCAGGTCGTGTTGTGTTCGGAAGTGATCTTTGACCGCGTGTTCTGCCAATCTCTCGCGATACCGAAGAGTACCTTCTTTAGTTGCGTAGCCAGCAAGCGACATGCAATCGATGTTATCACGGAAGTCTTGCTGCTCTCGCACCGAATTACTTTTCGCCGTCGGGTATGTTAGTTTGAAGAAAATCTGTTTTGCATAAGTTTTTAGAAACTTTGAGCAGCTTCGAAATTACCGAGGAGCACGACTCAAGATGAATCATTTTCTAGACTGGCATAACTTTCAGGGTTCGAACCCTGAAAAATTCTTCAAAAATACTTTGTGGACGGGCAAACACGTGATGGTTGGGCTTAATTGTCTCGAACCGAACCAGCAGCAGCCAGTGCATGCTCATTCCGGGGCCGACAAGTTTTATTTCGTCCTTTCTGGTACAGGCCTTTTCACCGTGGGCGACGAAGAACGGACTGTCGCCTCAGGCATGGTGGTCCTTGCGCCGGCTAATATTCCACACGGGGTAATGAACTCCGGAGCAGAGAGACTGTCATTACTGGTTGCTATCGCTCCCGGAATCAGCAAATAGGTAGTACCGGATCGCGGTAGCGCCGGCTGAGTTGACCTGAAGACAGAATATGAATATCAACGATCTCCGGAGCCAATCTGCTTTAGACCTGCCGCAGGAGCAGCTTGACGAGATCTCGTTGCAAGTTACGCACTTAGTGTCAGATTACTTTACCGGGATTCGCGATCGTTCAGTGCGCCCCGACAATCACGCGGGTAAAACGCTAAAAGCCATTGACAATAAGTTGGACCGGCAACCAGTTCCACTCGCGACGCTCATGAACGAGTGCCAGGCAATGTTTGACCTGAGCCGGCATAATGGACACCCGCGGTTTTTTGGTTATGTAGCCTCGCCGTCTACTCCCATTGGTGCCTACGCCGATCTTGTTGCTTCTACTCTTAACGCAAACATTACTTGCTGGCGTTCTGGTCCAGCGGGAACCGAGGTTGAGAGGCTAGTGGTGCGTTGGTTGGGCCAACTCATTTCATATGATGACGACGCCTCTGGCTTGCTTACCAGTGGCGGCTCGATGGCCAATATGATCGCGCTGTTGATTGCCGCCCGTCGTACCCTTGGACCTGATGTTAGAACTAAAGGGCTGTGGCAGTCAGGGTCGCCCCTAACTATTTACGCATCAAACGAGGCCCATTTGTCGGTTGCCAAGGCGGCGGACATTCTTGGATTTGGACGAGACTCAATTCGCACGGTAGCTTGTGACCAACGTCATCGACTTATTCCAGCGCACCTGCGGCAGTTGATCCAGGAGGATCTGAAAAACGGATTCAGGCCGTCGTGTGTGGTCGGCAGCGCAGGGACAGTCAACACTGGCGTTGTAGATCCGCTGCACGAGGTAGCCGAAATTGCTCATGAGTTTGAGATGTGGTTTCACGTTGATGGAGCTTATGGAGCGCCCGGTGTGATGGATCCGGAAAAAAAGAAGCTTTTCCATGGACTCGCCCAGGCTGATTCGGTTTCGCTCGATCCGCACAAGTGGTTATACGTCCCTGTGGATGTTGGCTGCTTGCTGTTCCGTGATTCCGAAACTGCTGCTTCTACCTTTCGCACCGACGAGGCCGATTACATAAAGCTCCACGGTCATCAGGACGATGAGGCTTTTGCTTTCTGGGATTATGGCATCGAGTTATCGCGACGATTCAGAGCCTTAAAAGTTTGGTTCACGTTAAGGTATTACGGAGCTGAGCGGATTGCGCAATCCATCGCCGAGGACAACGCACTAGCACAGTATCTAGCCTTCCTGGTCGATGAGGCGGAAGACTTAGAACTACTGGCCCCGGTTGAGTTGAGTATTTGTTGCTTTCGTTACTTGCCCTACAAAATTCTCGCGCAATGGAACGGCGCTTCGCCAGGCGATCGGCAAATGCTCGATCGAGCTCTGAACGATTTCAACGAGAGGTTGATGAGTCGAGTTCAGACAAGTGGTCGCGCGTATTTGTCGAACGCAATGATAGACGGTCGTTTTGCGTTGCGAGCGTGCATCACAAACTTCCGCACTACTAAGCAAGACATCGACGATACAGTAAACGTGGTTCGCGACCTCGCCTTGGAATTACAAGGAACATTATTTTTCTGAGGGCATTTGCGAAGACATAGTTGTTTGCAAAAGGGCTCAAGAAGTGAACGCTATAACCAGGCTTGGCTTGCTCCGGGTCTTGTGCTCCGGAGGAGCAAGATGTTTATAGCTTGGCACCTCTAAACGTACTCCGCTCCGTCGGAGCGTAATGTGGGTCGAATTGTCAAAAAAAGTGGCGCTCCGTTGGAGCGCTAACGTTTTAAAGATGCACGACTATAAATATCGTGCTCCTCTGGAGCACTTCCCTCGACGCAAGAAGCCAAAGAGTCTTTTTGTGCAAACTTTTTATGCACGTCCGAGATATGAGTTCTAATCGTTACAAAGATGAACTAAGCGTGGCTGTGAATCTGGCTCGCGAAGCGGGCGCGCTGATTCTGAAGTTTTACGAGGGACCGCTCGATATCGAACAGAAAAACTATGATGACGATAGTGAGCCAGTTACGCAGGCAGATACCATGGCTAACGAGCTAATCGTCACCAGACTTTCGCGTGAATTTCCCGGTGACGGAATTCTGGCCGAAGAGTCAGTCGACTCAGAGAGGCGACTCGACAAGACGCGCGTCTGGATGGTTGATCCACTAGATGGGACCAGTGGCTTTATTGCCGGGAATGGAGATTTTGCGGTTCAAATAGGCTTAGTCGAGAACGGTACCTGCGTGGTTGGCGTCGTTTATTTACCACTAAAAAATATTTTGTATCGCGCAATTTTAGGCGAGGGCACTTATATTGTGCAGGGTGATGGTCAAGCAGAGTTAGCACGCGTTTCGGATCAAAAAGTTGTGTCGCAAATGAGGTTGGCGGCGAGCAGATCTCATCGTAGCCCAAGAATGAATACGGTCGTCACCAGGCTGGGTTTTAAGGACGAGATTCGTCGCGGATCAGTAGGTATAAAAATAGGACTGATCATCGAGCGCACGTGTGACGTATATATCCATCTGTCGCCGCGCACCAAGCAGTGGGATACTTGCGCCCCACAATTGATTTTGACCGAAGCCGGCGGACGCTTGACGGATCTCTTCGGTCAAGCCTTACTTTACAACGTTCGTGAATTGCAGAACCGAAATGGCCTCGTAGCCACAAATGGAGCCGCTCACGAAGAGATAATCGAAACTTTGGCGCCATTACTCGATGAGTTTGGCCGTCTTCCCGTTTGAATAGTTCTTAACGAAATGACCGCTCGTGCAAAAGCTTTTCTTACCCGGTTCACCTTCTGCCTGGTGCCGCTCCTCATTTTGTCGATCGTCTACCATTGGCATCAGTTTAGATCCGTAGATGCGAACGTCAATGCTGATGCTCAGAACAGTTTAAGAGCATTATCTGGAAGTTTAGACCACCGGCTCAGCGAGGCTGAGATTGACCTGCAACGCTTTGCTACTTCAACTGCCTTGCGAGCTTTCTTACAAAGTGGGCCAACGGAAGAGAAAGGTGTGGCAATTGACCAGAACGCATTCGGTTTTGGGTTGCCAAGCCCTCTATTCCTCGATCTCGTAGTCCTCCTTAAAGGCCCAAATCACTTCACCTCTATCAGTTTATTCGATCAAAAGAGACAGCCTCTATTCAAGCTGGAACGTCAGTCAAACGGTGCGGGCAGTGATTTACTCGTATTTCATAAGAGCGGCTTTCAACCTCCAGTCGTTTCTGGTGAGGTACCTCCGAATCAGCCCGTAGCCAATGTTGTGGTGGGCCCGGTCTTGCGATACTCGATGCGCCTTAATGCAGATGACCAGCTTAGTGAAAAAGGCTTACTTGTCGGCGATTTGAGATTGGACGAACTCATCGGCGATCTGAGCCAGAGTCTCGGCGCACATGACACTCAGAGTGCACCGACTTCGCTGGTAATCGCTACAGACAATCAGTCGCGAGTTATCTATCTGTCGGATAAAGCGTCGAGTGGGCAGCAGGTCAGCGCTGTCTTGCCGGGTTTCGTTCCGATCGCTGCTGCCGGTGAAACAAACAAAAGTGGATTCGAATACTTTAAAACCGCCGACGGTGCTTCATACGCAACAGCCTTTTCACCATTGCCGCGCTGGCATTTTTCAGTGGCGGTGGCGCGCACGCGGACTGCTGCGTTGAATTCAGTGCATCAATGGGGACTAATCAGTTTGGTTCTGTCACTTGGATTCGCATTAATCGGTGCGGTTGTACTTGAAAAGATTAGTCCCAAACGTTCGCGTGGGATGCAACGAGTCACTGAAGATCTGTCCGCAATTGTTAAAGGGGAGCTGGATCGCAAAATCGAAGTCCAGTCGAGCGACGACGCGCGAGGTATCGCAGACCGTATCAATGTTGTTACCGAAAGACTTCGAGCCCAGATCGCTCGTGAAGAGGAGTCGCGGCAGTTTGAGTCGTTCGTCCGACTCTCGGCAATGCTCACTCACGACTTAAAAAATGCAATTGAAGCACTCTCGTTGATCGTTGGAAACATGGAGCGCCACTTTGACAACGAACAGTTCAGAGCTGATGCGATGAAGTCGTTAACCGGCGCCACTGACAAGTTGAAGGGGATTGTTGCTCGGCTTAGTCGACCTTTGACCAGCTTGAGCGGCGAGCACAAGCGACCTGCGGACGTGGATCTTGTCCCTATTCTCAAGCGTGTCGCGGCAATTACAGCCGAATCGCAACGTCATAAACACACCATCGACATGAGACTCCCGGAGCACCTTTACGCTTTGGTCGACGCCGCCAGTATTGAAGAGGTAGTAGAAAACCTCGTTCTCAATTCGTTGGAAGCAATGTCAGAACCAGGCGGCACGTTGACTATTGAAGCGGGGCAGACTGCAAACGGTGCGGCCATGTTTTCGATCAGCGACACTGGATCCGGGATGAGTCCTAGTTTTGTTCAAAATCGCCTCTTTCGTCCCTTTTCAACTACAAAAAAGACCGGAGTGGGTCTTGGTCTCTATACTTGCAGGGAAGTTGTACAGGCAAACGCTGGTTCGATAGACGTTCAATCAATTGAGGGTCTTGGTACGACTTTTCGTGTCGTGCTACCATCAACCGCAACCGACAAGCGTAGCTAAGAAGGGCGCGGCAACTCTTTTCCACCTAGCATTTCCGTTACGCCGGTTCCCCAGTACCTGCCCAGAACTTTGCCTAAGCTCACGCTGGAGCTGCGGATGTTCAGCATCGAGGGATCAAAATTCGAGAATGACCGGCGCACCACTTATCAAAGGTTCCATACTGCTCGTTGACGACGACGAATCGGTTCGCAACGGACTGTTTTGGACTCTCACTTCTGACTATCAGGTGTTTCAGGCTGAATCGCGTGAAGCGGCTTGTGCGCTACTGTCAGAACGGGAGATTGATGTGGTGGTGAGTGACCTTCATCTTCCGCCACATATTGAAGACATTAGTGAAGGCCTCGCGTTGATCGATTTTGCCAGAAGCCAGGATGCGCCGCCGCAGGTTGTTGTGATTACCGGCAGCGATTCCAGGCGTGCAGCTCTTGAAGCAGTAAAACGAGGCGCTTACGGATTTTTTGAAAAGCCTTTAGACACCGCCGAAATTCAGCACATAGTGAGCCAGGCCGCGCGGATGCGGAAACTCGAGATTGAGAACTCGCAGTTGCGCGATGAGCTTTCTCGACCGCCAGGATTTGCACATCTTCTCGGAACTAGCCAGGCGTTGGAACGAGTTTTGAAACAGGCTCGGTCCGTGGCCGCTAAAACTGCGACCGTGCTGTTGACCGGCGAGAATGGCACCGGCAAAGAGATGCTCGCGCGAGCGATACATCAGGAGAGTCCCCGGGCCAATGGACCATTCGTGGCCGTGAGTTGTGCAGCGCTTCCAGAAACGTTGATCGAGTCAGAACTCTTTGGGCATGAAAAAGGTTCTTTCACTTCGGCGACGCAAACCCGTAAAGGGCGTTTTGAATTAGCCAGCGGTGGAACTCTATTCCTGGATGAAATTGGGGATTTAAGCGCTGCCGTACAGGTAAAACTGCTGCGAGTGTTACAGGAGCGTGAGTTTGAGCGAGTAGGAGGTGTTAAGACTCTTACAGTCGATATCCGATTGGTCGCCGCAAGTAATCGAGATCTCGAGAAAGAAGTTGAAG
>DATIBX010000486.1:0-3914 GCA_035457105.1 Pyrinomonadaceae bacterium
TATATGGTGTCGACGGAATCAGGCGAACGTTAACAAGCTGGCGGACGCGAAAGCAAACGACTTCAGGTTTGTTGGACTCTCGCTGGCTGAATCGGGGTTAAAAAAATACGTTGAGGAGCATCATCTCAGATTCCCAGTATATGCTCGGCTGCCAGCCGAGACCGTTGAATCGCTCGGACTCGGGAGTACGCCACAGACAATCGTCGTTTCGCCAGAAGGTGAGATCCTAAAAGTATGGAAGGGTGCTTATATTGAGGACTTGCGTCCCGAAGTGGAAGCTTATTTTGGGATCCAACTGCCGGGTTTGACCGTCGACAGGAAGTGAGCATGCGCAGTCCTGGCGAGTGAGGAGCCCTTGAAGGGATCCATCAGCTTTGCGGAACATTGCCACTATTCAAGCGTTTACGTTCTCAGTGCGCCGTGGGGCACTAAGCCAAAACGTTTGCACAAGAGTACTGCCGCCCTTCACAATATGCACGACTCATTGCTTTCTCGAATTATTAACAACTACGCCGGTCGAAAGATCGCGATCAGCCTTCAATCGGTAATCCTCGCCGTTTGCATCCACGGCGTAATCCAGGGTGAGGTTTCCGCGCAATCGAAACCCGCTGGATCCGGAACGTCCCCCTTTTGTAGCCGAGACAATGCGGTCGAGATGATTAAGCAGCAGATCGACCTCACTAAGGCGTTCAAAAATCCTATCCAACGCATTGCTGTTCTTATTCGAGCATCGGATATGTTATGGCCTTACGAGCAGGAGAGAGCGCGCGCAGCTCTTACTGAGGCCTTTGAATTAGCCACAGAGAATGAAAAAGAGAACGAACAGAAAGGCCCTCGATCGTTAATTCTGAGATTGCAAATTCCTGATCAGCGTTATGTGGTGATTCGTGCAATAGCTAAACGCGATCCCGCATGGGCGAAACAGTTAACGCAGCAAATGCTGAAACTGGATACCGAAGCTCGAGAGGCAACCTCGACTAGAAACTCATTTAACGACTTATTGACCGCGGAAAGGCTGCTGGATTCCGCAAATCAAATGATTGCTGCCGATATTAAAGCAGCCTTTGATCTTGCCAGGGCTAGTCTTAATTATCCCGCTAGTGGCGCTTTAACTCGTTTTTTATACCGGCTCGCTGAAGTTAATCAGCTGGCATCCGACCAATTCTACACTCAGGCACTTGCGGTTTACCGCGACAAACCTCTACGGGAGTTTCTCTATTTACAGGCATATCCGTTTGCCTGGCGAGAGACGGTCAACACTCCTACTTTCGACTCTTACGTAGTTCCGGCGAATTTCGTCACCACCCAATCCCTGCAACGGCAGTTCGTCCAGCTGCTGTTGCTACGAGCGCATCAAGAACTGGAAAGACCACTGGATCAAGGTGATAGGTATCGAGATCCGCACGGAAATTTGTTGCCTGGGGTAGCGCATCTGTTGCAGGGGTTGATATTACTTGAACCCCAGATTAGAGGGTCTCTGCCTGATTTATTGGCGCCGCTTACGGAGGCACGAGAGAAAATCCTGGTGTCCCTTTCGGTCGGCACTCAGAAGCTACTTACACAACCCGGGCGCGAGGTTTCCAATACGCCGGAGAAGACTTTTGATGAACAGATCGAGGCAGCACAGAAAGTCCCGGGTGTAAACCGGCGGGACGAACTCATTGCTGAAGCGGTTTTGAGTGCATCCTCCGATAAGCAGGGTCTCGCGGGAGTGATTCAGGCGATTGACAAGATTAGCGATTCAAATCTACGCACCCGTTTACTAGAGTGGCTCTACTTTCGCCGTGCCACTGCCGCCGTGAAAGATAAACAATTCGAGGAGGCGGAGAAACTTGCATCTCAGGTTGAAGGCGTGGAGCAACGCGCTTATCTTCACATCGAGATCGCTAAGGGACTATTTGGCAGAAATGAGATGCAAACTCATGCGCGCGAAATACTTGACGAGGCGATCACTGAAGCAAAAAAAGCCGGAGCCACAATTTTTGCCGCACGCACACTATTAACGGCCTCTAATCTTTACACCAAAATCGATCCTGGCGGGGCAATCTCACTGCTGACAGACGCTATCAATTGCATTAACCGCATCGAAGGACCGGATTTTTCCGGTGATAATCAAACTCAGGTAAAAATGGTTGAAAGAAAGGGCGGGTCGGGCCACTATCCTCTGCGGTTCTACATGCCGGGCTTAGATCCGGAAAGTGCGTTCCGTGAAATGGCAAAGTTTGATTTCGACATTTCCCTCTCTCAAAGTAGCGCTCTTACTGACAAACTTCAGCGCGCTATGTCGACCCTTGCGTTGGCAGATACGTGTTTGCAGCAAGCGCAACAACAGCCTAAAGCAAAGTCGAAGAAGAGCGGCCGATCTTAAAGCCCGAGTGATGTTGTTAGCAGAAGTCAGTATTGAACAAACGCCCTTCTGACTCGGCATTTTATGGAACAATTGATCGAGAAAATATTGCTGAGAACACTTCGCAAGGGTTCTTGGTCCATGAGAGCACTAGCGAGTAAGGGTAGGTGGCGGTAGGGATGTCTTTTTAGCAGACTACGCTTACTTTTTAATCAACCTAGACAGCGAGAACGTGCTTCCCTAGCCACTCCAGTTAATGTTTATCGGCTTGGCAACGGTTACGCGCTGTATGAGGTGACCTGGGACAGCGTTGACACGGTAGGGGTCTGCGGTTCAAATCCGCACGCGCCTACCAATTTTATTGGGTTATTCCGTTACTTTTATCCTCCCTTCATCGCTCACGGCACACCAAGTTTTCCGTTGCTCCAAAGCGCTCCACCTGCTCACTGCCTGATGAGCACACCTGCGGAAGTGACGGGTCAAGGATGGCTGCGATCCAATCGGTTGTAAACTCTTGTCATCCGCGGGATATCGACTTGATTGCATCGATCCGGCTTTGAAGTTCTTGACTGAATTGCTTCAGCTCTTCGTCGGTGAGCAGTCCTTCGTTAATGATATTAACCAGCCGAATCAAGGCGGTTGACCGACGCAGGTCGTCGAAGGCACGGGCCATTGTCTTGTCACGATCTTGAATTAGCCGATACACCTTTAAGTAACAATCATGGTAGGAGTCATTGCACGCTGTCGCCAGCTTCACCTCTTCGAGAACGCGCTGACAATATCGCTCCAAAGCAACGCTATGGAGACTGCGGAATACTTTCCAATCTGATTCCTTAATATCCATGTCCAACTTTAATCACGAAAGTCCATTATACTGCGCTTCAGCGGTTCCATCAGGCAATTACGAAAAGAAGGCATTCTCATCGCGAGTCAGCGGCAAGCGCTTTTAGAATGAGGATTGTTCACCAGGAGCCGTTTTTTACTAAACGGGGTAAACTGCTAATGAGTTTGCGGACTACGCCACTATCTTCGTCTCTGAGTAACCGCCTCAATTCTTTTCCCACGGATTGAAAACTGCTACACCCATCGATGGAATCTGTCCAGTATCTCTTGTAACCAATGTGAGATTGTGTTCCAACGCAGTAGCCGCCAAGAGACCATCAATGACGGGTAATACTATTCCACTATTACGGGCGGCGGCGGTTAACAAGCCCCAGCGATCGGCAACTTCTTGGTCAATGACCAGGATTCGGCCCTCGAAGCGTGCGCGGAGATCCTTGTCGAGCCAAGCCTCCAAGGTTGCTCGACGTCGCGATTGAGGAAGAGCCGCAATCCCGCGCCGAATCTCACCCAACGTCAAAACACTTAAGTACAACAGCGACTCGTCAGTATTCTCAACCCACTCTGTAACGTTTGCTTCAGGCTTAGGTTTGACGAGTTCGGAAATAATGTTCGTATCCAGCAGGAAGCCGCTCACAATTTGATCTCCCGTCCGGAGTCCACATCGCGGCTAAGATCGAGCCTGACATGTGTGAGTGGTGATTCTGCAAAGAATTTCACGAGGCTT
>DATIBX010000487.1:0-3588 GCA_035457105.1 Pyrinomonadaceae bacterium
CAGCCAGGCTTTTGCCTAACGAACGAGCGAGTTGAGGGAGCTTACGTGGACCAAAGAAAATGAGAGCGACCACCAGGATGAAAAGTAACTCTGTGCTGCCTAGTGAATCGAGAATGAATGCAAACACGCTCTTCTTGCCTTCCTATGAATGCGACGTCTCAGTGATTCAAAATGTATAAAGTTTCCGTTTAAGGAAGTTTGATTGTAGCGCGCAGTTGGAAAAAGCAGAAGGCAGCATCAAACCAAAGACAATAACTGAGCTAACGATGAGCGAAATTGCCAGATTGCAGGACTTTGCTGAGACGGCTGAGTCAATAGCTGCCACCACCAAAAAGCTAGAAAAAACAGCTTTGCTTGGGAATTACCTGCGTACGCTCTCTGATCCAGACTTAAGTCGGGCGGCTAGATATTTTGCAGGCCATCAGTTTGCCCAATCTGACTCACGTACCACAAATGTTGGTGGCAGTATCATCAGCGCAGCATTGAGTGAGGCAACAGGGTTTAGCCCGGAGGATCTTTACCCCCGTTACGTTCGGCTCGGAGATCCAGGTGATCTGGCCGCGGAGATAATTAAGGAAGCCAAACTGAGTTTTCAACCAACGATTACTTTAGTTGAAACGGAATCTCTAATCACCAGGTTAAGTGATACTCGCGGAATCAAAAATAAAACCTCGCTTTTGACTGCGTTGTTGAGACGAGCGTCGCCGCTCGAAGGGAAATACTTGATCAAGCTACTCGCAGGAGATCTTCGGATCGGCTTAAGAGAAGGGTTGGTTGAGGATGCAATCGCTCGGGCGTTTGAGCAGCAATTAACGGATGTCGCATACGCAAACATGTTGCTGGGTGACATTGGAGAAACCGCGGTAAGAGCGCGTGCGTCGGATCTACGCGATGTCAATATGCGGCTCTTTCATCCCATCAAGTTCATGTTGGCGACGCCAGCTGCTGATCTTGCAGACATTGCGCGAACAATGCCAGAAGAGTTTTTGGTTGAAGACAAGTTTGATGGAATCAGAGCCCAGGCTCATGTGAAGGAAGGTCGAGTCGCGATCTATTCGCGAACGATGGATGAAATCACTCACCGTTTTCCGGAATTAATCGAGCCTCTAAGAAGTCTTGTAACTGACGTCATTATTGATGGCGAGATTGTTCCGGCCAATGAAAGAGGAATTCTTCCATTTAGCGAATTGCAAAAGCGATTGGGCCGCAAAAGCGTGGGCACTCAGTTGTTGGTGACTGTTCCAGTCATCCTGGTCGCTTACGATCTACTTTATGCATCGGGGCGCGTCTTGATCGACGATCCACTGGTCGAGCGGAGGGCGATTCTGAAAGACATTATCCAGGCTACTGGTCCTTTGAAGTTATCAGAGGGAAAGCTGTTTACTGATGCGGCAAGGTTGGACCAGGAGTTCGATGCGGCAAGAGCCCGTGGAAATGAAGGTCTAATGATCAAGGGACCCTCGTCCCTTTACAAACCAGGAAGACGGGGACGGGACTGGTTAAAATTGAAGCGCGCGATCGCGACTCTTGACGTAGTTGTGACTGCGGTTGAAGTTGGTCACGGTAAGCGTCGAAATCTTCTTTCCGATTATACTTTTGCCGTGCGACGCTCTGCCGAAGATGATGAACTTCTCAACATCGGTAAGGCTTATTCTGGTCTGACCGACGTTGAACTCACCGAGCTGACTGAGTGGTTTCGAAATCACACACTTCAGGAGTTCGCTCATGGACGCGTGCGGCTAGTCGAGCCGCTCGTAGTGATTGAGGTCACTTTTGATCGGGTTCAACCATCCAAACGACACAAGAGTGGTTTTGCGTTACGGTTTCCGAGAATTGTCAGGTTGCGCACCGACAAGACGGTTAATGACATTGATACACTGGAGACGGTAAAGCGTCTTGTCGAAGCCAACGATCAAGGCGGTAAGCCAGCGGAATAGCAGGCATGACAAAACGTCAGGTCGTGAAACCTGATACTGGCAGCCGGGAGAAGCTAGATTGCTAGGATCGTTAATTGCTATTGCCATCGCCGAGGGTTGGAGTTACGATGCTGCCGCCACCGCCCCTCTCACGGACCTTTGGCAAGATCCGGTGACCTGCCACACTATTAGCCAGCAGGTCACAGTACCCAGCAATTCCGGAATAAGTAAGTCTGTTCTGGGTCTGACTTAGAACAGCGAAAGCAGAGCCACCCAGGCATCGTAGATTAGGTCATTTGAAATATCTACAGTGCTGTCGCTAACTTCATTGGAATTCTGGGTAATTGAAGTCGTCGAACGTTCCGGGGCTGGTGGTGGCGGAACTAAAGTTGGGGTTTCCAGGTCTCCAGCATTTACGTTGACTGCGAGTGCAGACACAAAAAGCACGGCTAGAACGAACTTTTTGACAAGTTTCATTGATCTTCTCCTCAGGTTTGTAGTCAAAGCCGGTGAGGGGTGCATACCAAAGCTCGATAATTGGTTGTTTATGATAATATCCGCCAAACGTGAGGCTTGCAAGGTTCCTTACCATTATCTAAAACTGGAGCTTTATTATGGAGTTACAGAGAACAGTAATCACTGAAGAGCCCCACCTAAGGGTGGCCGACGACGTGCTGCCGCTGTGCGAATTGGCCAGAGGATTGGAAGAGGCAGGCGAGTTTGAACAAGCCGCTGAAGTTCTTAATCCATTTTGGTCCAATCTCGGTAGGGCGCCGATAACAACCGGTCTGTCCCCTGAGGCCAAAGCAGAGCTCCTTTTACGATCCGGAACCCTGACAGGCTGGCTTGGCAGTTCCAGACAGATCGCTGGAACACAGGAACTAGCAAAGGATCTCATCAGCGAAAGTGCTAGCCTTTTTGCAAGCCTTGACCTCACGGACAAAGCTGCCGAAGCTCGAATTGCTTTATCAGTTTGTTATTGGCGCGAAGGTGCACTGGACGAAGCACGAATAACTCTGAAACACGTGCTCGATAGCGACGCCAACAGCGAACAACGTCTTAGAGCGACCTTGAATATGGCGATTGTCGAAAAGGTTGCGACCCGAGACCTCGATGCATTGCGCATTTATCGAGAATCTGCACCGCTATTTGAAGCGAGTTCCAACCACGCTTTGAAGGGGAAGTTTCACAACTCCTACGCAACACTCCTGAAAAGTATGGGCGTTGCTGAGAAGCGTGAAGATTACATTGATAGTGCCTTAGTAGAATTTACTGCAGCAAGCTATCACTTTGAACAGGCTGGCCACAAACGGTTTCAAGGACGTGTCGAAAATAACGTCGGAATCTTGTTTTTTAACATTGGCCGCTTTGGGGAAGCACAGGAGCACTTAGCCCGGGCGCACAATCTACTCGTTTCGGTCGGGGATCATGGTGGTGCTGCGGGGTGTGACGACAGTCGGGCCCAGGCCTTTCTCGTCGAAGGAAAGTACCAGGAGGCCGAAAGGTTTGCTTCGGCTGCTGTGCGAACGCTAAGACGAGGCGGCGAACAGAGTATGCTGGCTGAAGCTCTTACGACTCATGGTAAAGCTTTGGCGAGGTTAGACCAGACCCAAGCCTCTCAAACTGCACTCGATCAAGCAATTGAGGTGGCACATGCCGCTGGCGATCCTGA
>DATIBX010000488.1:0-6760 GCA_035457105.1 Pyrinomonadaceae bacterium
AACGCAACGACGCGACCATCCGGAGACCATGCAGCATCTCCATCGTAGCCATCCGGATCCGGCAGTTGAGTCAACTGCTTTGGACCAACGTCGCTGAGGTTCAGTAGCCACAGTCCGGTGCGCCCGTTCCGCTCACCTCGAAACACGATGCTACGACCATTCGGAGAAAACGAAGGATCAAGATCTTCAGCGGTATCGCGCACTGCGTAAGTGAGGGGCCGTGCTGGTCCGCCGCGCGCTGGAATCAACCAGAGTTGGCCCAGCAGGTCGAACACAATCCAGCGGCCGTCAGGAGAGAGATCGAAGGCGAGGTTCGTACCTTCCCTGACGCGGATGTTAATTGTTTCGACCGGATGACGAGGTTGTGTTCGTGCGGCCGCAGGCCAGATTAGTAAGAGCACTAAGAGGAAGTGGGATCGCATGGCTAGCTAATCGAGCCACCAAAAAGCACAAAATCATGAGCAAAGGAAGCACCAGTACAAAACTAAAATACTCCCAGAACGCAGCGCCGTGGTTATACGAACCGTTCAGGAGCGGAACGGCGAGAGTGACAGCGTAATAGATCCCAAGCGGGAACAGCAATCGTGACTGAGTTGCAAGACGCAAGCGATCTGTCCCCAGGAACAACAACAGCAGAAATCCGAAGTAGACCACGATTCCTTCGAACCGATGTTGTTGGTGTGCACTGAGCCAATTAATCTCAAGGTTGCTCAACGCTAGCCAGATCCGCGCTGTGTTTGCGATCAGTGTTGTTCCGTACGCGATGATGGCCGCTACTGGAATGAAATGCCATTCGCTCGGCTGGAACCGATCGCTCCACAAACGTCTCAATGTGAGCATTAAGAACGCTGTGATCAGGAAGTTGACGCCAGCACATGGAGCAGCGATCACGAAGGTGTGATCGCTGCTCATGTAACCTGTGTACGATTCAAACGCGAACGATTTACCACTCAACAGTTCAACTAACAACGTCGTCGGAGCGAGAATCCAACGCAACTGGTCCGGCGTCGCGGTTGAGTAGAAATACTTGAGCGCCAGAGCGCACAGCGCGACTATCGCCAACTGTGCGCCCCAGATTGCTTTGCGGCTCATACAAACCACCTTTTCCGGCGCAGGATCATGATGGTCGCGAGCAGCAGCGATCCTACTGCGAGCCACACGAGTTCGGGTTCGCTTCCGACTTCCGCACCACCGCCCACAGCCAGGTCGCTCACTCTCATCGGCAGCGGCAACGGCTGTTTCACGTCATCCGCAGTACCTGTCGGATTAGTTACGACTTCACGCACCGCGATGAACGACGTGTATCGAGTCAAGAGGTTGTACTTCAAGCCAAGTGCAGTGATCGCTTTGATACTGTCTTCAGATAGATCCGATAAACCATAATCTGACAACTCGGCTATGCGTGAACGCGCCCAGAGATAACGCAGCGCACTGTTTCCCTCGTTTGGTTGACTGCTTGCAACATCGAAGGAACTGGTAAAGTTACCCAACCCAGTCTTACCGGTGAGTTCAATCGTTCCGGCGACTGGTCCACGCCATTTACCAAAGAGCACTATTGGCCGTTGCGCAAACAAGTCAGGAAACTGAAACGGGTTTACGTCGTAAGTGTCAAAGCCAATCGAACGAACCTGGATGTCAGTCAGAACAGGTGTCTGAATGTACTCGCGGAACCTGGCCGCAATGCCTGGCGCTTCAGTTTCCTCTGTCACGATAAACGGCTCACCCATTCCAGCTTTCGCAACACCCTCGATGAGGTAACGGTTTACTGATGTGCCAATACCAAAGGCGAAGATGTTGCACTTATTCAAGTTGGCGCGGATGTGATCGAACACGCCCTGCTCACCCGAAACATAACCGTCAGTGACCAGCACGATGCTGCGCGAAATGTTTTCATCTCGCGGCAGACTCATCGCCTGCCTGATGGCCGGCAGCAATTCGGTTCCACCACTGCCGCGCTGTTCGCTGAGTAATTTGATGGCGCTCGTGATGTTTTCCTGATTCGCTTGCAGTGACGCCGGCGCGAGCACGGTTGAGTCGCCGGCAAATAAAACCACATTGAAGAGATCGGTTGGACGCAAGTTACCGATCAACTCCTTCAACAGGCGCTTGGAGGTCTCCAACGGAAAGCCTTCCATCGAGCCGGATACGTCAACTACAAAGATGTATTCGCGTGGAGGAATCGCTTCGGTCGCAACGCGGTTTGGTGGTTGGGCCATGTAGAGAAAGTAGTTCTCGTCGCTACCCTGGAACAGGAGTAAGCCCGAGGCGATCTGATCTCCTGCGAGACGATAGCGCAGCACAAAATCGCGATTGCCCTCGAAAGGCTTTGAATCGTCGAGCGTCAACTGCGCCGCCGCCGGGCTCTGCCACTGCGGCACGATCTGATGCGATGGCGATGACAAATCGTAAATCGGAACGCCGGCGAAGATCTTTGTAGAGATGTGCAGTTCACTAGTCGACGGCTGACCTTCGCGCATATACGGAGTGTTGATAAATCCGTCTTCGGTCTTCTTTGAATGCGTGGACGGGTAGCGCGGTCCAACAACTGTCGGAAACACGACTTCATAAACACTGTCCGTCGGAACGAGTAGCTCTGTGTAACGCAGCTCGATCTCAACCTGCTCCTGCGGCATGACGTTGGCCAAACTCATCGAAAACACGTTTGGCCTTTGCTGCTCGAGCAGCGAGGCGCTCTTCCCCTCCTTTTTGGCCTGCTCGAACTCTTGTTTCGCTTGCTCGCGTTCTTTGATTTTTGCGACGATGATCTCGTTCCCGATCTGCATTCGCATCGCGTAGACTGCCGCGCGCGTCGAAGCCGGAAACACATACGAAGCATTAATCGGACGCGAACCTTCGTTACGATAGATCTGCCTGACTTTGACGTCAGCAATGACACCTGCAACTGTTATTTCGACACGAGTATCTTTGAGCGGTAAATGATCGACGTTCGGGTCTCCCTGGACCACGAAGTATGGCGCGAGGGTTTTATCCTCCTGGGCCTGCGCATAACCGGTCGTAAAAGTGAGCGCAACCGCTATGAAGGCAACAAACAAATTCCGCAAATTAACTGGCATGATCTCCTCCGCCTTGAGAGGCGACTAAACGTTTCAAGGCCCCGAAGGGCCTCTTTTCAAAACCAGGACATAGTACGAACGGAAGGGGTTTGCGCTAACGTTACAGACCACAGATTGGCACCGTACCGACCACAGTCGGCAGGCGGGAAAGGCCCGATTTTGGGCTGTGTTTTTAGATCTTTTGTTCAGTGTTTCGCCCTCAGTTCGAAACCCTTGACAGGAGCAGTAAAGAGGACTATTGTCCGCCCTGTTTTAGGCTCACGAACCCAGGGATCCTTGCAAAACTCGCAACGCAGCCAAGGTTTTGGTTGTCTTTAACCTCAAACCTTAACTCCTTCTTAGTCATAGCTGTTTTTGCTGACTAACCAGGCTCATCGCCATTCGAGCGGTACAACTCAGGCGCTCTGTATACGTTTTGCGGAAGGAGGCCAATGGATGATGTTAGGTCACCATAAAAGCATTAGTGTCGAGATATGTCTGGACGAAAAGGGCAAGCCATTTGTACGCAATAAAACCACCGCCATTGAGGTCGTCAGCAAAGTAGAAAGCGGGCATCACGCGGTAATTCTAGGCGCTCGGCATAATCAGAAGAGCCTTCTACTAAAGGACATCAAGAATGAACTAACGGAAAGAGGTTGGCGGTGCGTCTTAGTGGATTTGTTGGACCTTATAAACGTTGAGGAGAGTGACTTCCTTAATGAGTTTGCCAGAAGGTTTGAGCGGCAAAGAGCCTTTGAAAACATTCAAATTGAGAATCCGCCACGATTAGCCGACGTGGACGGTGATCCAGAGTCACTTCAAGCCTTCCTCGAGAACTACACACGGGAAGTTCCTAAGCTGATCTTGCTGGTCGATCATCTTGAAAGCATCCAGAATCATCCACTGAAGTGTCTGCTCGAGGCTCTTACAGGCTTTCACAACATACAGCATGGATCGACAAGTGAGTGGAGGATCGTCCTCGCAAGTTCCGCAAATCTTCCGTCGAGCTCAGAATCCATCTCATTTCTGGATCTAAGCCATTCGGTTTGGATTTCCGACATGACGCTTTCAGAAAGTCGCGAACTCATTAGATTCATCATGAAACAGAAGGGCGTCGTATTGACGTCGAGTGGTGAGCAAAGATTATTCGCTGCGACTAAAGGTGATCGGTACCTGCTTCCGATTTTGGCGGAACATTGCGCTTCCCTCATAAACAACAACGGAAAAGAAGGCGACGACAAAGATGCCAATAACGCTGTGACCTGGTTTGTAGAAACATGGGCAAAGAAATTTCCTCCACTCCGTGGCAATGTACGCGCAGTAGCGAGAGACACGATAGCGCTAATGAATGTCTGCAAGGTGTTGGCTCAGGGAACGGCATCAGAACGTGAGTTGATGCTCGATCATAAGAATGACGTCTACGAGCTAAGACTAACTGGCGTTATCAGCGAAAACGACAACGAGACTGGGCGATGTTATTCAATCAAGAATGAATTCTACCAGCGTTATCTGAAAGACAACTTTCGACCAGAACACCTGCCGCACATCTTAAGCATGGCCGACGGGTGGGAAAATGCACTCCACTACCTGAATCGCCTGGTTACCGATTTTCCGCAGTACCGGCCAGACTTCGTTGACAAAGCGGTCGGAGTCATACATCGAGCCAGGGATGAATCAGCTGCGTGCGAGTATTTGATCAATCAGGCCAGCAAGATCTACAGCCTGGCTAAGGCGAAAGTCTACACAGTCATACCAGTACGTTCGCATCTTCGACTTCGTGGCCACATTGGTTTTGATGGAACACCAAATGAGGAAATATCACTCGAAACTGATCTGCCTGAAGTTAAAGCCTACAAGACCAGGGATTTCTGGGTCGATGACAAAAACATTAACGGGCTAACAATTCTGGTTCCACTGCTCCGCAATGATGGGAAACCTCTTGGGGTTTTTGGTGTTTACGGTTTTGACGGCAACATTCACGAAGAGAATTTTCTGGAGCTTCTGGCTTACTGCAAGCGAGCGGGCAGAGCTGTTGGAGCAGTCGTTGATCGCGAGCGCCGCTGGCTTCAACTGGAAGCCCTGACTACAACTGGGCAGGAGGTTACCAGTTCACTCGATAGACAGAAGGTGATGCAAGCGACGGTGGACGCCGCCATCAGATCAGTGCCCGGCGCGCAACGTGCCGCTCTTTTCATCTGGAATGAGGAAGAAGAGAAGCTTGTGATCGAAGCCATCGCTCGCCCTGAGTTTTTCGAGGATAAGAACATTAAAGACGTAATCAAGCTTCCTTACGGCAAGGGATATGCTGGCCGAGTCTTTGCCACCGGCGAACCCCTTTCGATCGGCAATGTTAGTCAGCACGAGATTGTGCATTTCAGGGCCCACCCCGACATAATGAAACAAAAGTCAGTGTTATCTGTTCCTTTGAAAGTGTGGGGACACACTATTGGAGTCCTTAGTGTCGACAACATCGCCGCATTCAATGCTTTTAAGGACAGCGACACAAAACTCCTCTTAACCTTCGCCGCCCAGGCAGCAATCGCCCTACAGAACGCTCAGCTATTTGCCGCCCTTAAAAAGTCAACGAACGACAGCGATACGCCCAGTGATCCCGAAAAATTCATCGAGATCGTCAAAAGAATCTTTATTGACACGGTCCAAAGCATTACCCGCATTACCGAAGCCAAGGCTGCTCACATGCTTCTACTGCGAGATATTGACGATGAAAGCATTGCTATTGCCGACAAAAAGGAACTGAGCGAGTCGGTCGGCCTTGGTGACGATTACGACGAAAAGATAAAACCACGACCGGATGGCCTCGCTTTTCAAGTGCTCCGGGATCGGAGATATCACACAGTCTCAACACCCGACGATCCGCCTGGCATTAACCCGTTGGCCGCCGAGAGAGGCACAAAGGCATACATCTGCTTACCGATGGAAGTCTCGACAAAAACTATAGGTGTGCTGTTTGTCTACTACATGGAGGAACACACTTTCACTCACAATGAGATCGAGATGCTCTCCATATTCTGTAATCAGGCTGCATTGGCCATTGAAAACATTAGACAACGGGAAAAGCTGGAGATCATGGAAAGCGTTACGTGGATGGGCATTCAGTTTTCCGACATGGCCCACAGCATGGGAACCCAACTAGACACGATTACCATGGCATTAAACACTCTTAAGCTTCACCTGAAGAATCCGGCAGCAGCGTTCGACAGGATTGAAAAGTTGAATACCTATATGGACCACGCTTATGCGATTCTCAAATCGGCGCCCCTTCCGTTCTCTCCCACACCCACCGACTTACCACTGAATGCGACACTCAAGGATGTGATCAAGGAATGTTGCCCTGAGGAGGAAAAAATCGAACAAAGCTTCGAGGCGCTCAGTAACGACGAGATCACGGTCACAGCAGATAAAGATCTACTAACGATTGTTCTAAGAATCTTGACGACTAATGCGGTAACAGCAATGAGGAGCGTGCCCCGAAAGCAGTTGATTGTTTCCAGCGCGGTCAAGTCGAACGAAGCGGTTGTGACAATTACAAATACAGGTAAGGAGATTCCGAAGGAGGTCCAAGGTCGGATTGCGAAAAAACCAATTATCAAGACTCCTGGTGCGAGTGGGACAGGCGTGGGCCTTCTCATCGCTAAGAGTATTCTGCTCCGCTCCGGCGGCGACCTTAAGTTAATACATTCTAATCC
>DATIBX010000489.1:0-7502 GCA_035457105.1 Pyrinomonadaceae bacterium
GGTACTCGCGAAGAACATGCGCGGCATCGCCACTCTCTGCTCACTATGCGTCGACATGATGTAGACGCCCGAGAGTGCTGCAAACATCATGATGATGGCCGCCAGGACCACCCACATCGTTATGCGGTAACGAGCCGCCGAAAACTTGCGCTTCGATCCGTCGTCACCGTGCCAACCGTTCCCGCCTGGTTTCTTACCATTTGGTCCGGGAAACTTCGCGCCGGAACCCGCACCCTTTTTCGTTACAGTCTTAGTGCTTGTGACCATTGTGGCCATTACCGTCTGGTACCTCAGCATCGGCTTCGGCCTGCATTATGAAATCTTTCGGAGCCCCTGGGACCGCAAACTCATAGGGACCCCGATAAACAGTCGGCAGGATGCCGGCGAAATTGTCGTGCGGCGGAGGCGTAGCCGTATTCCATTCCAGCGTAGTTGCCTCCCAGGGATTGTCACCTGCTTTCTTACCTTTGAAGACGCTCCAAATTACGTTGAAGTAAAAAACGAACTGGGTCGCAATTGTGATGATGGCCGCAACTGAGACGAATACCACAAGTGGATGAAGTCCTTTTAAGAACTCGTATTCGGTGAACTGGGAATAGCGTCGTGGCATACCAGCAATTCCCATGATGTGCATCGGCATAAAGATGCAGTAGACGCCAATAAACGTTATCCAGAAGTGGAATTTGCCCAATCCTTCACCAAGGAATCTCCCGAACATCTTCGGGAACCAGAAATAGAGTGCGGCAAACATTCCGAAGATTGATGCGACTCCCATCACGAGGTGGAAGTGACCAGTCACGATGTAAGTATCGTGCATGGCTAGATCCAGCGAGCTCTGGCCCAGGATCAGACCACTAATACCACCCGCCACGAAGAGAGACACGAAACCCAAGGCGAACAACATCGCAGTTGTGAATCGAATCCTCGAACCCCAGAGTGTTCCCAACCAGTTAAATGTCTTCACCGCAGAAGGAACGCCGATCGACAGCGTCAGGATCGAGAAAGCGACCGCGGAATACGGGCTCATGCCGCTGATGAACATGTGATGGCCCCACACAAAGAAGCCAAGCAAGCCGATGGCGAAGATGGCAAAGACCATGGCTCGATAACCAAACACGGGCTTGCGCGCGAAGGTGGCAAGGATGTGCGATGTAGCTCCCATTCCGGGAAGGATCGCGATGTAGACTTCCGGGTGACCGAAGAACCAGAACAGGTGTTGCCAGAGAATCGGCGAGCCCCCGGTGTGTAGCGGAAAGTTCGGATTAGTACCCGAAAGAACTCCGCTAACGTAGAGTCCACCGGGAATAAAGAAGCTTGTGCCAGCAACTCGATCCAGCAGCAGCAGGATGCCACCGCCGAGTAGAACCGGAAACGAAAGGAGCGCCAGGACTGCGGTGGTGAACCAGGCCCAGCAGGTGAGTGGCATGCGCATCAACGACATGCCCTTGGTACGCATGTTCAAAAGCGTGGTAATAAAGTTTAGCGCTCCGAGCAACGAACCCACGCAGAAGATCGCGATACTGATCACCCAGAGGTTCATACCGGCGCCCTGTCCTGGTCCAGCAATCTTCCCAAGAGCACTTAACGGCGCGTACCCCGTCCAACCGCCGATTGGTCCAACGGTGCCGCTGCCGCCGACGAATGAAGGTCCGAGGGCCGAGAACCACTGACCAACAGCTTGATTTCCCTCGACCACGATCGCCAGCAGGATGACAATAAAGCCCACGAACGTGACCCAGAACGACATCATGTTGAGAACTGGAAACGCCATGTCTTCCGCGCCGATTTGAATAGGCAGGAAGTAATTGCCGAACCCGCCTTGAGGCGCGGTGGTGAGCACGAAGAACACCATGATGGTTCCGTGCATGGTCACCAACGAAAGATAGAACTCGGGCGTCATCAATCCGCCCGGCGCACCTGTCGGGAAGAAGGTTTCCAGAATGGGCCAATGGGTTCCGGGCCAGGAAAGCTGTAGCCGCATGAGGAGCGACATGATCATACCGACGAGCACAGCCGCCAGCGCCAGAATGATGTACTGGATTCCGATTACCTTGTGGTCCAGACTAAAGATGTACTTCCGGATAAACCCCGTGGGTGCTGGGTGCCGGTGAACGCCCTCGTGAGTCTCTGACATCAGTCATCTCCTCGTAGATTGATAAACTCGAGAACCGTTAAAGCAAATCGGATCAAATCAGTAGGTCGGCAGTGGATACTTCGCCAGAAGTTCGACCATGCGCGCCTGAAACTGCTCTTGTGATAAGGCCTTTAACGACTGTATTTCGTCTTCGGGCAGCACCAGCATGTAACTCTTCATTTTGAAGTGGAGCTGTCCGCACAACTCGGCACAAGCGAGTTCGTATCTGCCGACTTTATTAGCGGTGAAGTGAACCTTGATCTCCATTCCCGGGACCAGGTCCTGCTTGAAGCGCAGTTGTGGGACCCAGAAATTGTGAATGACATCCTTAGATCTAAGACGAAGCTCCACCGGTCGGTTTACCGGAATAGCCAGGGCCGCAGTGACAGAATCGTCCTTGGCATTCGGATCAGTCTCATCAATACCGATGAAATTCAGTGCGCTGTCGTCAATCAGCTTCGGATCGGTGCGACCGAAAACGCCGTCATTACCGGGATAGTGAAAATTCCATTGGAACTGTTGCGCGACGACTTCAACTTGATATGAACCAGCCGGAGCATCGTTCAAGCGCAGATTGGCCCAAACACTCTGCCCCATCACCGCGAGTGCGATGAACACCACGGCGGTGATCACTGTCCAAAGCACTTCGAGCCGGTTGCTGCCATGCGAATAAACGGCGCGGTCACTCGGATTTCCGGTGTCACGGAATTTCCAGATGGCCCAACCCAGGCCAATTTGAGCGGCAGTAAATGAGATGCCGACAACCAGGAGGGTAATCAGAAACTGGCGGTCGAGGGCTGGAGCGTGTTCAGAAATTGCGGCAGGAAACCACCACTTCTTACTAACGAAAAGGAGCACTGACAGAAGTGTCAGAACCCAGATAATAACCGCAAGAACTCGTCCCATCGGTTACCTCTCCTTTTGTACGTGTACAGAGAGCCAGCGATGACTGGCCCGCCGATCAACTTTGAATTGGTGACTCTACGTTGCGTACTGATCGACAAACTGGAGTTTGTCTTATTACCACTTATTCACAACCATCAAGAAAAACAGAAGCGGTAGATAAAGAACTGAAGCCAGTAAAAGGCTCCGCGCGCGCTGGCGCGACATTGAGATTGCGGCGCGCACGCTCGAATAAAGGAAAAGCAATCCGAGCACTAATGCGCCAAAGAAATAGATCTTGCCTGAGATGTGCAGCGCTGTCGGCAACAGACTGACTGGCAACAACATTAGCGTATAGAGGACTATCTGCTGTGCCGTTACGCGACCATCTGGTTCAACTACAGGCAACATGAGGATGCCCGCGCGCGTGTAATCTTCGCGGTACATCCAGGCGATCGCGAGAAAGTGTGGAAACTGCCAAAGAAACAATATTGCGAATAAGACCCAGGCCTCGACACTCAACGTTCCACGAGCGGCCGCCCAACCAATCAGCGGTGGCACCGCGCCAGGAAATGCTCCGACAACTGTGGACAAAGATGTTCGCGTTTTCAGTGGTGTATAGGCAAACACATAGCCCGCTATGACTGTAAGACCAAGCAGAGCGCTCAGTGGATTTACGAGAACGAGTAAGTAGACTTCGGCGAGTACAGTCAGCGTTACGCCAAAAGCGAGCGCTTCCCACGACAACAGTTTGCCCGACGGCAACGGACGATTCGCGGTGCGACGCATCAGCCCATCAAGGTCTCGTTCAGCGTATTGATTTAGAGTTGCGATGCCCGAAGACAAGACCGCGATACCAAAAAGGGCGCTCAACATTGCCAGATAATCGACGCGAGGCGATGCGAGACCAAATCCAGCAGCGGCGGTTAAGACAATCAGGAATGTAATGCGCGGCTTGGTTAGCTCAAGGTAGGCGCCGACACGCTCGCGCCAAGTCAAACGAACTCGTTCGATGTTTGTTACATGGCCCGGGAGATTTATTGCAAACTCTTCCATTATCCGATTAAAGCTCCTGAAGTTTCACCGCTAAAGTGACGTGACCTTTCTGCAGCGGGTAGCACTCGATATATTCTTAACGTTAAGACGATGGTGGTCGCAAACACGAGCGCCCCGCAGGCTACGTGCGCTACAGTGATCGAAATCATTGGGTTCAACGGCTGTGGATCATTTGGCGATGCCAACCTGGTTAGATAAGCAGCCAGGCCAAGAAACAGTTGGACCACCAACAGTGAAATAGCAAACAGCGCCGGACGAGTTAAAAACTTCTCATCGCGATGACGGCGTAGGACTGTGATCGCAGTGGCGCCCAAGGCCAGTAAAACTGCGAGTGCCCCACCGATATGAGTCAACACGAGTTCAATTGGTAGCGGTCGATCCCAGGTTGCTGAATGCCGCAAGGTAGCCCCAATGATAAGCTGCAGAAATATCGTGACAACTGCAATTGTGCCGAGATAGCGCAAGGGTGGACTATCTTTCTCTTCAGGTAGCGGCCTCGCTTCAATCCAACTGCGTGACGTAAACACTGCGAGACTGACGGTCGTACAGAAGAAGAGCTGGGCCAATGTTGCATGGGCGGCTGAAACAGCAAGCGGTAACATCAGCTTGACTGTCAGGCCACCGAGAAGACCTTGCGCAATAACTGCCAGGAGCGCAAACAGGCCTAACTTCCTAACCCACGACCGGCTCTCTTTGAAGAGGATAGTAATGAAAAGAGCGATGGTCAGCATTCCTACCGTAGTGGCGACCATTCTATGCCCATGCTCCCAGAATAGATTGCCAACCATTTTGGGAAACACCTGACCATTAGAGAGGGGCCAATCGGAAGTTGCGAGTCCGGCGTCGTTGCTGGTAACCAGCGCGCCGGCGATGATCAAGAAAAACGTCGCACAAGCGACGAATATTGCGAAGCGATTTAAACCTTTGCTCATTACGAAAAACGGAAGTTGCACGTTTACCAATATGGCGGTCTAGGGTTTCCAGCTGCCGTTGTCCGATACGTGCGACCGAACAACGGCAACCAAGCTAATAGTTATTAGTGTTTACCCAACATGGGGAATTCAATTGCCGGCATCATCTTCAACGATGGAGCTATCGACGATGCGGCTCCTTCGCCGAATGCAAAGTCAGCTTTGGCGGCGCCACTGGCTGGAACGGTTACTTCCATTGTCTTCGATGTACCGTCTGCACCGCCTTCTTTCCAGGCAACGACGGTGTACTTACCGGCCGGAACGCCCTTGATAGTGAAGCTTCCGTCTTCAGCGCTGACAGCGAAGAGTGGTGACTTCATCACGCCGATGTAAGCCTTCATCCAGGGATGCTGGTTGCATTTAACTGGAATCAGAACTTCCGCTCGCGAGAATGTTTTTTCGATCGGTGGTGCGCCATTCGGTTGCGATTGATTCCACTCCTGATTCAACTTGGGAGTCGGATGAATGTTGTGCTGAGTCTTGTCACTGTTCGTGATGCTCAGCTTCTGGTTTGTCTGAATTCCCATTACATGCGGACGATAGTGACAACCATTCTGATCGAGGGTCACCGCCGTCGACGGAGTAGGCCAACTATAGTCACCAATCTTTGTGCCGTCCGTGGCCGCACCATCTTTGATATATACAAATACGTTGGCGAGTTTGCCATCCTTGACCAGAGTCTCTTCGGTCGTCAGGTTAGGATTCTCACTGCCGCAGACAGGGTCAGCGGAAGTATCAATCTTCTTGGCCGCCGGAACTGTGCCGGCAAAAGTTATTACACCACTGATCGTTCCTAGATCAGCGGTCGGCGGAGCTTTCGTCCCCGTCGCGGTCGGCGGTGGCGTCGCTTCATTTGTTGCAGGCTTGCCGCATGCTGAAGCCATCGCCAACAAAGACAGACCCAGTGCCAACAAAAGCCAGACTTTTGTCTGCTTCATGATCAAATCCTCCAGATTAGAATAACCTTGGATTCACTTTACCACGGAAGTCGCGCTAAAGCGGAATCCGCAAAAGGGCTAAATCCTAGAAATTAATGACTGCAATACACCGGCAGCTTCGCGTCCGGGACTATCAGATCGCAGAGAACGGCGATGATTGTAAGTCGCTTTTCTTTTCTTTTTCGACGCGTGATTCTGAGCCGGGGCCGCGCTCGCCACTGCTGGAGGCGCCGGACCGGTCGCCAATAACTGCCTTTGCTCATCGGGACCCATCAAGAACATATACCGGACCAACAGTCGCGCATGGTCGTTATGATAACTGGCCGCGCTGGCGGGCGGATTGGGCAGATTTATTACCCAACGATCGCCTTCTTTGCGGAACAGCCCGCTCGGCATTGCGGTGCCTGGACTAATCTGAGAAGGATCCAACAGCCAACGGAAGGTCCAGTCGGGCTTCAAACGCTCGCTCGCCAGCAGAAAGTTTGGCGCAATTGCTTTCGCGTCGTGCGCCGGATCGCCGGTGATGTGACACTTCAGGCATGGCGTTCCAGAAGTAAACAGTTGGCGCGCTGCAATTCTTTCCTGTTCCGACAGCGGTTCGAGAGTCTCCTTTATATATGGATCCTGCTGGCCCGACATGGCCATGAAGAAGCGAACCAACACTTGCAACTCGTTCGACGAGAAGTTGAAGGTTGGCATTCGGAATTGCAAGTATGGCCGTACACCATTGCGGTCGAGTCCAGGTTGTGGCTTCAGTTTTGGACCAGCCGCACTTGCCGCCTGTGGTGAACCTGTCGGCTGCGGACTGCTGCTGCTGGCCAAAGCATTAATCTGTTGTGTTTGGGCAGGCGTCTTTTCGCCACTAAGCGATGGGTCATGCAGGAACTTCAGCAGCCAGCTCGGATCGACGCGAGCACCTTCACTGGTCAGTCGTGGCGGCAACAAGTCTTTACCTTCTGATGTTTGATAGAACGGCAGATCCATCACCACCGAGCGCTGGCCCACCTGCAATTGGTGACAGCCCATACAGTTGTATTTCTTGATCACCCACCAACCGTTCTGAATGTCCTGGCGACGTTGATCCTCAGGATTATAGAAGAGCGACGACGGCACATTTGCGCCTTCACTGCCGACACTGCCGAGCAGGAATGTAGTTAACGCAGTTCGCCATTCCGGAGTGAGATACGGCTTCGGCATACGGAGTCGATCTTTCTGATCTTTCTCTTTACCTTCGTCGTATAGGGACGGCTGGGTGATCTTGTGCTCAAAGAAACCTTTGTGGTTGTACCAGGGCTTCTCTTCTTTTTGATCAGGTCGCAGCTTCAGGGGATCCAGACCTTCTTCGGCATGTTTCGTCTGGAGCGCAAAGTCGAGCCGCTCAATTGGTGTTGCGCCTTCAACGGTCAACTCTTTGCCGATGCGCTGCTCATCTTCAAAACCCTGAATCTCATGACAGCCAGCGCAACCGTACTGCTTGATTAGCAGCCTGCCCTTCTCTTTCAGGTTGGCGTCATCCATGAA
>DATIBX010000490.1:0-19903 GCA_035457105.1 Pyrinomonadaceae bacterium
CAGCGTTGAAAGTGACGCCAGCTCCGCGTGCACCAGCCAACGCCAACGCTAACACACGGCGCGTGCAAGCTACTCCGGCTCCCGGCGCAAGTCGCCAGACCAGTGGTCCACAACCACCAACCGAGGCGCAGGTCGAGCAGAATAATGCGCGGCGTTTACTCGCTGGACTTCAAACGGCGCTTCCCGTAATCGATCAATTTCTGCCAGCGAAGGCTACACAGGTGCGCCAGAAGATGGCCGAGATGGGACTGTCGACTAGTTACAATCCGACTTTCACAGGACCTTCCGGCCAGGGAGCTCCGACTGCCGATTCTCTGGTCCAGGCTGCCGCCAACGCACCGCAGCAGGCGAAAACGAGAATTTATCAACAAGCGGCCTACCGAGCGCTGGAAGAAGGAGACACCGAGAAAGCGCGTCAGATTGCTAACGACTACTTACAAAACAATGCTCGCGACGTGGTGATGCAAAGGATCGCTATGCGCGAAATGACGAAGAAAGCAGATGGCGCGCGCCTGGAAGAAATCCGTCAGGTTGCGACTCGTCTTCAATCAGACAATCAGAAGATCGATCTGTTCATTCAAGCTGCGAAAGACACTCAGAAAACAGATCCGAAACTCGCGGTCCAGTTTCTCGATGAAGCGAGACAAATCACAAATCGGCGCGCTACCAGCTACGAACATTTTGAGCAACAGTTAAGAGTCGCGCGCGCGTTTGCTGAAGTTGATCCTGCTCGCAGTTTTGAAATGTTGGATCCGGGTATTAGTCAATTGAACGAGCTGCTATCAGCGGCGGCTGTGTTGAGTGGTTTCGAGATCAATATGTTTCGCGAGGGCGAGATGTCGATGCAGACCGGAAACGGATTGACTTCGACAATCAATCGCTACGGTCAGGAACTTGCACTGCTCGCAAGAACTGATTTTGAACGTTCGGAAACACTTGCCGGCCGTTTTCAATTTGCTGAGCCACGAATCATGGCTCGACTCGCGATCGTCAAAGGATTACTCGGCACAGATCCCGTAACTACTCCAGGGTTTCGAGCTGAGAACATCGTCATTAGACAGGATTAACAGGATTTTCGAGGATGACCAGTTTGTTCAAGCGGGAAGCGCCAGAGACTCCACCAACGAATCCATATGACCCCAGTGATCCGGATGAAAATCCGGATCCGATTCCCTTGCCACCCGATTCGAATCCACGTCCGGCTCCCATTCGCGAGCCTGACGACGACCCTCCACCAATCGAAGACCCCTCAATGCCTGAACCAACACGATTAGGGTAAAAGAGGAGTCGTTTCAAATTGTTGGACCATCTGCGCATTCCTCTCATTCTCAGTTTCTCCTCGTCCATCTTCCGGTTCTTTCGCCGAATGGGAGTATTCGGGCTTCTCCTGATGAGTGCGCTCGACTCGTCGTTTCTCGTGCTGCCTTTCGGCAATGATTTGTTGCTGATCGCGCTCGTGAGTTCAAATCGCGAAGGTGTGAAGTGGATTGGTTATGTGATCGTCTCGGCAATCGGATCCGTGATCGGCGTCTTTATCATCGACCTGTTGATGCGCAAGGCTGGTGAAAAGGGGCTGGAGCGCTTTATCAGTCAGAGAAAAATCGAGAAAGTTAAAGCGAAGATCGAAAACAAAGGTTTCTTAACGGTCTTCTTCGCGACATTGATACCACCTCCGTTTCCATTCACGCCCGCGGTGATGACAGCCTCGGCTTTGCAAGTACCAAAAGCAAAACTTCTGACCGCTGTTTTTGTGGGACGGCTTCTGAGATTTGGCGTGGAAGCAATTCTGGCCTTATATTTTGGACGTCAGGTGATTGCGTTTATAAACTCTGACTTAGTTTCGTATATAGTTTATAGTCTCATCGCGATCGCGATAGTCTTGAGCACTTTGTCGCTGATGCGCTGGTTGAAACGTAACTAAAAAAGCACCTGATTTGTTCAGAAATCCACTCGGTTTGGGTCGCAATTCGAAAATCCTCCGTGTAGAATCCGCAGTCGAAAAAAAACCTCCTGAAGGGAGCCCGCAGGCATGCCAGAGACTAGGGGCATTCAAGCCACCGAAGAAGTGAAAGCAGAATGGTCCCTCGCGTACAAGTATTACCTTCGAGCGCCGGGTGATCGATTTGACAAGAAAAAGGACCGCACCCAGCGGATCGATTATGTAGCCCAGGAAATGAAGCTGACTCGAAAACAGGCCAAACGCCGGATTAGAAATTACGAAGCGTGGCAGCGAAACATCAAGAAGGGTATCGTTCGTCCGTAGCCCCCAACGTATTGAACTTTTGGATGGACCTCACCCATCAGTACTTCTAAAGGAAGGTCAACAGTGAGATTCATTTATCAGCGCCACCACTTGTGGCTTGGCGCATTATTGTGTCTTTGTATGGGACTATCACTTATGTCGTGTACCGATAATCCAAATGCAGTTTCCAGTTCCGGATCAGCCGGCGAGGCGGAAAAATTTCTTGCCGATGCCGAGAAACGGTTGCTGGACCTGAACATCAAAGCCGGCCGCGCCGAATGGGTAAAGAGCACTTTCATCACCGACGATACTGAAGCGCTTGCGGCCGATGCTAATGAAACTCTCATTGCCGCAACCACCGAACTCGCCGAGCAGTCGCGTCGATTTGAAAACGCGGACCTCTCGCCTGCGGCCAAACGGAAACTGAAACTGCTGAAACTCGCTTTGACGCTTCCCGCCCCAAAGAACCCGGAGGAGCGCGCCGAACTCACAAAAATTGCTGCGTCGATGGAAGGCGACTACGGCAAGGGTAAGTACTGTCCGGAAGGCGACAAGGGCAAATGCCTGGGCCTCACAGCTCTCGAAGAGATCATGGGCACGAGTCGCGATCCCGAAGAATTGAAGAAGGCGTGGTTGGGATGGCATCAGATCGCGATTCCAATTCGCAAAGACTATGTGCGGTTTGTCGAACTCAGTAACAAGGGCGCGAAAGAGATGGGCTTTGCCGACACGGGCGCGATGTGGCGTGAGAAGTACGACATGGAGCCTGACGCATTCGCCGCCGAGATGGAACGGCTATGGCTACAGGTTAAGCCGCTCTACGATTCGCTTTACACATACACGCGCCGGAAGTTGTCAGAGAAGTACGGCAAGGAAGTCGTACCTGAAGACAAACCAGTACCCGCGCACCTGCTTGGAAACATGTGGGCGCAAACGTGGAGCAACATCTATCCATTGCTTGCTCCGGCAAATGCCGATCGCGGTTACGATCTGACGCAGATCCTGAAGTCCAGAAACACGGATGCCAGACAGATGGTTCGGTATGGCGAGGGTTTCTTCACTTCAGTGGGCTTCGAAGCATTGCCGCAAACGTTCTGGGAGCGTTCGCTGTTTGCCAAACCCACCGATCGCGAAGTGGTTTGTCACGCGAGCGCGTGGGACATCGATTATGAAAAAGATGTGCGACTGAAGCAGTGTGTGCAGATCAACGAGGAAGACTTCTCAGTCGTGCATCACGAGTTGGGCCACAACTACTATCAAATGGCCTATGCCAAACAGCCTTTCATGTTTCGTGACAGTGCGAACGATGCGTTTCACGAAGCGATTGGCGACACGATCGCGCTGTCAGTAACGCCGCCTTATCTGAAACAACTTGGTCTAATCAACCAGGTTCCCGATCCACGTGCGGATATCGGGTTTCTCCTGAACCGCGCGCTCGACAAGGTCGCTTTCCTGCCGTTTGGTTATCTCGTAGACCAGTGGCGCTGGAACGTTTTTTCAGGGAAGGTTGGACCAAACGATTACAACAGGTTCTGGTGGGAGTTGCGCGAGAAGTATCAGGGTGTGGCGCCGCCGGCGCCTCGCACTGAGCAGGATTTCGATCCGGGCGCAAAGTATCACGTGCCGGCGAATACGCCTTACGCGCGTTACTTCCTCGCAGCGATCCTGCAGTTTCAGTTTCACCGCGCGCTGTGTCGTGAAGCAGGATTCACTGGTCCGCTTTACCAGTGCTCGATCTACGGCAACAAGAAGGCTGGTGAAAAACTGAAAGCGATGCTAGCGATGGGCGCGAGTGAGCCGTGGCCAAATGCCCTCAAGGCGATGACGGGTGAAGACAAGATGGACGCAACCGCGATCATCGACTACTTCGCACCACTCAAGTCGTGGCTAGACGAGCAGAACGCAGCGAAATAGGAATAGGTCCTATATGACCTATAGGACCTATGATTCTTAGCGAGTCACTGGGGAAATGCTTCGGTCACGCAACACATAATGCTGCGTCTGTAGTTCGGTGACGATCTCGGCCGTCTGAAACTTGCGCAAAACATCGGGCGGCCACACGCGGTGGGAACGGCCTTCTCGTACAGTCGCGTTGTTAACGCGCATGAACTCGAGTGTCGAAGGCACTAAGGTTCTGGGATTGACCAGGGCAAATCTCCACGTTCGACGTTTCTTCAGTGGAAACTCTAATGAAATCGTTTGGTTTTTTGGGGCTAGTACTTTCATTGGCACCTTTGTTGAACCAGGACTAACGCCTGTCCAACCTAAAGGCAGTGTCAATGGCTGTCAGATTCCAGGTTTTTAAAATGACGAGGGCGCCAATTTCTGGCGCCCTCTTCAGTTTATTTATTGACTATCTGCTAGTTACCGGCCCCAGCGACCGCGACGGTTGTTATACGCGAAGCGCCGGAATCCCTCACGGTAACCCTGTTCAAACGCATTACGGAAGACCTGACGATACTGTCCTCTGTTGCCAAAGTCGTTGTCATAGCCTTCAGTTCCGTTTCTCCAGTAGCGTGACCGCTGCGGATTGTAGCTCTGTCCGCGTTGTGCGTCGGCAGCACCTGTGTTCATGCCATAGCTGTAGCCGCGTTGGCGTGCGACCTGAAGACCTTGTCTGCGATCGTATCTATCATCGCGACGATCATATCTGTCATCACGACGACTTTCACGCCGGTCTCTGTCCCACCACGGCACCTGGGCCTGAGCAGTTGAACTGGCGACTGTTATAATTCCAAACAGTAGGAAGAAGGCCAGTAAAAACCCACCGATTCTCTTACTCGAGTAAAGTAGTTTCATCATCTAAAACCTCCCTGCCGTATGGTTGGCAAGTGCCATGCCCATAGCGCTAACTACATGATTTTGCGTAATTTTGCGGGCAATTTAGGGATGGTTTGAGGATTTTTGACACGATTTCGTGCGGAGATAACTGACATCGTGAGAGACTCGTTAGCGGTCGGATTTTAGGCAGGACGTTGTAAATAAGATCTGAGCTCAGGTCGTGTAGCTTTTCGCATCAGCGCACTCTTTGCTTTCCACTCCATCGCACGACTCAATTCGACGAGGAAATGCGTCTCGCCTGATTCAAACGACGCGATAGGGGCGCCATCCTGATAAAGAACTCGATTACTCGTGTGTGCTGTGATCCTGCTGCCGGGAACGATGATGCCCACGAGGTTCAGTGGATCCGCCGCACTCACAGAGATCAAACTCTCCTGCGCTCCTGCTCGGCGAATCGCCCGCAGCATTCCAATCGCTTCGGGAAGTGCAAACTGTTCGCCGGAGATACTCGCGACAAACCGGCCGCCACGAATGTCGCCGCGCGCTTCGAGTCGATGATAGGTGCGCAGCAGCACCCGCCATGGCACTGCTACTCCTTCTCGCTCCAACAGGCGCTTGAAAACCACACCGTAGCGCTTCAGCAGCGCCCATGCGACTTCTTCAATCAACGCCTGGTCCAAGGCGTTTGGTGTGACGTTACCCCGTTGAAGGATCGACCAGCGACCAGCGCTTGCCATGTCGTAAACCGGCTGGCGATGTTTGCGACGTGAGGCTGCCTGCGTTTTCCTGCTGCCCGGCGTTAACAACGCTCGCAGTCCTGCAAAACTGTCGGAAACAACCACGCCGTTCGCCACCAGGTCGGCAAGTGCTTCCTCAACCTGACTGCGCAACAACTTCGTGTTGTCGACAATGTCCGTGAAGAAGGATGCGCCACGCATGCTGAGATAGTCGTAGACCATTTGCGTGGTGGTTGAAAACTCTGAAGTGATCGCCGGTGCAGGTTGTGGAAACACCGAACTCCAGAGCGCAAAGTTCTTCCGGCGCAAGAGCGCGATGGGAGTATTTCTGACTGGACCAGACCCGCGTGATCGTTCGGTTTCAGCGGAACGTGCAAGCGGAGTCAAACGTGCCCAGACCACTTCACCCGAGAGACACAAAGCATCGAGCCACGTAGGATCGTATTCGACCATTCGCGCGGGCAGGAGTTCACCCTCCCACGCCGCCGCGGGCGCTTCAATGCCTTCCAACTGCTCGATGATGGCTCTGAGACTCTCAGGCCCTTCCATCTGATGGTCCGGTGCGACCTTCTGCCACGCGAGCAGGAAGCGAATGAAATCGGTGGTTGCGACCGGCTCGATCTCCTGCCGCAGCCGATTCAATGTGTAACTGTGAATCCGAGCGAGCAGGCGACGCGCACTCCACTCAGTTTCGGTTGTACCCGGCGTGAACTTGCCACGAATCACAAACCCTTCGGCTTCGAGTCGTAGCAGAGCGGTTTCGATCTCCAACTTGTTCAAGCCGGACGAAGAAACGAGCTGTTCGACTGTTACCGGTCCAAGACCTTCAAGGCGTCCGCGAATGATCTCGACGAGTGCGTCTTCAAACGTCCAGGTGATGCGGCTCACGCTTTCCGGCGCCACGATCGGTGGCTCCAAATCAGGATTCGGATAGACCGCAGTGATCTGCGGCAGCCGTTCGGCCGCAACCCACAATCCCTTCGCAGTCAAAACACCTGCACGACGATCGTTCTTCAATTCTGCAAAGAACTCCTGCCAGTTCGCGCCTTCTGCTTGAGTCACATAACCCAGCTCAACGAGTGCATCGTGAAGCTCATCTGCATTACGCGGCTCGGGCCAAACTTCTTCACGCACGCGATCGATCGCAGCCTGATCGAGCTTGCCCATGTCGGCTGCCGTTTCCGGATCGAGCCAGCGACGTTGAAACACGGCGCGCGTGCGCCGTTCTTCGAGTGGTGCATCGTCGAGGTATGCGTACGGTCGGGCGTTCAGGATTTCCTGCGACAAAGGCGAAGCCTCGATGACATCGCGCGCGAAGAGATTTTTCTCGTTGCGCTCGATTGAAGTCAGCAGACGTTCGAGTCCGTCGATGTCCATCGCCTCTTCGAGACAGTCTTTAACTGTCTGATCGACGAGTGGATGAGAGGGGATTTCCCGTTCTCCGCCACCCAGGTTCTCGGCGCATGCGACCTGGTCCGGGAAAATCGCGGTGAGCAGATCTTCTGCATCCATGCGCTGCAACTGAGGCGGAATCTTCTTGCCGCCACGACGCCGCAGCACCGCCAGCGAGCGCGTCACGTTCCAGCGCCAGCGAATATTCCACATCGGCGCATCGAGCAGCGCCTGGCATAAAAGCTGGCGCACAGTTTTCGAGTTGAGATAATGAAAAACGTCGTCGAGCGGGAAACTGTGCGTTGGACCAAGCGAGAGAACGATCGCATCCTCGGTTGCCGCAGCTTGCAATTCGAAATTGAACTTGCGACAGAATCGTTTTCGTAGAGCCAATCCCCACGCACGGTTCAAACGACTGCCAAACGGCGAGTGCAGGACCAACTGCATGCTGCCACTGTCGTCAAAGAACCTTTCCAAAACGAGGTTCTGCTGGGAAGGCATAACTCCCAAAACAGCCTGAGCGCCCGCTAAATACTCAACAATTTGTTCCGCCGCTGAACGGGAAACACCGACATCATCGGTAAGCCACTTGATCGACCCTTCAAGCACAAGCTTCGTCACTTGCGACTCAGGCTCAGCGATATCTGTAATCGCCGCGGGTTTAAGTTCGACGCGTTTGCCGACTTCCTCACGCAAGCGAGATACAGAGACCGAGAGTTCCTCAGAGCGAGCCGGAGCCTCACCTAACCAAAACGGAATCGAGGGTGGTTGGCCATGAGCATCTTCAACTCTGACCTTGCCTTGTTCAACTCGCAGCACACGCCACGACGCATTACCAAGTTGAAATATGTCGCCCTGCAAACTCTCAATCGCAAAGTCTTCATTCACGGAACCGATCACTAGTTCGCTTGGCTCGAGCACCACCGCATAATCTGCAGTGTCAGGTATTGCACCACCTGACGTTATCGCCGCAAGTCGAGCGCCACGCCTGCCGCGTAGTCGGTGATTGACCGCATCGTGATGCAAGTAAGTCGAACGTCTGCCACGTTTGGTGGAAAATCCTTCCGCCAGCATTCTGACGATCGCATCAAACTTTTCGCGTTCTAAATTGCGGTAAGGATAGGCCCTACGGACGGTGTTGAAGAGTTCGTCTTCGGTCCATTCCTCGGGAGCAACCGCCGCGACCATCTGCTGGGCAAGAATGTCGAGCGGCTGTTCCGGTATTTCCAGGTGGTCCAATTCTCCCCGGCGCACCGAGTCCAGAATGGCCGCCGTTTCGACTAGTTCATCACGCGAGAGGGGAAAGATTCGACCTTTCGGAAATCCTGCGACCGTATGATTCGAGCGGCCAACTCTTTGGAGAAAACTCGCAATCGATCTCGTTGAACCCAGCTGGCAGACGAGGTTTACGTCGCCAATATCAATTCCCAACTCAAGTGACGCAGTTGCTACCAGGGCGCTCAACTCGCCCGCTTTTAAGCGTTGTTCCGCGGTGAGCCGGTGTTCTCGCGATAGACTCCCGTGGTGTGCAGCAATATTTTCTTCACCAATTCGCTCGCCAAGATGGCGCGCGACTCGTTCAGCCATTCGTCGAGTATTGACGAAAATTAACGTCGTCTTGTGTTGTTGGATGAGCTGAGTCAGCCGGTTATAGACTTCTTCCCAAACCTCACCCGACATGACCGCCTGCAATGGTGAGTCGGGCACTTCGATCGCGAGATCCAACTGCCGTTTATGGCCGCTATCAACGATGGCGCAATCCGGCTCACCTGTTGGGCTAATATTTCCCGTGCCGACGAGAAAGCGCGCAACTTCTTCAATAGGTTTCTGGGTTGCTGATAAACCGATCCTGACTAAGGACGATTGTGGCGCCCACTCGAATAGATGTTCTGCCGCCAGTTCTCGCACCTTTTGAATATTCTGTCGCACCAGTTGTTCCAGTCGCTCAACTGACAGCGCAAGGTGCGAACCTCGCTTATCACCAACTACCGCGTGAATTTCATCGACGATCAGAGTACGAGCAGTTTCCAACATCCGCCGTCCACCATCGCTGGTTAAGAGGATGTAAAGAGATTCCGGCGTCGTCACCACGATGTGTGGCGGCCGTTTCGTCATCGCGGTTCGCTCAGCGGCAGGAGTGTCACCTGTCCTGACCAATGTCCGGATATTGATCTCAGGCAGGCCCATTGCTCGAAGTTCCGTTTGAATTCCTTCGAGGGGAAATTGTAGATTCCGCTGAATGTCGTTGCTGAGTGCTTTTAGGGGCGAAACGTAGATGACATGTGTTGTGTCGTCCAGGCGGCCGTTAGCTCCCAGTCGCACGAGGTCATCGATGGCGGACATGAAAGCGGCAAGAGTTTTACCTGAGCCGGTTGGCGCCGCGATCAAAGTGTGTTTGAGCTGCTTGATCTGCGGCCATGCTTTAAGCTGCGGCTCAGTAGCGCCGGGAAAGGTCCGTGCAAACCAGCGTGCAACTGCTGGATGAAATAAGTCCAAGCTCATAAGGGACAGCCATTATAAACTCGTCACACCGATTTTGCATAGCTGAATCGCGGGCCCAACTGTGAAACAAGGAACAAAAGTCAGTAAAAGTATCCCGAGCGCCAAAGGCGCGGAACAAGGTAGCCAGGGGTAACGCGGAGCGGAACCCCTGGATCAGTGGTCTAACGAGTCTGAGCCCTGAAAGGGCGTCAGAATTGACTAAGGCGTCTTATCTGTTGCTCTTTCAGTCGCTCTTTCAGAGCTTATGACATGAACTCGTTGCTTCCCCAGGGCTGACGCGAAGCGGAACCCTTGGATCAGTGGTCTAACGAGTCTGAGCCCTGAAAGGGCGTCAGAATTTTGCTTGACTAATAAGGCGTCTCCTGTCGCTCTTTCAGAGCTATGCATGAACTCTTTGCTTCCCCCAGGAGTTCCGCTTCGCGTCACCCCTGGCTACCTTCTTCCGCGCCTTTGGCGCTCGGAACGCTCACTCAAACTGCTTCTTGAACTCGCCAAACTGAGTTCGCAACTCGTCAACAATTCCTTCAAGATCCTGGACTCGCTGTTCGAGACGCGCTATTTGATCGTTGCCACCCCGTCGCTGATTGCTCGTCGCCGTCACTTCCACACTGGCAAGCAACTCTTCATTTACAGCGCCCGATAACAAGTGCATAAATCGCATTTCCTTTTGACCTGGTTGGCGCGATAAACGAATTACGAGCGGATCGGGTTCTCTCGTGATTAGCTGATTTAGAATCTGCTCAATCTCGTCGAGACCAGAGAATTCGTGTAACCGCCCTCCATGGCTGCGCAATTCGCCAGGCGTCTGCGGTCCACGAAGCATCAGCACGCATAACACCGCGAGCTCTCCATGACTAAGATGAAGCACCTCAGGCATCACATGCTTGTACTTTGGTACCCGGCTCGTACTTCCGTAAAACACATAGATCAAATTCTTTTCGCGTAGGGCTTCGACCGCCTGCGCCACCTGATCTTCCGAATAGCTGGTGACCGGATAGCGGTTGTTCTTTTGATTACAGGCCAACGTCAATGCGTTGAGCGTCAATGGATAATACTCGGGTGTAGTCACTTGCTTTTCGACCAGACACCCAAGTATTCGAGCTTCGATATCACTGAGAATTGTTTCCATATTTCTCTACTGATTTTCGTAGTCGGCACTAGTACGCGGTTCTGACGGACGGCCTTCCGAGCGTCCGACTCCAAGATTGTCGTAATTCAACGCCGCATTGAAGATCAAAAAGAATTCTCCTTGTGTTTGATGTCGCCACATTGGATTAGTCGCAAACATAACAACATGGCCGCGACCAACCGGAACATCCACAACTGCCGGCCGATTGGTCAACTCTGAGGCACCGGCCAACATACCACTAATCAAGAGTGTCTTTTCATCAGCACCAAACCTCATGACTACACGCGGACGAAGCTGTGCTGGCACAAAGAATGGACTCTCACGTTGTTCGGCAGTTACCTGATCAGGGTTTGGTCGATTTGCCGGATCGAGCGGTCTCGGTTGCGGCATTGCTTGAATAACATCGGGATCGTTAACGCCTCCACGACCTGATGCCCGGTTGGCTCCGCCACCGCCTCCTGGTCCACCTTCGCCCGCACCAAAACCGCCACCACCACCGGCCGCCACCTGGAATAGTGGAGTTTGATTAAAGTAGAGCGGAAGGCTCGCCTCGTAACCATACGCGATTGGACTCTTCCGGTCGTTGATCGTCGAATTGTAGATTGAGCCGCGAGCCTGGAGTTTGTCCGGCTGCTGGATCGATACCCCACTGGTAATACCGTAATCGATTGGCACCTGTGAAATGCCACCAATAGTGATGAACAAGCCTCCGCCTTCAATGAACTTTTGTAGGTTTGCGACGCCTGTAACACCCATTCCGCCGCGCATGTCATCGGTTTGATCTGGTGAGTTTGCAAAGTTTGGAGTAACTGCTGAGGCCTTCCACGGAATCGGATCACCGCGCATCGGCATACCATTGACAATGGTTTGAGCTGAGCCTCCTACCGGAGGAAAGATCAACACATCAAACTTGTCGCGCAGGTTTGGAGTGCTCCTGATCGTTTGATCCGAGATATAGCTGTAGGGAATATTCAGGCGATCAAATTCAATCCGATACCAACCTTCATTCTGCGTGTTGGTCCAGGTGTGCACGATGGCGATTCGAGGTACAGCCAGTTCGTGACTCTTGACGTCTGGTAACTTATCAACCCCTTGCGCTTTGAGTCCCAGGTCGACAACCGCTGACTCGAGCCGCTGCTTCAGGTCGGGAGAATTGCCCTCGGTCTTGATTATGAACGAGCCGGTGTTGAATTGGTGATCGCCAATTTTGAATGAATCTTCGGCTGCACTCATCTTTACATCTTTGAGCCGGAATCTGAGTGTCGCCAAGGTGTTATCTGTATTGTGATTTATCAAGTAGGCCTTAACCGAACCTGATCCGCTTAATTGACCCGTTACTTTGGCATCCGCGGTCAGCAGTGTCATCGGGGCGTCAAGGACACTCTTGTCGGTAATGCGTACCGTCTTTACGTTGCGCATCGCCCCGATTGTCCAACCGGTGTCGTCATATGGCGCCGGGTCCGTAACGTTGTAGTACTGCGTATCTAACAACATGTCGGCCATGCGTGAATAAGGCTGGTCCATCCGAATGATGTAAGAGCCCGCGGCAAACTTCTGATCCTTTACACTAAACTCTTTGCCAGCCTTGTGTACTTCAATCCCCTGGGCCCTCATCAAGTTAACCATGTCTGCAGCTTCCACCGGTCGAGGAGTATCACCAGGAATTATGTACGCGGCCGGACCCTCGTTGGCAGCTTTGGCAATGGAGCGTTTGCTTTTCAAATAAAAGTTATTCATAAAGCGCTCTTTCTCGCGAGCGACAAAATTCATCGCAAACAAGATTGCCGATTGCTGCATGTTCACGTTGTTGCGCATCGACCAATTGACGCGCGGAAACGGAGGATTCGGGCGATACCACACACGCGAGGTTTGGTTTGCCGGCAGAGTTCGTTCGCGAGTATCGGCTCCACCATTGCCAAATGTTTCGTAGAACCGACCGATTGAGTTGTGACCAGTCGCGATGTAGAGCATGTAATTCGGCGCCCATCCATCGTAGAAACCGTGTGTCCAAACGCCGGGAACACCGCGCTTGGTCATTTCCTCGATCTCGTGATAGGCGAGCAATTGAAATTCGTCTATCGCCAGCGGATCGAGCCAGGCATTGTAGGGGCCAGTACCGGTCATCGTATAGAGGTAAGGTACTGATTCATGTAGGTCGTGCAACACCGTGGGATGATATTCAAGGAAAGTACGCATTTGATTGCGCGTGAGCGCCAGTGCCATTCCCAGACCATCGCGATTGTTGTCGTGGGCCACATACTTGCCCCAGTAAAGCAACGATGGCATGGCTTTTCCGGGATTTGCCTTGCGATAATTATAAAGATCAACCATCCGATCGCGACCATCAACCTCGAGTGCCGGTGTGATCATGACAATCACATTCTTGCGAATGTCTTCAATGAAAGGAGAGTCCTCGACGGCGAGGCGATAGGCCATCTCCATCAACATTTCCGGAGAACCGGTTTCCGGTGAATGGATCGAACCTGAGGCCCAGTAGAAAGGCTTGGCTTCGCTGATTAATTGATGAGCGTCAGCTTCGCTAAGCTTGCGCGGATCAGCGAGCTTGGCCGTAATCTCTTTATATCGATCGAGTTTGGCGAGATTAGCTTCATCGCTCACGAGCACCAACATCTGCTCTCGACCTTCTTCACTCTTTTCCGGCGCAATCAGCACTCTCACCCGCGGACTCGCAGCAGCTAGTTCTCGATAATAACGATATAGATCCTTTGTGTAGGTGAGCTTGTTGGGTGTTCCGATTGCATAGCCCAGCACCTTTTCCGGCGAAGGAATCTTGTCAGAAGCGGGCAAGTGGTCCACGAGCTCGGTCATGAAGTATTTCTCGGTGGTGTATTCGGCGATCTTGGCGCCATACGCCTTATCGAGCGGTGACTTCGGAGTCGTGTACTTGGGATTAATTGGTGTTGACTTGAGCTCTACTTTCGAACTGCCCGAGCCCGAAGTAGCGGAAGTAGAACTATCGCGGGCGGGGTCTTGTGCCACTGCATTACCTGCGATCGCCAACAACAACGAAGTCGTCAGCAAAAGTTTTGAACTTGTGGGCAACATTCTTTCTCCTTCAATGGGAATCTACATCCGCAGATCATCACAATGTGCGACATGCTTTAGTTTGTCGCTGTTGGGTAATCAAGCCCATCGCCCAAGTCATCCGACAAGCTAAAGACTAGCGGACATTCGCAATAAATTGATTAGATTTTCTACCGCAACCTAATTGACGCGACAAAACTTTAGGGCCTAATTGGGATTGCCGACGAAGCTCTTCCGGTACACGCCGGATCCAATCAGCAACTCACTCGTAGCAATCTTGGTTCAGGAGAGTTCCGTGGATTTGTAATCCGAATCTTCTCGGGCTGCCTCTGAGATCTCTGCGTCTTGTTAGGAGCCCGTCGAAAAAGCCCTTATTTTCGACGTTTTGAAAGCTTCATCTTGTTATCTGTTTGTCGAAGACGAGCAAAGCAGCTCTGTGGTGGATGGTTTTCTTAAGAGTTTGCTCACCACAGAACCGCAGAGTCCACCAAGGTTGCACAGAGAAGCAAGTTAGCACACTACCAGAGCTCACATATCCTTTGCGCAGCGGAAGCCTGAGGTCATCCAGCGCTCGTGAGCGTGAAAAAAGTTTCGATACGTCGATCTAATGTGCACTTGTGGCGTGGCGAACGATCCGCCTCGCAGTACTTTCTGATTGACGAACCACTTGTCGTTGTATTCGTCAAACTCTGACCTAAAACCCGGATAAGGAACGTAATCAGAGGTGGTCCATTCCCAAACATCTCCGATCATCTGATGACAATCGTATTGATTAGCTCCGTCTGGAAAAGCCCCTATCGCCGCCACGGTCCACAAACCATTCTCAAACAGGTTGGCGCGGTTGATTTCAGCAGCAGCGTCTCCCCACGGGAAATCATTCACGTGAGAATTACGATCGTAGCAAGCCGCTTTCTCCCACTCCGCTTCACTCGGAAGACGCTTATTGGCCCATTTCGCGTAGGCTGACGCTTCAAAAAAGCTGACGTGACAAACAGGGACGTTGTTACGCTCTTCAGCCTTCGTCAAACCGATGTAGTCTCGAATGAACCACTCGCCATCGTGCAGTTCCCAGTACATTGGAGCACGCCAATGTTCCTTGTTAACTGTCTCCCAGCCTTCTGAAAACCACCACCTGAAGTTCTCATAGCCGCCATCGCGCATGAACTGCAGGTAATCACCTACACTTACCAAAGCTTTATCTAAAGCGAAATCTCGCAGAAACACCTGGTGACTCGGTTTCTCATTATCAAACGCAAACTCCTTGGAGTGCGGCGGCCTGGCGCCGCTTTCGTATTCACTCGAATACCCAATCCAGATCAACCCACCCTCAATCTCAGCCATCCCATTCACACTGGCGTGTACCACCGGCGCAGGCTTAATTGGCGCGTTGAACTGATCGCACAACAGATGCTTGATGTCATAAACCAGTAACTCCTGGTGCTGCATCTCATGCTCTAGACCTAACCTGATCAATTTATCAACATCGCGGTGGTCCGCCGCCTCGAGAAATCGCAACATCTGTTCATCGACGTGGTTTCGATATGCGACAGTCTCTTTGACTGTGGGTCGAGACTTGGTGCCGCGTTTCGGTCGTTCGATTCGCGCACCGAACCCTTCGTAATATGAGTTGAAGTAGAAGAGGAAATCTTCTGAGTAGACCTGGTAACCAGGTTGATGTGCCTGAAGAACGGTTTCAAAAAACCATGATGTGTGTCCGATGTGCCAGCGCGCCGGACTCATAAACTCAGCCGTCTGAATAACGTAGTCCTCGATCTCGAGCGGCGCAACAATCTGCATCGTTCGCGATCGAACCTGCTTGTATAACTCGACCAGGGTTGACTTACCGGTCAGTTCAGTAACACTTGAAACCATTTGCCATCACTCCTGATAGCGACAATGATAACCGCTGAACGATGAGTCAACCAGCAGAGAAAGGCAAAATTAGTCCTGAGACTTGGAAGTCCCAGTTGAACTGATTCAGTTGCTGTTTGAGTTTTGAGCTAAAAGAGTTTGATGACTACCAGAAGAGCCACGGCGCCGGCTACGTAAGAAATAATGCTGAGAGCCATATCCAATCGACGATCGTCGTTGCGTAAGGCGAGCTCGCTGATCTTTTGCGCTGAGAGGGCGCTTCTACTTGACTGAGAATCTGTCGCTGTAATGGTCATCTTTATTCCTCCTCCGGAGATTCACCAACACTCCGAACGTGAGCCAATACCAAGAGGAACGGTAACAACAAATCCTGGACAAGTCCAGCGGACTTTCCGAAGATTTTTGTTCGTCTCCACTGGATATTCAAGACTGCGACGGGTGATGAATTTGAATCCTTCAGGACCGGAATACTCGCAAAACTTTTCAGCACTTTGCGCTCGTTTTTGAAGTACCGTTCCATCTCGAGTCTCACCCCGGTTGACACTCCTGTTGCCCAGTGCTTTCGCAGTCTTTTTGTGTTGTTTAGAAGGAAGGTTTTTCTCTGAATAAAAGCTAACGGAGCACCTAACAAAATGCGGTTTCGGAACGGACCATCTGGATCATAGACCGGCAAGCAGAAGTCGGGAGGTATTTCTGCTTCAAACAAAGCCCACTTGTCGATCCGCAGCAGCCATCTACACTGCTGCAACGCTTCACTTCTCGGGCTCTCAAGGAACCGGATGCTGCTACAAGCGGGATCGTCGGGGCTGAGCGGAACCATGAGGTTAGCGTTGACCCTCGTTTCGTCATTGGTACCTACATAGTACTGGACCAGACTAACAATGGTTTGCAGTATTCCTAACTCAACACCATCAGACTTTGACGGATCCTGTCTGACATCAATTAGATCGTTAATCGCATTCTGAAGACTGTCTTTATACAACTCCATAAACTCTTTGTCGTTTAGTCTTAAACGATCTTGGAGCCCCTGGAAATGGCGAGCAAATACCGGCGCGTAAAAGGCTACTAACGCGGCAACCCACCAAAGCAAGGCCAAGCGTGTGTTTGAAGACGACAACTCCATTAACTGGATGCCGGACTTAATGTCATCGCCTTTTGAGAAGACAAGATACGCCGTGCCAAGCTGCGCGATACCGGCACCAGCATAGCAAGCGTATTTCAGCGTTTTGATAGTTCTTAATTTCACTGGGGTTTAAGATTTCTCGAATGAGGGACCACTGCTTATACCATCGCAAACGCTTGACCGGCAATAACCGCAAAACCACTTGTGCTCTAATCTGAAACTCTCTGTGCAACCTTTGTGTCCTCGGTGCCTCTGTGGTGAGCAAAGTCCAAAGAAACCATCACCACAGAGTCACCAAGGACACAAAGGTTACTCAGTAAGGACGTCACCCAAAACGGCATTTAAGCCTGGTCACACGCAGCAGCAACTCGATTGGTCCAGTCGATATAACTTTTCGCGCGAAATTTTTTGGCCATGCTGTTAGAAGTCATATAACGAAGCGTGCCAAAAACGGCACGTTCAAACCACGGCCGATCGTGCTTGCCAAAACACCACAAAATTCCCGCATACGAATTTGGGTCTCGACCATCGAGGGCGTACTTGTTATTCAAATGCACCAGTAACTCAAATGCCATCTCGTAACTGCGTTGCCACTCAATTACCTTTTTTCCCCAGAGCATCCGAACGTAGTTGTGCATTTCACCGGTCGCTACTAATTCACGCTGTGAAGCGTTCCAGAGCTCGTCATAAGTCGTTCCAGCTTCAATCTCTTCAGCGCTATACAGAATAGGACGCTCATCATCAGCGTGCTCTCGCATAGTCTTCAGAGCCCAGTCAGGCAAAGCTTTTAACGAATCGTAGTTGGGATTGTAGTGGGTGAAGTTGAACGACAGTTCCCGCCGGACTATCACCTCTTCCAGGAATGCCTGCTTTCCGGCTTTCTTAGCACCCGACTTTTCGACGGCATCGACAATCTCCTGAATTGAGATGAACCCAAAGTGTAGATATGAGCTGAGACGTGAACTACCGTCCACCGAGGGCTCGCTCCGAGTCTCATCGTAGTTGGAAAGAATCTTCTCAATAAAATGACGCAAGCGTTTGCGGCCATTCAACGTGCCACCGTGGTAGAGCTTTGACGGTTTCACGGTGTGGTCAATCTCGCATTGGCTCACGAGCTTAGCAATATTCCTATCCGTCACCTTTGTTTCAGGACAGTCAACGTCAAGGTTCACGCTCCGGTTTTTAAGTGTCGGTGTAATGATGCGTCTGGGAGCGTCAGGCAAGAGCCGATTAAGCTTTGGCCGGATAGTCCGGGCCGCAAACTCTTCCTTCGGAATCATTGACAGGGGCACCATCCCGTTCGCATCGACTGCGTATACGGGCAGACTCAGGGCGGCCGCACTGGCGTTGTGCTCCGGAATTATGAAACAGGGATAATCATCGGTTACCAGGAGAGCAGCATTTTTTGCGATAGCGGCGACCGTATTCTTTGGATCTCGGCCGTGTCGCTGCAGATAAAAAATGTAGCGAATGCCCCGTTCAGCAAACTCCGCTTCTTTTTCTGCCACTCCCTCGAGGATAAAGGTGTGGATTCGATCATTGGCCCACGGATAGTAGAACTTCAATCCCTCATAAACTACGAGAGGAAGGCTTCGATCGTTGGCGAGTTGGATGGCAAAGTTGAGGGCGTAATTGTGACTGGCCCTCTTGAACATCTGCATCCAGTAAAGGATGTATTGCCCTTTGGTATTTTCTGGAGCGTCGTTGAGCTTTGTTACCCTGCTTGATAGGTCCATTTTGGAGTGCGCCGGCCCGGCGGCGCTTTTTACGCAACTTAAACTAAACTCTCCATACTTTAAAACACCCATATAACAAAGCCGCGTACTCCTTGGAGTGCGCCGGCCCGGCGGTGCTTTTTACGCAACTTAAACTAAACTCTCCATACTTTAAAACACCCTTATATAACAAAGCGGTGCCGGGCCACCGCACTCCAAGGTTAGTTGACCACGACGGAGTGTTGAGCTCTTTCGCGGACGCGACCTATTCTCTGAGCTCGCGGATAGTGTTTGCGCAATTCCGCTAACAACGCGTCACCTGTATCCTCTCCGATTGCAATCAACATCCCTCCGGCAGTCTGCGGATCAAAGAGTAATTTCGCCATTGTCTCGTTCACAGAATCCTTAAGCAGGACGTCGGCGCCAACATATTCGCGATTAGTCTTATCACCACTCGTTAACATTCCCGCGGCTGCAAGTTCAAACGCTCCGTCAAGTAAAGGCACCGAGCCAGCGTCAATCTCAATCGTCACATCACTTGCACAGGCCATCTCCCAGGTGTGGCCCAACAAAGCAAATCCAGTTACATCTGTAGCGGCCTTGACGCCGAATTCGCGCATCGCCTCGGCGGCAAACTTACCGGGAGTCAACATCGTTTCAACTGAACCTGCAACATTCGCCTCGCTGGCTTTGGCCTTCTTGATAGCGGTGGAGATAACTCCAGTGCCGATGGGTTTAGTCAGAATCAGAACTTCACCGGGTCTGGCGCCCGAGTTGGTCGCAACCTTATTTGGATCGATCACACCTGTCACCGAATACCCAAACATGATCTGCTCGTTGTCGACGCTATGACCGCCAATCAACGTCACGCCATACTTGTTCAAAGTCTCCATCCCGCCGCGCATAATCTCACCCAGGATTGCGGGATCAACACCCTTCTTCGGAAAACAAGTTATGGCGAGAGCGGTAATCGGAGTGCCAGCCATGGCCCAAACATCGTTAATTGAGTTCAAGGCTGAAATTCGGCCGTAGTCATACGGGTCGTCCACAATGGGCGTGAAGAAATCTACCGTTTGGACCAGGGCCAGGTCGTCTCGCAGGCGGTATACACCCGCGTCGTCGGCTTTATCGAAACCGACAATCAGATTTGGGTCATAAGGCTGTTTAGGAAGCCCGCTCAAAACTTGAGCGAGTAAGCTCGGGCTAAGCTTCGCCGCTCAACCAGAGCACGACACCATCTCAGTCAGACGCATCGCGATACCCCCTTTCGTAAATTGAAGCCAACCTTCGTTCAACGATTCTCAGCGGAAATTCGGGAACGCGCAAGTAGTGACTTCTTATTTAGCCAGCTTCTGTGTTTCCTCG
>DATIBX010000491.1:0-9248 GCA_035457105.1 Pyrinomonadaceae bacterium
CCGCGCTCCAAAGCTAGCGCAGAAACGAAGTTAGCGGACAATTCTTGAGTAGCTTGAGCCCGGCAACAACTGCTTCGGCATTCATCCGCGCACCAGCTGGAGTTGTGTGGGTGTGATCTACCAGAAAAAATTCCTTGCCCACTCTCTGTAATCCGAGCTGTTCGTAACGACCAGCCACGATTTCGTTAAGGTCAATATAGAACGCCTTTCCTGAACCGGCAGCGCTCGCCGCCCAACCACCATAACTATCTTTTGCTCGCTCTACCTTGGCTTCGATCCAGATATTTCTTGGTACTGGCGACAGAACAATGGCCGTAGCCCCTTTCGCCTTTGTATCAGCGATAAACTTTTTCATGTACCAACCGAAGGTATGTACGACTTCATGTTTATGGGTAAGCTTGTTATCAATTTCCTCAGTATCGTTGCTCGTGCCTGGCAAAGAACCTCGCGCTCGCGAATCATCATTTATTGGTCCACCATCGTTATGCCCAAACTGTATCAGCACGAAGTCGCCCGGCTTTAATTCCTGCAACACCTGATCCCATAAGCCTTCGGTTTGAAAAGTCCTACTGCTACGCCCTCCAAGGGCGCGATTTTGAACACTTATTCTGGTCGAATCAAAAAACTCGCTGATAGCATCACCCCAACCCTGCAGCCCCTGATCAGAATTTTTGACGGTAGAATCCCCGATGATGAATAAGGTTGGAATAGACTGCTCCGACTTAACCGCGTTAACCGACGATAAAATACTGAGGCACAGAATGACTATTAATCCCATGTCTTCACCTGCTGAATAACTAGATTGCTGACCTCAGATAGAAAGGAAACTTTTGGAAACTGTAGCTTCGATTCCAATTTTGACGCAACCATTGTTTGTGTATACCTCAACGTCGAACGCTAAACACAATCTCATTCTGCAACTGTCTAAGAACAGTCCCAGCGCTTTTTTTCGAGCCGCAGAATGAGCGTGATGTTACAATTCGCACATCAATGACCACCATCAGTCTGCCACGCATAGAGGCGAAACGAGTCTGTTTGCGCAGGCTAGTAGAGTCCGATATCGATTCTCTCTTCGAAATCTTTTCGGACGAACAAGTCATGCGTTACTGGAGTGGTCCACCGCTAACCGATCGACAGGCCGCAAGAACATTGTTTGAAGAGATTGAGCTTGCTAACTCGCTTGGATCCATGAAGAAGTGGGGCATCGCCACTCTTGACAATGACACGGTCATCGGGACGGCAACGCTCTTTCATCTGGAGCTTTCGAATGAACGAGCGGAAATAGGATACGCTCAAAATAGAAAGATGTGGGGCCAGGGCTTTATGAATGAAGCGCTCCAGGCTTTGCTGGATTATTCCTTTAATCAATTAAAGCTCCGCCGCCTTGAAGCGGACGTTGATCCTCGCAATCTCGCGTCGATTCGCACTCTCGAACGACTGGGATTTCAGCGCGAAGGCTTTCTCCGTGAACGGTGGCACGTGAACGGCGAGATCCAGGACGCCTACCTCTATGGTTTGCTACACCGGGAATGGCGCGCACTCGAATCATCAGGCCTCTAAATGTTCAAAGTTAACTTGCGATGGTCTCTCTCTCTGCTAATCGTGGTTTTGTCCGCGCCATGGGCCCTGGGCCAATCTATTGCCGATCGGTTCAGATTGGTAATGGGCCAGTGCAAACTGCCCAACGTTCAAGAAAGGACCTTCTGCGGCACTTTTAAGGTACCCGAAGATCGCACCAGACCAACTAAACGCACCATCAGCCTGAAACTCGTAGTGCTGTCGGCAGATAACGAACATCCTAAACCCGACGCGCTTTTTGTACTGGCGGGTGGACCAGGACAAGCTGCCACCGACAATGTCGACTTTTATGCGCGGATCTTTAGAGCCGTCCGAAAGGAACGCGACATTGTGGTGGTCGATCAGCGAGGCACCGGTGGTTCAAACCAACTCAAATGTGATCTTTACGGCAAGACCGTTCAGGGTCACTTAAACGATCTGCTTCCCCTCGACGCGGTCAAACGTTGTCTGAAGGACTGGCGAACGCACGCTGATCTCCGTTTTTATACGACTCCGATCGCCATGGCCGATCTGAACGAACTCAGGGAAGCTTTGGGATACGTCCAAATCGATATTTTCGGGACTTCATATGGCACCCGTGCGGCCCAGTTCTTTTTGCGTCAATACCCGGCCCAGGTCCGTAGTGTCATTCTGAAAGGCGTCACCCCAATCACCGAGAATATCCCCATAGTGATTGCTCCCGACGCCCAAAATTCGCTCGAAAGAGTCTTTGCAGATTGTGAAGCAAATATCACCTGTCAAAGCGCTTATCCGAAGCTCAGAGAAGAGTTCGCAGCGTTACTTAAACGATTTGAGACTGGTCCAATTTTGGTCAACTACACATCAGCTGACAACAACACCGAAGCAGTGAAGCTGTCTCGTGGAACATTTGTAACGACCATTCGTAGTCTGCTCCAATCAACCGCTACCATCGCTCAGCTTCCACAACTCATTCACGAGAGCTATCAGGAAAAATATACCGGGCTCATCAAATCCATCCTGACGGTACGAGACGGGTTTTCGGCGCAGGTAGGCGTAGGCGTGTTTCTTGCTGTCGTAAGGTCAGAAGATCTCCCTTTTACGAAGGGAACCGAAGGACAACGACTTGCCCGCGGCACATTCATGGGAGATTACTATTATCAACAGCTCAGAAGCTCAAGTTCCCTTCTGCCTCGCGCCCATGTTCCTGCTGACTACAAATCGCCGGTGGGCAGTGCTGTCCCGGTTCTAATACTTTCCGGTTATCTGGACCCTGCGACTCCACCTGATAACGGTGAAGAGGTGGCGCGCACTTTAACCAATCGGAAACATATAGTCGTTCGCTACGGAAGTCATTCGTATAGTTCCCTGTCGCCGTGCATCGACGAACTTATGAGCGCTTTTATCGATACCGCTCAGGTTGAGAGTCTTGACACCGGATGCGTTGGAGGAATTGCGCAAACACCCTGGTCGATACCTTAAACCAGCCTTCAGACTGCATTTTTTCTCAACTTGAATTATTCTTTCTCAACTTTAATGAAGCTTACCCGAGCACTTCTGTCCCTAAGCCTTTTGGTCGCCGTCTATCCTGTTGTGACTGCGCAGAATGGCCAAGTTGCTGCCTCGAGTGCCGACCAGGCCGGGCCTTTCAAACCATTCCGGATTATTTCAAACATCTATTACGTTGGAACATCCGACGTTACTTCGTACTTAATCGTCACACCGAACGGCAACATCTTGCTCGACACGGGTTTCGAAGAGTCGGGACCGATCATCAGGGCGAACATCGCCGCGCTCGGGTTCAAGCTCAGCGACATCAAAATCATGCTCTCGAGCCATGCCCATTTTGATCACGTGGGCGGCCATGCAGACATGCAGCGCGATACTGGTGCACGTGTTTTTGCTTCAACAGGCGACGCACCCGTATTAGAGAGCGGTGGCACAAAGACATTCTTTCAGATCGGTTCATTCAAACCCGTCAAAGTGGATCAGGTACTGAATGATGGATCTCCCGTAAGTTTGGGCGGCACCACGTTAGTCGCCCACGTGACTTCGGGCCATACACCCGGAAATACCGCTTGGACCACCACCGTAACTGAAAACGGGAAAGAGTATCGAGTCGTATTCGTGTCGAGCATGTCTATCAATCCGGGGGTACACTTGGTAAACTTTGCTCCCTGGCCTGACATTGCCGACGCTTACGCAAAATCGTTTCAGTTACTTAAAGCCCTACCGTGTGACATTTTTTTAGGCCCGCATGCAGGGTTTTTCAATCTCGCGGAAAAAGCATCACGAATGTCCAAAAAAGGTGTAAACCCTTTCGTCGATCCCGATGGTTACAAAAATTATCTCGCCCACTTTGAGCGACTCTATAATGAGCAGCTCAAACAAGAGCGAAAGTAACTTTTTGCGCGGCTGATTCGTAGTAACGACCTGGCTATCTAAGTTTGTAGGTTGCTTTCGCAAGCTACTTCCCAAAAAGTTTCACCCTGAAATCCAAACCGGAGGCCGTAGATCCATGTTTCGGAATAGTAAACCCACTGCCCTGCTTCTCATTCTGCTTTTAGCGCCGGCGCTGCTTGCGCAAACGGCTCGCCGGCCACTAAGGCTGGATGATCTAACCCGGTTTCGGGACGTTCGAGATCCGCAAGTTTCGCCTGACGGTCAATCAGTCGCCTACGTGGTCGCGACCATCGATGCAAAGGAAGACAAGTCAAATTCACACATCTGGATAGTTAGCATGGACGGGAAGAGCGACCGTCAGGTCACCTTCAGCCAGGACAGTGAAAACTCGCCGCGGTGGAGCCCCGACGGGAAGTACTTGTCATTTACTTCGGCGCGGCCCGGCAAAGCGCGCGGTAATCAAGTGTGGTTGCTGGATCGGAGCGGCGGTGAAGCCTGGCAACTTACAGAGTTAAAAGGCCGGCTCCAGGGTTATGAATGGTCTCCTGATTCAAAGCGTCTGGCCCTGGTAATCGGTGATCCAGATCCCGAGTCAGAGCCTGCGCCTTCGCCACCGCCTGGCGCTACAGCTACGCCTCGCGTTCCTAAACCAATCGTCATTGATCGTTATCGCTACAAGCAGGACGGTGCCGGTTATTTGCTGTCCGGGCGGCACACTTATATCTACCTGTTCGATCTGGAAACCAAAAAGCTCGATCGGTTAACGAGTGGAAAATGGGACGAAGGAGCTCCGGCATGGTCTCCGGACGGAAGCAGAATCGCGTTCATGAGTAATCATACCGACGATCCTGATCGTGAACCGTCGAGCCAGCTTTTCGTAGCTGACGCCAAACCATCGTCGACTGAAAAGGCGATTACAACGGTTGACACACGCGCTGGCCGATCACGCCCGGAGTGGAGTCCTGACTCGAAGTGGATTGCGATCCTGGACAGCGATGACAAGAAGTTCGGCGCTTATAGCATGGACCATCTGTCGTTGGTCAACGTCGATACGGGCGCTATCTCTCGTTTGAAGGCTACCGAAGATCTCGACCGCGGCGTTTCCAGTCCTAAGTTTATCGATGATGGCAAGTCCATAACATTTTTTGTGACCGATGATCGTTCTGTCTATCCAGCGCGAGCCAAATTAGCTGGCGGCGCAGTCGAACGCATCATGACTCCTCCGATCGTTTTATCGAGTTGGAATGCAGCTGGTGGACGGTCTGTAGTGCTGGCTGGTGGCGATCTAAAACTACCGGAGATCAACGCACTTGAGAATGGCACCCTGAGACAACTAACCCATCAAAACGACGCTCTGCTAAATGAGCTGGATATCGCTGCCACCGAAGAAGTCAACTTCAAGAGCAAAGATGGAACTCCAGTGAACGGCTTGCTGACTTATCCCGTGGGCTACACAAAAGGGACCAGGGTGCCTTTACTCTTGCGCATTCACGGTGGGCCAAACAGCCAGGACCAACACTCCTTCAGCACCGAGCGTCAGTTCTTCGCGGCTAATGGGTACGCCGTCCTGGCCGTTAATTACCGTGGTAGCGCCGGTCGCGGACAAAAGTTCTCGCGTTCGATTTTTGCGGACTGGGGCAACTACGAAGTACAGGACTTGCTCGCCGGAGTGGACCACGTGATTCAAATGGGCGTTGCCGATCCAGAACGACTGGGTGTTGGTGGTTGGAGTTACGGCGGCATTCTTACTGACTATCTGATCGCCAGCGATACGAGATTTCGTGCGGCGACTAGTGGAGCAGGCACTGCATTTACCGTCGCATTCTACGGTACCGACCAGTACATCATTCAGTATGATTATGAAATTGGGCCACCATGGAACCCAAAAGCGTGGGAGACCTACGTTAAGATTTCATATCCGTTCTTGCATGCAGATCGGATTCGCACTCCTACTTTGTTTCTCGGCGGTGAGCGCGACTTCAATGTTCCCGTACAAGGAAGCCAACAGATGTACCAGGCCCTACGGAGTCTTGGCATCGATACTCAACTCATCATCTATCCGAATGAGAACCACGGAATTCAGCGGCCTAGTTACCAGCGTGATCGGATGGAGCGGTATCTCGCTTGGTACGACAAGTACATTAAAAAGATGGCGGCGCCCTCTAACACGTCCACGGCTAAATAGAGCTGTTGCATGTTTCGTTTCAGACGTCGCTGGTCACAAGCGCATCATCGAAGATTTTCTTCGAGCAGTCAGTTCGAACAACAGGCCGCGCTGTGATGGGCGCGAAGCTCGCCGCAGTGTCGCGCTGGTCCAAGCGATCTATAAATCGGCAGAATTGAACGAGCCAATTAATCTGGAAGACAGGAGCCTGTATTGATATGAGCGCATACGAACTCAATCGGCGGGATTTTATTCGTGGTCTCTCAATCGGCGCCGCGAGCCTCCTTATCGGGCCAGACTGTCTGCCTCAAGTTCGAGGACGAAAGCTCGGTATCGCCATGCTCGGACTTGGCGGTTATGCGACGGGGCAGTTAGGTCCGGCACTGCGCCAGACAAAGCTCTGTGAGTTGAGAGCCGTAGTTACCGGCCATCCCGAAAAAGGTGAAAAGTGGGCAGCGGATTACAGTCTGAAAAAGGACAATATCTACTCATATGAGTCATTTGATCGTATTGCTAATAACAAGGACGTGGACATCGTCTACGTGGTTACACCACCCGCGCTTCATCCGGAATTTGTAATTCGCGCCGCTCAAGCAGGCAAACACGTCATCACGGAAAAGCCGATGGCCACTTCAGTCGCCGACTGCGAACGCATGATCACCGCTTGTCGCAAAGCGAACGTTCAGCTGGGAGTGGGCTATCGCATGCACTATGACCTCTTTCGCAAAGAGTTAATGCGATTAGCAACAACTCAAGAGTTTGGCCCATTTATGAAAATGTCGGGCGAGTTCAGTTTCGTAATGAATCAACATCAGTGGCGCATCGAAAAGAAACTCGCGGGCGGTGGCGCGATGATGGATTTAGGCATCTATGTGGTCCAGAGCGCCTCGATGGCTGCCAACGCCTGGCCAACCTCGGTGACGGCTAAGGAAGATCCTAAACAGCGGCCGGACTTCTTCAGCGAAGTCGAAGAGACACTTCGCTGGACCATGACCTTTCCGAACGGTGCGACTTGCGACGCTGTGACGAGCTTCAATCGTTCTGGAAATTTTTTTAAAGCGGAAGGTCCAAAAGGTTGGTATGAGTTGTCGAAAAACGCTTTTAACTACAACGGGGCCGTTGGGGCAACCAGTCGTGGGCCAATGAACTTTGAGTGGATAAATCAGCAGGCTGCACAGATGGATGATTTTGCCGATTGTGTGATGACCGGTCGAAAGACACCGGTGCCGGGTGAGATGGGTAAAGCTCACATGGCAATCATCAGCGCCGTTTACGAAGCCGCCCGCGCCGGCAAAACAGTTAAAGTAAACATCTGATTATCACTGCTTCTCTGGGCGACCTTAGTGGTCTCTGTGACTCTGTGGTGGGATCTTCGGCCGCATTTCTAAACCACAGAGTCACCGAGAACACTGAGGATGCACAGAGAAAACTTCGCTCACCATATATGGCAATAACCACACGCAAGGGAACGCAATCGTTTGTACTAATCTTCATTATTCTAATCACGAATGGACCACTGGCGCTCGCTCAAAGACGAGCCAAAGCGCCGGATGCAGTTCTTGAATCGAACATACGGGCTGAACTGGGATTTCTCGCAAGCGATGCAATGCAGGGACGCGGCAGCGGTACTAACTATGAACGAGTCGCCGCCGAATATATTGGTTCAATGTTCCGTCAATTCGGCCTCGAACCCGGCGGCGACACAGACGCAGCGGGTGCGCGAAGCTACGTCCAGACCGTTGATCTCGCCACTCAAAACTTCAATGAAATAGTCACCCTGCCCGAAGGTGCCAAAGTTGAGATTGGTGGTCCAACCGAAACGGCCCAAAGCAGCTCGACCTGGAATGCAGTGGGCTTTATTAAAGGTTCAGATCCAAGAGCGAACGAAGCAATCATGTTGAGTGCTCACCTCGATCATCTGGGGGTTAACGACGCTGCCCTTGGCGATAAAATTTTCAATGGCGCAGACGATGATGCATCGGGCTGTGTAGCGGTCCTCGAACTCGCAAGGGCGTTAGCTGCCGGAAGAAGACCTCGCCGGACAGTCTATTTTGTCTGTTTCGGCAGCGAGGAGCGCGGCGGTTACGGAGCGCGCCACTTTGTAGATCACAGTCCTGTACCACTGGACCACGTTGTGGCTGATATCACGTTTGAAATGCTGGGAAGGCCAGACCCAAAGGTTTCGGCAAATACGCTTTGGCTCACCGGCTTTGAACGCTCCAACCTGGGAAGCACATTGGCCCGGCGCGGGGCATTGCTCGTCGCTGACCCGCATCCGGAACAAAATTTCTTCCAACGGTCTGACAACTACACACTCGCACTCCGAGGCGTTGTCGCACATACCGTGTCTAGTTTTAATTTACATTCTGACTATCATCGGCCGAGCGACGAATTGTCGAAGATCGATTTTCCGTTTATGGCTCGCTCGATCAAGTCGCTAATAATTCCGATACGATGGCTGGCAAACTCGAAGTTCAAACCCTCATGGTTGCCAGGCAAGGCTCCAGTGAGAAATTGATGATGGAAGTGACGCCAAGATTTTTCTCCGGTCCAACGGCATTTCGCAAATGGCTCGAGAAAAACCATGACCAAAAGAATGAACTGCTGGTTGGGCTGCACAAGAAAAATTCCGGTAAGAAAACGCTTACGTATGCTGAAGCTCTCGATGAGGCGCTCTGCTTCGGATGGATTGACGGAGTGCGGAAGAATTTCAATGAAATAAGTTACACGATTCGGTTTACACCGCGAAAGCCGAAGAGTATCTGGAGCCGGATCAATGTCAATCATGTGGAACGATTGAAAAAAGAAGGGCGCATGATGCCGGCGGGCCTCGCGGCTTTTGCTAAAAAAGAAGACAAACGTACCGGAATCTACTCGTTTGAGAAGGCCCCGCGCGAGTTCCCGGCTAAATTCTTAAAAAACTTCCGCACAAACAAGGAAGCGTGGAAATTTTTCTCCGCTCAGCCTCCTGGATATCGCAGGTTGGTAGTTTTCTGGGTAGTAAGCGCCAAGCGAGAGGAAACGCAGCTTCGCAGGTTAGAACACTTGATTAAGATCTCTGCAAATGGTGAACGGCTGGGGCTCTTAGGTGAAAAGAAAAAGTCGGCCTGAGTCGCCTCCTTAGAACCCTAAGTTGGTTTCATCT
>DATIBX010000492.1:0-7114 GCA_035457105.1 Pyrinomonadaceae bacterium
CGCTCGCGGTACTGTAGTGCTCAATCTCTACTTATAGTGACAAAGGCATGGACCAGCCACGACGCGCCCTACCTAACAACGTCCGAGTCTCCATTGAAAATTGATCATTATCCTGTGCTAACCTTACCCCGAGAACAAAAACATATGGCACATACTTTTGCACCAGGCGATGACCTCATCTTTCAGCTCGAGAGCGCTTTTGGCCTACTGCGTGTACTGGCGATTCAGGGCGAAGGTGCTGAGACTGTCTGGCACTTACTCGCCTACGATGACTTTTTTCCGGATGTGGAATCCGCTGAGCGCGCTCTGGCGAGCAACAAGCCTATGCCCGTACGAAATGCTCACCTGGCACTGACGAATCGGGCATTCGAACGGACGCCAGCGGCGCGGCTTGGCAATCGCCCGGTCACGGACGCCGAGTTGGCCGCGTTCAAGCAGTGGCAGGAATCAAACGGTCCTGTTTCAGACCGTTCAGCGCTGCTGATGCTGGGGATTCGCTAATGAGAACTCAAAGCAAATTATTCCTCGCAGTACTTATTTTCACCTGTGTCCCGGGCGTGTTTGGCGCTCGAATCGAACGCGTGGTGGATACGTGGAAACCGATTCATTATCAAGTCAACATAAAACTCGATCCGCAGTTAACGCAGATCGAATCGGCAACCACGCGCGTCGATATTGTCGCGATAAAAAGACTCTCGATGATTGACCTGGATTTTGGCGATCTCACCATCGACAACGTCAGCGTCGACAATCGCACGGTTCCCTTCACTCACAAAAACGAACGAATCGTCATTAATCTCACTGGACCAGTAAACGCCGGAACCAAAATCTCAGTCGCGATCGCTTATCACGGAAAACCAAAAGACGGTCTTATCCTAAGCCCAGACAAAGATGGTAAAGCGGCAGCTGTCGGCGATAATTGGCCCAACCGCGTCCATCACTGGATTCCGTCACTCGACCACCCGTCGGCTAAAGCTTCAGTGACCTTCAATATCACCGCTTCCGCAAATAATTTGGTGGTAGCCAACGGAAGTTTGGACCATGTGGAGACAACTGCGGACGGAAATCGGACTTGGATTTATAGCGAAGAGGCGCCTATTCCGCCTTATTGCATGATTATTGGAGCGGGGCAATTCAACAAGTCTGAGCCATCCAATTCCAGTCTGACTCCTTTGTCAATTTATGTTCCGGGGTCAGACGCCATAGCGGCGCAAAAAGGGTTCTCACCGGCAAATCCCATTTTGCAGTACTACAGTCAAACGGTTGGGGCTTATCCTTACGAGAAGCTTGCTTTGATCGTCGGAAACACCAGATTTGGGGGGATGGAAAACTCAGGCGCCATTGTTTTTGCAACCGGGCTCTTCACTAATCAGGACTCTCAGAAAGCTCCGCCTTACGACATTCCCAACAGCACGCTTAACGTCGTGGCCCATGAGATAGCTCATCAGTGGTTCGGTGACTCGGTCACCGAATCAACTTGGTCCGACCTCTGGCTAAGCGAAGGCTTTGCAACCTATTTCGCCGGGTTGTTTTTTCAAGTATCTCAAGGCGAGGTCACTTTTCAAAAATATATGAAGCAAGCATCTGACATTGTCTTTGAGTATGAACAGAAGAACAATGCCCCGATCTTCGATCGCGAAACTGAAGATCTCTTTAAACTGCTGAATCCGAACAACTATCAAAAAGGAGCCTGGGTCCTGCATATGCTGCGCTCACAACTCGGCGACGAGAGCTTTTTCAAAGGAATCAAGGCCTACTACGACAGTCACAAGAACGGGAATGCCACCTCGGAAGATTTAAGGGGTGCGCTCGAGAAAGCTTCGGGAAAAGACTTGAGTAAATTTTTCAGAAGATGGATTTATGAGAGTGGGCATCCGGTTTATAAACTTAGTTCGCAATGGAACAGCCAGAACGAGAAGCTAACGATTAAGCTGGAACAACTTCAGTCAGGTAATCCATTTTTGGATCCTGTGCCGATCACGATCCAATCAGAGTTGGGAAAGCTGGATTTGGTATTGAACCCGCAAGGTAAGCTGACAACCAAGACCGTACCGCTCAAGGCAAAACCCGCAACGATAATCGTCGATGGCAACAACACACTCCTAAAAGAGGCGACGACGCAGGTCAATTAAGCATACTCAGCATGACAAAGCGCCGTCCGGCCGGCGCACTCCAAAGTTAGCGTTCGAGAACATCAAGACAGCGCTGTGTAAACGGCGTTCACCGCAATCCACAACAGGATGGTGAGACCGAGGACACCCCAGACGATCCATTTATTACGCCGGGCCATCACAATTTGCCACAACCCGGCGAGGCTTGCGCCAAATCCGAAGGCGATAATTAACCCGAACAGACTCAGAATTATGATCGCTTGTTGTGAGGTACCGCTAAACCTTGAGGCTCCGGACGTGGCCTGACCCGGCTGCATCATCATTGGCAGGACGGTCAAAGTGATCACACCCATGAAGACGACGAGGAAAAGGCCCAGGATGAGTTGCAGTACACCATAAATGCGGACGCTGTTTGCACTCCGCATTTTTCTGCCGCATTTTGGACAGATATCGATAGGTTCATCACTGGTGAAGCCGCAGCGCAGTGCATAACAAACTCGTTGATGAGCCATTGCCAATCTCCTTAAGTTTTCAAAAGTTCCGATCATTTTCCATAACGGAATATGACAGGCCCAAAACTCTGGCAGTATCTACCTTGCGTTACTCTGTGAAACCTTAGTGGCCACTGTGCCTCGGGGGTTAAAGTACATCCACCACTGAGCCACGGAGAACACTGAGGTTGCACAGAGAATTCTTAGATCAGATGCTCAACTACGGGCCAAACCTTTTGCGGTACTCATCCGAAATAATAAAAGCCTTAACCATCTCGGCATTCACAAAATTACCGTGAAAATTAAGCAGCTTGGTGAGCCAGAAGTTGAAGCCATCAAAATTATCATCAGGCGCGTCGTTAGGATCCCGCCGCATGTAACCAAAGTACTGCATCAACACAAACGCCTTATTGAACTCGGCGTCACGCAGCTTCTGATCTTCGGCTATTAATCTTAGGACCTGCGCACGCTTCGAGAAATCATCCGGGGTAGCTCCCAAAATGTTCACCAACTCTGTTTGTTGCGCCGCTGAAAGTATATTTCCCGCATTCGTGTTCAGCTGACTGACGAGTTGAGCTCCGGTCAGATTATTTGGAAACGCCAGTAGAAAACTGGGCTGCTGCACAAACTCAAGGAAGTAGGCTTGTTTGTTGTTTTCGAGTTGCGTCTGCCAGTCACCGATTCCGACCTGCACTCCTTTAGAAAGTTGCTGGGTCTCCTTAATGAAATCACTAAACACTACCGGGATTGGGGCACCGGGCAGATTATTGAACGCGACTTTATGCGTGCGGTAACTCAGGTATCCTGTCTCCTGGAATTCGGTCGACAGGAAAAACGCGGCCGATACATTGATTCGCTTCACCTCAATGCACTGAGCGTCATTACCACACGATGTAATTTCACCGATCCAAAATGCCAATCCATTAGCGTCTGGCTCGCGACTCAAAAAGTCGATGTAATGTTGCCTGACAAAGAAGCTTGCCTGGTCCATGGGATTTGTCCCATTAACGCCTTCGTTATCTGTGATCGTCAGAGTAGCAGTCGCGGGTGTTCCTATTGCCACGCCGCTAGCTGCAATCAACGTGATCTGAAAGCTTTCGGGTCCTTCGGCATAAACATCGTCAACAATTGGTATCGAGATGGTTTTGGTCGCCTCGCCTGCTGCGAAGGTTATCCTGCCGACCGAACGCAAATAATCACAACGCGACGAAGCCAATCCAGCCACGGTGCCGCAACTGCTTGCTCCAGCGGTATCGCTCGTACTGTAGTCAACGGTCGCGCCGGCACTCGTATCACCATTGCGCCTGACATTGATTGAAATGTGGCCGGCGCCTTCCAGCGCACTCGCAGTAGTGCTGACAAACTGTGCCGTTGGTCCAACTGCCTGGGTAAGGTGGCCCGTACTTGCCGCAAACGTTGTATCTGAGGCGTATGTAGCGGTGATGGCGTGAGTCCCGGCGTTGAGATTCGACCGGACAATCGAAGCGACACCACTGCTGTTCAAGGGAACCTGGCCGATAACTGTCTCACCATCGACAAAGGTCACCATTCCGGTTGGCACACCTGGTCTGGCCGGCGCCGGGTTAACTGTCGCGGTAAAGGTTATTGGCTCTGCCAGGGCGGGAAAGGGTTTTGAGGAAACCAAGGTAGTAGTGGTAGCACTCGCATGAACTTTTTGGACCATCGTTGCCGATGACGTTGTATGAGCTCCATCACCGCCATAGGTAGCGGTGATGAAATGATTTCCCCGATTCGTCGCATTAGCAGCCAAGGTCGTGGTAGTGACTTCGGCTTTGCCGTTTATATCGAGCGGTATATTGCTCGCGAGAATAGTATTGACCGGCGTTAGACCATCAAAACTGACATCGGTGAAAGTTACATTGCCGACGGGAGTTGGAGTGACACCGGTAACTGTAGCGGTAAAAGTCACCGCCGTTCCGACAACTGTGTTGCGAACATCTGGTGCTGACGAGCTTATCTTTACGGTGACCTCGTTCCTGCTACCAACCGCAAAGAGATTGCCGCCGTTCAAAGTGTAAACAGTTCCATCTGGGCCAATAACGCTTGGAACATAGGGCTGTCCAATGCCCGGCGACAGCGCCACGGCTTCGGCAAATGAGTTGTTAGCCAGATTCCAACGGTAAAGATGACCGTCCTCACTATCAAAGAAAACACTGTTCGTCGCCGGGTTTATGGCCGGCGCGTTAATGCAAAATTCTTGAACAGCAAACGGGAATCCAGGACCAGCGTCGTCTGGAGTTGGACCAATTAAAGTCATTACCTCGCGCATCTCTACCAAACCCGGTGCGCTCGTATGCGGATCCAACTGGGTGTCGTTGGGATCGAGTATCGCTACCCGATTCACTCCGGAGCCATCCTGAAACGCATAATCGTTGTACTTTGTGAACAATAGATAAGACGAAGGACCATGGTAAGAAGGCACCATCGACGCTGGGACGACGCCGGGAGTGTAGTCCCAACCAAACCCGCCCGGTGTCTTGGTGACAGTCAAATCGCTGTTGAAGTGAAGCAGGAAACCGCGCGAGCCGTTGAGGGGATTTCCGAACACGCCGAAGTAAACATCCCCATCAGGCCCAACCATCGGTGATGAAGTGCCATCGTCAGGTACGCGCACACCGTTGCCATTGCGAGGATCCTGCAGAAACTTTTTGTATTTGGTTGCGAGCGTAGTTGAATTTAGGCCCAGCAAATAAGCATAGTTTGTGTTTGATGAAGCCTTCACAGCAACGTAGACGGTTGATTCGTCGTTACTTAGCGCGGGAGCAAGGTTGTGACTGTCAAAATCTATGAGCGCATCTCCCGCAGCTGTTCCCACCAACACATAGGTTGCATTGCCGTTAGCATCGATGCGTGCGATACCACTTTGATTTGTATTTAAGGGATCGGGCGCTGGTGCGATGCCCTGAATTCTAAAACCAAAATAGATGGTTCCATTTGAGTCAGCCGTAATAGGCGTATTTACGAAGACAGAGTTATTGAAGGCGGTTTGGTTCGCGACATAATTATTCAAGGAAGTGTAGAAAACCTCGCGCACGAAATTCCCTGTGAGTGGCGAATCGATATTGTCTACGTGCCAAATCGTTCCACCGGCGCCCGCAAAATAGACGCGATTACCGAATGCACCACTTGTCAGACACAGGTTATACGCTGGTATCCAACCGTGATTCGGCATTATGTAATCACCGGTCAAGGTGTACATGGGAAACCCGGTGTTACCGTTATAGCCGACGACGCGAAAACTATCGGTGGCAGTCTTCACTGGAAAGATCACCGTATTGCCAGGCGTTATCACTGGTGAGCCGTAATGGGCCAGCGCGCCAGTATTGTTCAGATCGATATCGGCTTGCCAGCGAATCAGATTCAAGTTCTGTGCGGGTGCGGAAAAAATACCGGTATGTTGTGCGTTCCCTCCAAAGGTACTTGCCTGGCCCAGAACCGAGTGGGCGGCTTTACCACAAGTGACGATTAAAATGATTGCTACGAAAAATTGGATTTTTGAGACGAGTAGGCAATTAGATGTCATCCGTGGTTCATTCCTTGAGGCCAAAGTTCAGAAGAGGAGACTAACATAGAAGAGCGTGAGCTTTGAACTTTGAGTGGTGAGATTTTCTCCGCGTTCTCTGCGTGATCTTGGCGTGCTCTGCGTCTATTCAGAATTCTTGCTTTGATACAGCTTCAAGCCGCAACGCGGAGGGCGCCGAGATCACGCAGAGAGACGCAAAGCACTAAGCACAAAGTACACACCTATGGTCCAAAGCGGTGCCGGTACTCGGGCGAGATGATGAACGCCTTCACCATCTCCGCATTTACAAAGTTCCCACCAAAATTGTTCAGCTTCGTCAACCAGAAGTTATAGCCACTGAAATCCGCATCCGGCGCTTCGTTCGGGCCACGTCGCAGATACCCAAAGTACTGCATCAGCACAAACGCCTTGTTGAACTCCGCATCCCGCAACGTTTGATCTTCCGCCACCGCTCGTAACACCTGCGCTCGCTTCGTAGCGTCTGCCGGTGTGGCACCCAGGATATTGATCAGATTAGTCTGCTCGGCCGCTGACAACACATTTCCTGCATTCGTGTTCAGTTGCGCCACAAACTGCGTCGCGGTCTTATTAAGAAACGCCGCAACAAACTCCGGCCGCTGCACAAACTCCAGCGCATAGGCCTGCTTATTGTTCTCCAGCACTATCTCCCAGTTAACGGCGCCCACCTGGACTCCCTTCCCGATCTGTTGCGTGTCGCGCAGGAAATTGGTGAAGTTCACCGGCACCGGCGCGCCGGGCAGATTGCCAAACCCACTCTTGTACATCCGGTAGACCAGATAACCTGTCTCCTGGAATTCAGTCGAGATGAAGAACGCCGCCGAGACGTTGATGCGCTTTACTTCAATACATTGCGGGTCAACACCACAGCCCGTAATTTCGTTGGTCCAGAAAGTCAGGCCACCCTGATCCGGTTCCCGATTTAGAAAGTCGATATAGTGCTGTCTCAC
>DATIBX010000493.1:0-5633 GCA_035457105.1 Pyrinomonadaceae bacterium
ATTTCAACTGCATTCTCGCTCAGCGACCAGGTGGTCTATTCTTTGGATGCCAACACGGCTCAATCTGCGTTCGATGGAACGGGTTCCAAAGATTTTCTGCGTACGGTTCGCAATGAAATTCTCGCTCGGCGCACTAGCAAATGAGAAGTTGGACCACCACTTTGTAAGAACCCTAGCCCCTCACGTTGAAGGTATACTCTTCTTCCGGACCACTAACACCTGTCGGATCTACTCCAGCGACTCGTATCTGATATTGACCGCCCGTCAGAACTTTTGCCGGAAGCCTTAATCTAATCTTCGTTCCACCGTCAGTTTCTCCGTGGAGGTCAGTAATGGTGAGGGATTCGTCATCACCAATGCGTTGTACTACTGCGCGGTAGGTTGGATAGTTTTCCTTCTGTAGCCACAGAAGACGTAGTTCTACTAATGAAGCACCTGCGGGCGTCGCGAGTTCACTCTCCTTTTCGACACCTCTGACGGAGATAGGAGCGAGCACTAAAGTGGGCATTTGCGGCAGAGCAACGCGCAAGCTTGACGGAGAGTTAAGACTTGCAACTTCCTGCTCAAGCGCCAAAGTTCGATTTTGCCGTTTAGCTCTTTGGGTTAGCCAAACAACACCCAGCATTAGCGCGATTATCAAAGTCGCGGCAATCGAGATAGCAAACATCGGGCGGAATTGCAGGATGTGGCGCAACTGATTCCAGCGCGAAGTTGTAACTCCTTTTTTAATTACGTCTGTTTCGCGGTTGGCCCAGTCCTTTACAGTTTTTGTGATCCTCAAGCGGCGTTTTTGATCAACCGTTTCAGCATATTGTGAGAGGAATAGCTGCTTCTCGGCGGACGTGAGGGTGTTCTCTAGATAGTCATCAATGAGATCTTGTTCAACTGCCAGGATTCGTTCTCGAGCCTGCGTGTCGGTCAGGAAGGCCGATTCAATTTGCTGGCGCACCTCGTCATCGACGTTTCCCAGTAGAAAGTCTCTTATTAACGCGTCAGTTATCGGTCGTTCTTTCATGAGTCAGCCTTCAGATTTCCGACCCTGCATTACCAATGAAATTTCCGGCAAACCGTTTCATCATTCCGGCGACGATTTACTATTCAGGCAACGTTCGATGCATTGCTCGAGGGCAGCTCGAATACGGTGAGCTCTCACCCTGAGCGTTTCTACTGAAGTTCCGAGATCCCGGGCCATTTCCGTCCGATGATCGATCTTGGCCTGTTTATCTCGGGCGTAGTAGGCAAGGATCAACTCTCGACGCTCGCTGCTGAGCTCTTTCAAACAGAGTTGCAGACAATCCTCCCGCAGCTCTGCGCTTTCATCCCGGCTGTCTTTGACTGGGGTCGCTCCCAGATCGACATCCTCTAACGAAATCTGAGTCCTCATCTTCTTGGGGACTTCCTTGAGCACATTTCGCGCGACGCCATAGAAGAAAAGCCGCGGGTCACCTTCGAAAGTGTGCATCAGGTAGTGCACCTTTTTAGCGACGCGGTCAAATACTTCATCGGTCAGACCTTCGGGATCAACGCAGCGGTTCCAACTGAATATTTTTGTGAGGTCCTGTCGCAGCTGGACGTAGATGGCCGCAGCTTTCTCACGGTCAGCATTTAGCCACGCGAGGATTTCATTGAAGCTTTCCTGTGGAGCCGGCGAATTTCGGGCCATTGTTTCGGGTATGTTTGCGGTTAACTCCGGCTTCTCTTGACGGTTATCACTTTGAGTTGTCAGTTCCCGGCGGAGGAAACTACAGCGAGATCCTGGCGCTGAGGAGAGCTCCTGCTCGTGGACTTTCCTGGAGGCTTAGACAGCTTGATTTATTATCACGGATGAGTCCGACATTCAACGATTAAAGTATGTGAGACTCAGCGAGATAAAAACGATGATCCACAGGTTATGCCGATTACACACGCCTATTCTGGATTGCGGTGTTCTAAGAAAGTATCCGTCCAATCGGCCTAATTTGTGGATTATTCTTGGTTTTAACGCAGTCTCTATAGCGTTGTGGTACTGACTGCGCTAACCAGCCGTGTGTTTCTGATTGCTTTCTGTTGGCAATCCGGCCTCGAGCCAATCAGACTTCCCTGCCGCATAGTCGCGCACATTCTTATAACCCAGGGCCACCAGTTCACGGGCGGCATTCTCTGAAGCATGTCAAGTCGGCGACGCGCAATACACGACAATCTCTGCTTCTTTGTTAGGCAATAATTTTGGCGCCAGAATACTGATTTGATCCGGCGGTAAGTTAATCGCCCCCGGCAAGTGCGCGTGGTCATACGCACCTGTAGCGAGTGTCTCCACTAATATAAAAGGATCCTTGCGGTCGATTTTCTTTTTTAGTTCATCCCTACTGATTGTGCTCACCATGCTATTCTCCAGTTCATACTTTAACGAGCCACATTAAGTCCTGACCAAGCCTGGGCAGATGACCAAAAGATCTTGAGTTTCGAAATCCATCATAAAGCTACGCGCCTCTTGCGACTGACGCAACCGGCAAAAGAAATTTGTAACATTCATGGACCTGCGGGCTCGTTATTAAAGCTGTCACATACTCAGACTGGAGGACACTATCCGTTGCCGAACTTGTCGCTCCCACTCTTTTTCGCCCTGTCCTTGATCATTACGAACCTCGGACTGAAACCTGGCGGTCAGCAAATTGTCATCGCGGCGAACTCAAACGCTCCGATTGGGCTCAGAAACTTAGAGACGAATGCAGCCTCTCAACCGCTGGGAATTGACGACCCGGCACCGCGTCTAACCTGGACCATGCTCGGAACGCACCGCGGTGTCAGCCAAACAGCTTATCGCGTTCTAGTCGCCACTAAGCTCGAACTAGCTCACGAGGGCAAGGCGGATGTTTGGGACTCGCAGCAAATCACCTCATCCGATCCTTGGATTATCTACGCTGGTCACACGCTTAAATCGCGGACTCGTTATTACTGGACGGTACGAGTCTGGACCAACAACAACCTTGCGAGTAACTGGGCCTCCGTAACCTGGTTTGAAACAGCGTTCATGAGTGCAGGCGAATGGAAGGGCCAGTGGATCGCTGGACCGGAACGCTCAAAGGCTTTAACGGAAGTTCAAGGTAAAGAAGATGACGAGTTGATTCGAAACGCTGGCGAGTTCTGTCGCCCGACTGCCTGGCTAACTTCCGGTTTTGCAGCACCTCTGATTAAGAACAACCAGGGAGACTGTCGTGAGGTTCGCCCAGCACCGCTGCTGCGCAAATCATTCAACATCTCAAAGCCGGTTGCCCGAGCACGCGTCTACTCCTCGGGACTCGCCTATAACGATATGACTCTGAACGGTCAACGCACATCTGACCGGATGCTTGATCCAAATTTTACTGATTACAGCAAGACGATTTTGTACAGCGTCCAGGACGTTACTTCCCTTTTACGTCAGGGTGAGAACGTGATTGCCACTCAACTTGGCTCGGGCCATTTCGATGACGCAACACGAACCTGGGACTGGGGCTGGGAACAAGCTCAGTGGCGCGCCACTCCTCGGCTACGCCTTGATCTCTACATCACTTTTACTGACGGAAGCGAACAAATAATAAGATCTGATGATTCGTGGAAAGTAAGCACGGCTGGACCAACACGTTATGACAGTTATTATCTCGGTGAAACTTATGATGCCCGACATGAAATATCGGGATGGGATCGCCCTGGCTTCAATCCTGGTGGCTGGGAACCGGCTCGAGTGGTTGACGCTCCCACCGGAGCGTTGCGCGCAGAATTGCAAGAACCTATTCGAGTAGTCGATATACGACCAGCAGGTAAACGGACAGAACCGATGCCCGGCGTCATTGTTTACGACATTGAACAAAATCTGACTGGCTGGGCCGAGATTCGAGTCAGGGCACCCAGGGGTACGGCCATTGAAATCTTCTACTCCGAAAAACTGACCGCAGACGGCAAGGCAAGCATCGTCGGAAACGACCTGGTCTTTGGACAGCTCCAGACTGATTACTACATTGCCAAAGGTGCGAGCACTGAAGTATGGACACCTCGCTTTAGTTACAAAGGCTTTCAATACATCCAACTTAGCGGACCCAAAGGCGAGCCATTGCCAAAGGGTGTTGCAGTATTCGTCGAGCATGTCCATCAGGTGCGAACGGCAGTCGAACGCACCTCAACTTTCGCATCAAGCAGCGAGACGCTCAATAGCATTCATCGGAATACCTCATGGGCCATTCAAAATAATCTGCATGGCATCATCACCGATACCCCCGTCTACGAAAAGAACGCATGGACAGGTGATGCGAGTCTGACGGCAGGCGCCGCGTCGCTATTGTTCGACACCGAACGGCTCTATCAAAAAATGTTCCAGGACATGCTCGACGCGCAAACTCCGGAGGGTGAAGTTTCTCTACTTGCACCGAGCAACCAGAACTACGGCTATGTTGGCAAACCTGCGTTCAAACCTACCGACTGTTGCGGGGCAACTCCGGCTTGGGATTCTTTCTGGTTCGTCATTCCCTGGGAAAGTTGGGTGCGGTATGGCGACCGGCGTGCTTTGGAGAAAACTTATCCGGCGATGCAGAAGTACCTTGATGACTGGGTTCCTCGATGGACCAACAAAGACGGCGATCAGTTCGCTTACACTCTCACTTCTGGACTGGGCGACTGGGTTCCGCCAGAGGGTATGCCTACAATCAACGCTCTCACATCGACTGCGTATTATGCGTACGTCACGCGAATCGCCGCCGATGCTGCACGCGCAATCGGAAAGTTTCAGGATGCTGAACGCTACGACGAATTGTTTAAAAAGATTCGTGGAGACTTCAACTCGCGGTTCTTTGGTCCAAACGGTTTCTACCGCGAAAAAGACAGCGATCCTTTCGTGCAGTCAGCGCAGATTTTTGCGCTTGCATTCGATTTAGTCCCACCGGAACAACGCGCCGCAGTCGCGAATCGGCTGGCAGACGACATCATGACGAACCGCCATGGGCATGCATGGGTCGGAGTGTTGGGAGCACGTTGGGTTTTACCAGTGCTGACTGCAACTGGACATCACGACGTCGCCTATACTGTCGCAACGCAAACTACAGAGCCAAGCTGGGGATATTGGATCGACGTTGCTAAATTCACGGCGTTGGGAGAACAGTGGCCGGCCAGTACACGTTCGCGCAACCATCACTTCTTCGGTGCGATTGTGCAGTGGTTTTACGAAGACCTGGCCGGGATTCGGCCCCTGGAACCTGGCTTTCGAATAATCGAGTTTAAGCCACAGATTCCAACAAAGGGACTGGATAGTATTTCGGCTTCATACGACAGCGTACGCGGCCGGATCGCGATCAGATGGAAGCGGACTGAGAAAGAGTTAGAACTTGATGTTACGGTTCCGGCCAACTCGAGCGGACGAGTGTTTGTGCCGGCAACTAACGCGACGGCTATCAGTGAGGTTGGATCCGGCAAACCAGTTCCTGGCGATCGAGCTGCAAACGTGAAATTTATTCGGGTAGCTCGCGACCGCATCGTCTATGAAGTCGGCTCAGGCGAGTACCGCTTCAGAGTAGCGCGATAGACTAACCAGGGTCATCGTCGAACTATTGTAGGGGCGACACTCCGTGGCCGCCCCATGTTTCATTTTTACCGCGCCTCATTGTAAACCTGGGGTGGCCACGGAG
>DATIBX010000494.1:0-16967 GCA_035457105.1 Pyrinomonadaceae bacterium
CCATGCTCTGCAAATAAATTCCCATCTACAAAGTAACGGACCTTCTTATCAAAAACCTGCGTGACTAACGTGTGCCAACCTGCCTGACTACCGCCGGCCGTTTTGAAGACATTGTCTTTCTTCCAATTTGGCTCGGGGCTAAAAGTTTCCCAAGTGGTGGCATAGAGTGTTGGTCCATCAATGCCCCAACCACCGTTCGGAAGATATTCAAAATCCAACTCGCTGTAATCAGGATCCATCGGAGCCTTCAGTGGAGCGATCGTATAAAAACTTTGGACGATCTGATCGCCACCTGGTCCTGAAACCGGAGCATCACTGAAACGAACACGAGCAGCGTAAGTGCCTTCCAGATATTTCCGCTGATGACAGATCTGCGTTTGCGTAGTGTGTGCAGGAATACCGTCTGTCGCAGATGTCATCCTGATGATTCGATTGTTGGGCTGATTTGGATCTTTTAGCAGTGTTACTCCTGCTTTGGACCAGGTAGCGCCTGGGACTCCAGGCCAGCCTGGTTCGGTGCGGACGATCCAACCGTGCTTTTCTAGTTGTTTATGATTTGAGTAGTTAAAGTCATCGAAAAGGATTTGGGTTGCGGGCTTTAAAGGTGTCGCAAATGTGCAAATTCCCGTTGTAACTAAGGCGAGCGTAACCGTAGCTAACAGTCTGGTTGTAATCATTACTACTCCAAATCTTTAAGTTGTGCGTTGTATTGGAACAGCGAATAGTACGATAGTTGTCGATAAGGCTCCAATGTCAGTAGATTCTTGACCGGCGTCCATTCAACTCCCTAGTATCCCGTAGTCAGGAAGGGTGGCAAGCGTCCAATCGAGGCCACATCCCTTCTCAAACCCAGCGCGCCCCCGCTCTTTCTCAATGATCATCAAGTTGTCCGCATCTCGAGGCTGACCCGCCGCTACCGCGAATCGGTACTGACCTACTCGAGCCTCGCCCTTACTAATGAATCAAAAAAGAGCGGGGGCGGGCTGGGTTTGAGAAGGATGATGGCCTCGATTGGACGCTTGCCGCCCTTCCTGACTGCGGGATTCTAGTGAGCTGCTTTTACTCCGGCAGGAGTTGGATGTTTATAGCCAGAACTGAGTGAGGTAGTCAGCGCCGTTCGGAGGAGCGGGAGGAGTTTCGTAGGGATAGGGCTAGTAAATTCCCGCTCTCCGAACGGCGCCGGAGGGGGAGAGTTGTCGTGGGCTATAAACATTTAACCTACCGGGGTAAAGCCCGCTGATATTTTCGAGTGCAAGGATCATTAAAGACATGCCTGTTTAGAAACGCGACGAATCTCTGTGCCACCTTGGTGTTCTCTATGACTTGGTGGAGGATCTCTTGGGCGATCTTCTAACCACCGAGTCACACAGAACCACAAAGGTGGCCCAGAGAAAAACAAAATCTACTCTCAGCCACTCTTATTGCTTGGGAGTGGCAGCAGGGGGCGCGGGTTTTTTAACTGTCTTGGGAACAGGCTTACTCTTTAATTCAACGAGAATAACTTCGAAGGGCTGGTCGCCGGTGTTCTCTGGTAGATGCAGTCCCGCCGGTGTAAAACGAGTCTCCCCTGCTTTATTGCTCATTTGCTGAGGCTCGCCTTTGGGGAAACTAAAAGTGGTAGTTGAGTCAGTCAAAAAAATAGCGACTGCGTTTGGGTGGCGATGCATGATGGACTTTTCGTGTGGGCCATAGTTAATACGCAGCACGCGCACCTGGGCGTTTTCGAACTCAACCTTGTAATGTTTTGGATCAACTTTCACAGGATCCTGCGCCAAGACGGCTGTTGCAAGGGAGATAGTGAAGAGAGCGGCGACTAATAGTTTTTGCATTTGTGTACGAACTCCTTGGGAGATAATTGATGCGAGAGCGGCGTGGTTCTACCCCAGAAGAGTGAAAGAGTCAAGATTCTTCAAGAGTTTCATCCACAGATTGCGCCGATCACGCGGATTCTCAGCGCTGCCTATTCGGTAAGTTTAGCTGGCCGACTCTTCGTCATGGATTTCTCGTACCTGGCCACAGTGCCTCGAAACTACGGAGAAGTATTTATAGACGCGTTCTAACGATGCCGAAAGGTTCTCATCCCTTCAATTCGGTCCCGGAGTTCATCACTGAATTGGGTGAGCTCATCTTCAGTTAGAAGATTCTCGGCGTCGATGTTCACTAGCTGAACAAAAGCCTGCGAGTGTCGCGGACCGTCAAATGCTGCGATTGTCTTGTCCCGGTTGCGCAAAAGCTTCCATAAGTCCAGGTAACGTTCATGATAGGTTGCCTTCTCATTGTGGACCAGGCGTTCAACATCTTTGAGTACCCGTTCACAGTATCGTTCGAGCGCGGACACGCGAAGTTTGCGAAAGACTTTATAATCCGATTCTTTGAGGTCCAAGGTCTCTACTCCTTAAGTCGTCTTGAATGATCAAGCAATTAATCATGACGGGCCCGCGGGACACGCGCGGTCCGGCAGAAGAGGTCGAGTGGAGCAACGGAGGCAGTTTTAGGCTGAGGGCCATGCTAGCGATTATTAGGTTTCTGCGGAGCACCAGTGTCTGCGGGACTCTGCCATGAAGTTCCGTCAGCGTAGTCGAGCCTGAGTATGGCTACTCGCTCATTGTAGAGTGATTGATTGCGTTTACTCGGAAGCTTGGCGTTCACTACGATGCTCGAGGTAATCGAGTCATTCAACGTTTTCTCTTTACCCGACGAGAGATTCATCTTTGTCACAAAAAGGTAGGCCAACCCGTCGCGGGCCGGGTCTTTGGGGTCGAAAAAGTATGCCCATTTAACACTAACGATGGTTTTAGTGCCGGTGTTTTTTAATGAAAGAGTGAATGTGTAGGCCATGAATTCTTTGGTGTTCTCGGACGCGGTCCTCGGAGGCGCAACTATGCCTGATGGATTCAGTATCTCGCCGGGACCCGACTCACCTTTTGCATTCGGATCTGCCAGGACGCGTGTGCCGGTTGGACTGACGGCTGAGGTTGTGACGACAGTGGTACCCGATGAAGGAGTCATCAATAGTTTCGCAGGTGCCTCGGTCCAACTAAACTTTTCGATCTCTAAATCGGTTGGCTTTTCGCGCAGATAACGAGAAACAGCATGCTGCTTGATTTTGTTGGCGGCTAACTTAAATTCTGGCTCGAGCGCACTATCAAGTTCAAAACACTTCTTGAAGTCCAGGTCTGCATCTTGGGGCTCGCCTCGCATCAGTCTGAGCAAGCCCCGATCGCCATAAGCTTTAGCGGTTTGCGGTGCGATCTCAATGGCCTTATTTAGGTCAGCGAGTGCTCGATCAAGTTCGCCCTGTTTGGCCAAGAGGTTCCCGCGGTCATCAAAGAATCGGGGATCAGGTTTGATGGCTATGGCCTTGGTTAGATCATCGATTGCCTGAGTAGAATTACCTTTCCGATAGTGTGCCATCCCGCGGAAGTAGTAACAAAACTCCTGGTTCCGGCCGTTCAGTTCAATCACTTTTGTGAAGTCGGCAATCGCCCCATCAAGATCATTGTTTTGAAAACGGGCAATGCCTCTCTGCGAATATTCTTCGGCCGAAGTCAACTCTTGTGCTGTGCTCGAGGTGGTCAGGAGAAGGGAAATCAAGAGGATTGAGAAGTAACGCACGTTGTCCTCCCGCGTTTTGAAATGAATTGTACCGATGCTCTCTGGACAGAGATACCGGGGCAGTAGCCCGACTGTCAAGGAGGGCTAGCGATCTGGTGTCAGCCCTCCCTGACGGTCGGGCTACTGCGCCGGGGCATCAGCGCCGACGGTGCTATACTGCGCTCGCTTTACCTCACACTTACTCATATAAAAAGGACACCTCACGTCCATGGTTAGAGATTTTGATGATAATGAATTTCCTCTCGCTTACCTCATCTCTTTTCGCACATATGGTACCTGGTTGCATGGCGATGAGCGCGGCTCAGTCAATCGCAAACAGAACAAGTATGGAACTCCGCGGATTGCACCCGGTCAGTGGTTGCAAGACGCCGAACGCAAACTGTTGAAGTATCCCCCCATCACACTCGATGCCTATCAGCGACCGGTGGTTGAGAAGGCCGTTCGAGAAGTATGTGCGCACAGGGCTTATGCCCTGTTAGCGATCAATGTAAGGACCAACCACGTCCACACTGTAGTGTCAGCTCAAGTAAAGCCAGAGCCGATACTGCAGGCGTTCCAGGCATACGCTACGAGGAGGCTGCGAGAAGCTGGATTGTTACCCTGCAAAGTGAAGCCTTGGTCGCGACATGGTAGTACACCGTACCTGTGGAAGGAGCGACATGTTGAGAGAGCAATAGACTATGTCCTAAATGGGCAGGGGGATGAGTTGCCAAGGTTTGACGACTAGTCAGTGGTGAGCCCTCCTTGACAGTCGTGCTAGTGCCCCGGTGAGCCCTCCGTGACAGTGGGGCTACTGCGCCGGTGGACCTCCGTGACAGTGGGGCTACTGCCCCGGTGAGCCCTCCTTGACAGTGGGCCTACTGCGCCGGTGGACAGTCCTTTACGAGCTTGGATGATTCGCGTCAACGTTGGGCTGTAGCCCCGGGGCAGTAGCCCGACTGTCAAGGAGGGCTAGTGATCTGGTGTCAGCCCTCCCTGACGGTCGGGCTACTGCGCCTACTAACATTAAGCCCAGGAGATAAAGGACCAGAGTGAAGAAAGAGATGTAGCCGGTGGCCGGCGCGAACCGAGGAGTGTCAAGGGCGCCCAGCGTCACGCTTGCGATCAGCGTGCTCGTTAGACTCTTAAGCCACGTGCCTTCGTTGGAATAGAGACTCGCCAGCAACAGATGCTTCAGGATGAAAGCCGTTCCGAACAGGACCATGAGACTACGCAACAAACGCCGCGCGTCGAAGGATGAAAATTGATTGTTCCAGAGCGTCCAGAGGAAAAAGAAGGAGAAGAACCAGTTGAAAAGTCCGCGTTCGGGTAACACGGAATTGAATGTCTGGGCGGACGCGAAAAATAGTGTGAGCAGCATCCAAAGCTGATTCACGTTGGTTAACAGTGAGTTAGAGCCGGCCACTAATGAACGAATATCCATCAAGCCACCGCGTACAAATAGAAGGAAAAGAAGTAGAGCAAGAATGAGCGTGATCAAAGACGGTGGCAAAAAGATAAACGCGTGATCGTCCCCACTCACGCGTAAGCCTCCGAGCAATGTCACCGTCAAAAAAATCATTGGTAGGACCACATAACTGACGAGTGCCTGGTTTCTCAATCGGTTGTTGGCCTCGTTACTCATTACTTTCTCGTCCTTAGCACCTTCAGCGGATTCATGTCTTCCCAACTGCGCTCGGTTCCTTGTTCCAACTCGGTCTTTAACTCGGCCGCTGTGTGTAACTGCAGATTTTCGTCATTGACCGTGAGCGTAGTCGGCGACAGGGCAATGGCACGGTTAACGGCTTCAAGACCTTGTTTGAATAATGTCTGATCGTTATAAACGCGGCCCCAACCTTCGCGATAAAAAGAGTAGGCGATGTAAAACTGAGTTTTGGGATCACTCTGGGCCGAGTCGGCTCGTTGCCATTCGTCACGTGCGGCGCGGAATTGTTCGCGACGAAAGAGTGAGAGTGCAGCGTTAAACTTCTCCTGGTCTACTTGATAAGTACCGGCGGCAACCTGGGCTCCAGTTGCTACCTCGCGAAAGCTGCGTGGCTCGGTTGCGTACAACCAGATGATTGCTGCGGCGTAAATCACGGAGAGTGCCAGGCCAATGATTTGAATCCATTTCTGCTGCATGGTTCATCAGGTAGTGTTGGAGTGCACTTGGTCCATATTATTAAGGATCGCGGCAAGCGTTGTAGCTGCGATATTGCCACCCGTGACAATGCCAACCACCCTTTTGCCACGAAGGCGGTCTTGGATTTTAATCGCTGCGGCAAGTGAGGCAGCGCCCGCACCCTCGGCCACTTGTTTTGCTTTGGTGGAGAGTAACCCGATGGCGTGATCAATCTCGTCGTCATTCACCAACACAAAATCGTCGAGATGTTTCCAAAGAATTTTGTTCGTCAGTTCGAATGGTACTCTCGTCGCCAATCCTTCGTGCCGCGTATTCATTGTCGGAAACTCTTCCAATGAATGGTTACGCCAGGCGTGCCACATTGCTGGTGCAGCCTCTGACTGAACGGCGATAACCTGGACCTGTGGATTCAGTTTCTTGGCTACCAGACAATTTCCCGCAGCGCAGCTGCCACCACCTGCTGGCGCAATGATCACATCAACCTCGCTCAGATCTTCGAAGATCTCCAGACCAATAGTTCCGACGCCAGAGATCAATTTTGGCTCGTTAGCAGAATGAACATAGCGAAAACCTTCGACTTGAGATGCGCGTTCAGTTTCCAGTCGAGCCTGATCAAAGTCGCGTCCATGCAATCTCACTTCGGCACCAAGGTCTCGCATTGCTTGTAATTTAAGGGGATTTACATTTTCTGCTGGGGCATAAATTACGACTTTCGTGCCGAATAGCTTACCTGCAAATGCTATTGACTGACCGTGATTTCCGGTCGAGGCAGTTACGAGGCCTCTTTCTAAATCAGCCGGGTCAGACGTACCTACGAGATTGACGCCGCCTCGAACCTTAAAAGCTCCGACCGGTTGGAGGTTCTCGAGCTTCGCATAATATTCGCAACCAAGCGTATCGGAGATGGAGGCCAGGTGAACAAGTGGTGTTTTTGGGAGATGCTTTGCGATGAAGTCGCGGGCGACAACTACATCCTCGAAAGTTGGAACATACATGGAGAAAAACTAGCAGTAACTTTCGCTGTAGACAATCGCTAAACCTGGTACGAAGGATTAATCTTCTCCACGTGGCCTTTTTGCATAGGACTCGCCGCGCAACACCACCGGCCTTTAGCCGTGTGGTTCTTCAACTTCCACCTAGCCCTTGCGCTTGGGGAATTGTTCTTAGACACCACCGGCTTTTAGCCGTGTGGTCCTTCAACTTCCAACTAGCCCTTGCGCTTGGGACTCGGCCCGCGACACCACCGGCTTTTAGCCGTGTGGTCCTACAACTTCTACCTAGCCCTTGCGCTTGGGAATTGTTCTTAGATACCACCGGCTTTTAGCCGTGTGGTCCTTCAACTTCCACCTAATCGATCGTAGCGAACCTCAATGTATGGGAGGCTCGGTTAGGTGGAAGTTGAGCTACCACACTGCTAAAGCAGGTGGTGTCCTTAGGGACGGTTGCTAACCCCCGGTTAGGCGAAAATTGAAGGACCACGCTGCTAAAGCAGGTGGTGTCCTTAGGGATGGTTGCTAATCGTGGGGTTAGGCGAAAATTGAATTACCACACTGCTAAAGCAGGTGGTGTCTCGACAGTTCCTAATCGTGGGGTTAGGCGAAAATTGAAGGACCACGCTACTAAAGCAGGTGGTATTACGAGTTGTCTTTGCGATCGCGGAGCTGGCTCGCAAAAAAAATTCTGGCAAAATTTACTTGCCACTTTCAACCACTCTGACCGCGCACCATGTCAGCCTGAACCCTTTCCTTTCAACCTGACGAGTTTCCATTCCAACGCAACTCTCGTTCAAAAGTGCTTTCGAAACAATCACAGACAGTAAAAAACCGTAAACGCTAACTACGGCACTCTGCTTGCACATGGACCGGGAGACCAACTTGGTCCGGAAGCTGTCTCAAGTGGAGATGATATGAATCGGCAACTTGGAAAAGTAAATTTGAAGTCGCAACACTCGTCGAAGAACGAGCGTGGCTTTTCAATTATTGAGGTCATGGTGATAGTGATTTTGGTTGCCGTCCTAACTGGTTTTGGCCTCCTCGGCATCTCGAAAGCACGGGCCAACATACGCTTGAATGGTGCCGCTCGCGAGTACGCTTCATATGTCGAGAAGATAAGGACTAATTCCATTCGTCGCCATGCCGATGATGCTTCGGAGTGGGCCAGCATCACGATCAATTCCGACCGTCGAGGTTATGTAGTAGCTTTCGACGAAAACGGTGACGGAATTCTCGAGACAAGATCTATCGGTCTACCTGATGGTGTCACCTTCGAAACTCAGGAAGTTATTGCTTTTGATTGGCGAGGTCGGACTCAGAACACGATCGATGGTGTCCTTTCCACAAATGCACAGGTAGCGATCACCTTAAAAGATGCGAGTGCAAACACCGTTTCTGTAGACGTTACCGGTTCAGGCGATGTCACTATCAACAGTCGCGTGTTTGACGACTCGGTTCCTAATGTGAGCCTCAACGTTCACGATTTACACGCTAACCCTTCGCCAACCCCAACACCTTCAGGGTCACCTGCTGGTCAGACGAGCCCGACGCCAACTCCTGATCCTAACGCCACGCCAACGCCGACTCCCGATCCAAATGCAACACCAACACCAACTCCCAGCCCCACTGCAACACCGACGCCTACTCCAACACCAACGCCGACACCTACTCCGACGCCGACGCCGAATCCAACTCCGACTCCGACGCCAACGCCGACACCTATTCCTTGCACGATCACAGTGTCACCCACCAGCGTGACGATGGGTATGGATAGCACGGCGACGGTGACAGTCAGTCATAGCTCAACAGGCACCGTTTCTATCACCGGCAACTCCAGCAAGGCGTCTGACCTACAGGTATCGCCTAGCAGTGCTCAGTCAGTTGCCACCGGAGCGTCAGCGACTTTCACCATTAAGTCTAAAAAGTCGACTGGCACCTATACGGCGACGTTCGCTGCGAGCTGTGGTGAGAAGGCGATCACGGTCACCGTACAGTGATTGGAGGAAAAGGAACTCGTTATGGATTTGAACTTAACAGTCATGGATAAGGAAAAGGGCGAGCGCGGATTTAGTCTTATTGAAGTCATGATTGCGTTCGTCGTGATGATGGTCGCGAGTTTGGCCGTCGGCTCAGTCTTCTTCTATTCCGTTCAGAACAACGTCGGCGGTAGCGAACGGGCGCTGGCAATGGGTGTGGCCCAACAGCAGTTGGAACAGCTCCGCAGCGTCTCGTTTAATGACAGTTCACTTGCAGCCGGTAGCACAACGTTCCCGACAGTGCAAACGGGTGAACGTCAGTTTGAAGTAGTCAGGACCGTGGTCGACGAGAAGAACGCTAACAATACGGCAAAGCTCTTGAAACGCATCACAATCACCGTAACTCCCAAAGCTGCGGGAGGAACCTGGATCCGCACTCCTGTGGTTCTGGTTTCATACCGCTCGTCCCTGGCCCAGGGTGCATGGGCCGTGCAGTAACTTGCCCGGAAAAATTCACTCAAGGTGTAGAAATAATGAGTACCAAACCCTCAAACGAACAAGCAGGCTTCTCACTATTTGAGCTCATGATCTCGATGGTTGTGACATTGGTCATGATGGGTCTCGCGAGCACACTCTTAGCCAGTTCATTCAAGATCCGCTCGAGAGAAGATCGAAAGTCTGACGCGATCGCTGACGTACAGCGCGCGCTCAATATTATGACGCGCGAAATCGGTAATGCCGGATTTAGATTGCCGGCTGGACTTAACAGCATCTCGAGCAATGGAATAGTAACGGGCGACACAAACAACCAGTCGATCCGCGTAGTTTCGAATCTGGATGGCGCTCCCGACCCGGCGACTCCCGACGTCGCCGATACGAATGTGACCAGCCCTAATGAGGATCTCAAGTTCCTCATGTATATCGATAACACCCTGGGCCAACGTTACCTGGTCCGTTACGACGAGAATGCGGGAAACAAGACTACAGTACTTGCCAATCGCATCGACTCAATGGTGATCCGCTACTACGACGAGAAGGTCACTTACAACACAACGGTTGATTCGACCACTGGCGTTTGCGATATCGCGAACGTGAAAAACGCAGCCGGCTCGACTGAGGCTGAAGTCTCTCCCGCTCTCGCCAAGTACCTTGTGATCGCCGTTGGCGTTACGTTACCAGCTGTCGGCACACCCGGAGTCGCCGGATATCAGCCTCCCTCTCAATTGCAGTTGACCTCCGACGTGGTCCTGCGAAATTCGCTAACTTACTAAGTTTGAACAAAGGTTCCTCCCATGAACTTGACTAAGAAACCAGATCTCAAGAGACGCAAAACAGAACGTGGCGCCGCCTTGATTACTACGCTGCTGATCTCAACTTTGCTGCTCGGCGCCGGCGGTGCGCTGATTCTGACGACCTCAATGTCTGCCACTACTGCCGTTGATTCAACGTCTGAAATGCAAGCGTATTACGTTGCCGAAGCCGGAATGCAATCGGCGTTGAATGTCTTGCGCGGCGACGTGCAGCCTTTGGTGACCTCTACTGATCGCATGAGTTTTCGCACGGCGATCATTCCTCAGATCTCCAACGGCCCAGGCAACAGCGGCGCTTTGAGATTTGCCGGCTGGCTGCCCTACAACAACCGAATGGATCCCGCCAGTCTTGTTCCCGTCTCAATTGGATCAGTCACCGGCGGTTATCGCGTGACCATCGACAATCTCGATCCGAATAGTCACATCGTGGAATTTGAAACGAGCGGTGTTATGGCTGGCAGCGACGTAGCGACGCCCTATCAACGCACCTACGGCACAGTTGGTGGACCAGATGAGGTAACAATTCGTTACGTCAAGCAACCAGTCACGTTGCTCAGTCCTGACCCGAACACATTTCCTTTAATCTCGAACTCCAGCCTCGGTAGTTTTGTCATCGAACGCCCACTGACGAGCACGCAAGAGGGCGTGGTCATCAGCAAAACGAGTTTCAACCTGACTGTGGTCCAAACTAAACCCTGGGCTGCGACTACAACGTTTGAAGCCTCGATTGAAGGCGTAGTAAACACAACCAGTTCAACCGTAAAAGTAACGTTCGACAAACTGGCGATGAGGGCTGATGGAACAACTTTTACGCTCAACATCTCCGGAGTCTCGCAGGTTCTTGACCTTGCCTACTCATCCTCGCCGGCGACGACTAGCCTGGCGACCAGAGTGACCTCGCCTGATCCCAAGCGACTCCTAATCAAGTCGTATGGATTTGGTGCGAGAGGATCCGAGAAACGTCTGCAGCTATTGGTAACCCGCGAAAACCTTGATTTCGAAACTCCCGCAGGCACTACCTTGAAAGGAGCAGACGATTGCTCAGCTCTCGACCTGGATAGTGGGAGTAGCGGATCGAAGTACTATTCCGGCATAGACTACTCCGGGAAAGAACCGACTCGTCCAGCCTTCGCCATTAGCCCCTGCGATCAGGATGAGGCCACCGCGGGAATTAAGAAACCTGACACGGTCGCCGATCCAAAGGTGGGCCTACTTGGTACGGACGTGAACAATCCCTCGTATCTCGATAGCGCAGACATGGCCCGCGCCTATCTGAATGGCTTGCAAACGAAGGCACAGACTATTGGACGCTACTTTTCAAGTGGACAGACCATCGATCAGGCGCTTGATACTCCTCTATACACCTTCGTTGATGGCGATGCGACGCTGGTCAACGGTTCAGGCTTTCTCGTAGTCACGGGAACGCTAACTATGCGTGGCAATACAAATTTTAAAGGCGTCATTCTGGTATTGGGTGGCGGCACAGTAGTGCGAAATGGCGGTGGTAATGGCGAGATCCTTGGTGGACTCACCATTGCGAAATTCGATCGCACTTCAGGAGGTTTTCTTGCACCAAGCTTTCACACGAATGGAGGTGGTACTTCCAACATTCAATACGATTCGACCGCATTAGGAAAATCGCTTACATCAGCGATGAACGTCTCCGGCGTGCTGGAATTCTAATCGAATACCAGTTCACCAACACGAGGCTGGCGTAGTCTGGGTTTACTCTCCTTCTTCCCCAGACTGCCCAGCCCTCGCTGTCTTTGGAGTGCGGCGGCCCGGCCCGCTTTTCAAGCCTCTGCTAATCACCTCTCGAAATAAAAAAGCGGCGCCGGTCCGCCGCACTCCAAGGTGAACCTCTTTTGTGGCATTTTGCGCGTTAGTGTATTGGAGCGCCGTCGCTCGCCACGAAAGTTTTGCCAGGAGACACTTAATGTCGTTAGCAGTTTTGGAAATTGTTGAGGAAGTCACTGAGAAAGAAGAAGTTGCGCCACCGGATGAAGCCTTGATGCGAATGTTGTTTGCGCCCCTGGGCGCCCAGGCACTTCATGTCGCCGCCAAGTTGGGCGTTGCAGACCTCTTAATAGATGGCCCAAAAAACATAACTGACCTCGCGCTAAAGACGTCATCTGATGAGTCTTCACTCTATCGAGTGCTTCGCGCGCTTACGTCCTTTGGAGTCTTTGCGGAAAAATCAAATAGAGTTTTTGGGCTGACGCCATCAGCTGAATTGCTGAGGTCCAATGTGAAGGGATCTCTGCGAGATATTGCCACCTTCATGGGCGAAGACTGGCACTGGGAAGTCTGGGGGCAGATGCTCTACAGCGTACAGACGGGTAAACCAGCCTGGGCGAAAGTTCACGGGAAGGAAGTCTTCCCATATTTTTCTGAGAACAAACGGGCTGCCAGGATTTTTGATGATGCCATGAGCAGCAATACAAGCCTGGCGATTGAAGCGCTTTTAAAGGCTTATAATTTTAGCCAGTTCGGAATCTTGGTTGAAGTAGCAGGTGGTCATGGTCGCTTACTGGCCGCAGTACTGGCCGCCACCCCCGGATTAAAAGGTATCTTGTTTGATCAACCATATGTGATTGATGGAGCCGGCGAATATTTAAAGGACTCGGAAGTTGTTTCTCGTATCGAATTACGGAGTGGTGATTTCTTCGTTAGTGTCCCGCGCGGAGGTGATGCTTACCTGATGAAACACATCATTCACGATTGGGACGACGAGCGAGCGTTGTCGATCCTGAGAAATGTTAAGCGGGCCATGAATCCCGGGAGCAAGCTGTTGTTGGTTGAGGTCGTCATTAGCGCTGAAAATACTTCTGACATTGGCAAGTTTGTAGATTTGGAAATGCTCGTTTCGCCTGGTGGTAAAGAGCGGACTGCCGCAGAGTACGATGAACTCTTTGCGCAGGCCGGTTTTAAATTAACGCGCATTATTCCGACAGAATCTCCCTATAGCGTAATTGAGGGAGTCGCTAGTTAAGCAATAGGCTTTAGCTGGCGCGGTGAAGACGCGGCACTGTTCGCCGGAACCAGTGCCGCTCTTCTTTTCTTGACCAGCCCCACTCGGTCCAGCGCCGCCGGAATCTCTGCATTGCGCATGAACCAGCGCCAGACATTTCCGCTCCGCGCGTTTTCGGCACTCAACAGAATAATTCCGACATTTATTCCAATTACATCGGAATCTACCCAGTCATTATTCGGATTAAATGCGTCGATGAACCCATACCGACCATAAACTCGCGTACCGAATCTTTCCCTCATATTCATCAGGGCCGCCACTGAAAGTTGCGGTGTAAACATCAACGATCCTCCCGCTGCAGAAGGCACAACTGTTCCATCAATATCAGGATCGAAGGGTGGCCCACCCCAGGCCAGATAACCCTTTGCACTGTCCGAAGCGGTTATGCCCCACATATTTGGACCATAACCTTTGAACCGGTACGCGAGATCGATACAAAACGTACGATGGGCCAATGTTGCGTTAATGGAATTCTGAAAATAATCGATACGATCACCACTCAGTTCACGTCTTGAGCGGTAGTCAATCCACGCATGTGCATATTGATGCATGAAGAGAGGAACACCGATCGTGGTGTAGTAAGCAAAGCCGGCGTACCGGTAACGGTCTCGCCAAAGCGCTTTCCATGAATCCGGTGAGATTGAGTGTTTTGGGGAGCCGACAGCCAGGATGTAGAGAATGGTGTCTTCACTAAAAGTGTCCCACCTCGCTTTTAAGAACCCAGTCTCTGGTTTCCAGCCGTGTGATAGGTGTAGTGGATCGCCGTTGAGCATCCAACGAAAGTCAATCCGTTCGTAAATCGTTGAGGCTAGCGTTTTGATTTGACCATCATCCTTAAAAAACGACCGGGCTGTGAGCACGCCGGCGAGCAGAAGTGCCGTATCAATCGAAGAAACTTCACTGTTCCAACGACGTTCTCCGGTCCTGGCATCGAGCCAATGATAGAACCAGCCATTCTTGTGATAAGCACGGTTCGCTAAGAAATCCAGCGTGGTTCGAACCCGTTCTCTGGCTGCGGCTCGATCGATCCAGGCTCTTTCAGCAGCAACGCAGATTCCAGTTAGACCAAAACCCGTGGCAGCGATACTGGCCACGTTGCGGTGGTTGGCATCGAGTTCGGAACCATCGGCACGCGCTCGATCGGGAATAAGACCTGTTTTGGGATCTGCTTGTTCCCAGAAATATGCAAACGATTGTTTTTCGAGTTCATCGAGAAACACCTCCTCGGCGACTGTGAATAATCGTTTGGTATTAGACGGAACCGCTGTCTGTGCAACTGAAGTTGCGGGAAGGGAATTGAGGAAGACAATCAGGCAGAGTACAAGCAGTCGGATGCTGGGATTCCTCATCTGCTGTTGAGTACAACGTCGATCGCGTTGAGTCAGACTCTTCACCTCTTATTGGCGTGCTCCAAAGACCTATCTCTGTGCTTCCTTAGTGTTCTTTGTGACTCTGTGGTTAGGGGTTTCTACTTACAGTCAACCACCACGGAGTCACAGCGAATTAGGGCTTCCGAATATGGCATTGGTAATCAGCGACGTTCGACTGTAAGAGTCTTCTCTATTAATTGCTCTGAGCTGGTGCCGACCATGACTTTGAACTCACCTGGCTCGACTACAAATTTCATTTCGTTGTTCCAAATGCTGAGGCGTTCGGGATCAAGCGTGAACTCTACCCGTCTTGTTTCTCCAGGTTGTAGTGAAACTCTTTGAAAGCCCTTAAGTTCTTTGACCGGTCGCGTGACGCTCGCAGCGATATCTCGAATGTATAGTTGCGCGACCTCATCGCCAGCTCGTTGGCCCACGTTCTTAACATCAAGGGTGACTTTCACTGATCCATTGACCGGTATGCGATCAGCGCTCAGTTGGACATTGGAAATTTCAAACTTGGTATAGCTAAGTCCAAAGCCGAACGGGAACTGCGGTGTTGAGGGCAGGTCCTGGTACTTCGAGTTATAACGACTGGCCGGATCGGGTGGTCTGCCAGTATTCATGTGGTTGTAATAGATGGGAACCTGGCCTACATCGCGTGGAAACGTGACCGGGAGTTTGCCACCGGGATTGACATCGCCAAATAAGATATCGGCTATCGCGTTACCCGATTCGGTACCGCCCATCCATGACTCAAGAATGGCTGGCACATTCTCGACGATCCAACCGATCGTCGGTGGCCGCCCATTTACTAACACTACCATTGTTGGTTTCCCAGTTGCGTGGATTGCCTTGACGAGATCCATCTGCACGCCAGGAAGATTCAAAGTCGAACGGGACGCCGCTTCGCCAACCATCTCTTTTGCCTCACCAACAAACACCACGGCAACTTCCGAATTGTTAGCGGCGGTGACGGCCTCCTGAAAACCTGATTTTGAGTCCCCGTTAATCTCGCAGCCTTTTGCGTAATTAATCTTGGTTTGTGCCGGTACCTTATTCTTAAGGCCTTGCAGCGGCGTAATCGTATCAGCTTCCTTGCCATCTCCACTCCACCAGCCGAGTGGCGCACGGTTATCGTCAGCTAATGGACCAATCACCGCAATTGAAGAAACACTCTTACTCAGCGGAAGAGCATTGTTGTCGTTTTTGAGTAGGACCATCGACTTCGCCGCCAGCTCTCTGGCCGCCGCACGACTGTCTGCGGTTAGGAAGGCATTCTGCTCCAGGGTCTCATCTGCAAAGGGGCGATCAAAAAGCCCCAAACGAAACTTGATGCGCAAAATGCGCTTGACGGCCTCGTCAATCTCTTTTTGTGACAGCCGTCCTTCTTTGAAGAGAGTTGGTCCATATTGATTGAAGGTTCGACTCACCATTTCCATGTCGACCCCGGCGCTCAAGGATTTCTGCGCGGCCTCTGCATCATTTGCAGCATAACCGTGATTGATCAGCTCTTTCACCGCAGTGTAATCGCTGACTACAAAGCCTTCGAACTTCCACTCGTCGCGAAGGATCGTTGTAAGCGTGAAGTGATTCGCGGAAGTGGGAACGCCGTTGAGATCATTGAAGGCGCTCATCAGGGTTCCGACGCCGGCATCTATGGCTGCTTTGAAAGGAGGTAAATAGACTGACCGCAAAGTGTTTTCAGATATTTCGGTAGTGTTGTAGTCGCGGCCACCTTCTGCGGCGCCATAACCTACGTAGTGTTTCGCGCACGCTAGAATTTTGTTAGGCGTGTTGTAATTTGAACCCTGGAAGCCATTCACCTGAGCACGAGCGAATGCTGAACCGAGATAAGGATCTTCGCCGGCGCCTTCGGTAATGCGACCCCAACGTGGATCCCTTGCAATGTCGACCATGGGCGCGAACGTCCAACGCAATCCAGTTGCATAAGTCTCTTTGGCTGCGATGGTACTTGCTCGCTCGGCTACAGCGGGATCCCAACTGCTGGCCTGGGCCAACGGAATAGGAAAGATGGTGCGGTAGCCGTGAATTACATCGTATCCGAACAGGATTGGAATCTTGAGTCGCGATTCATCTACCGCCACATGCTGAAGTTGGTTTACCTGTTTGGCTCCGCGTACATTCAAGGTGGAACCTAGTAAACCTTTTCGGGCCAGCTCAAGATGTTCCGGACGAAAAGTCCCGTTGCCTTCGCCATCGAGCTGTTGTAATTGGCCCAGCTTCTCTTCGAGCGTCATCTTCGCGAGTAGTGCGTTGACGCGAGCTTCAACTTCGAGGTGTTGTTGCGCAGGCTTTACCGCGAGCGTGCTGAAGACGAGCAGCAGAATTACAACAACGACGTAAAGGGATCGGGTAGCTTTCATAATGATGCTCTCGTAGGGGCGGCACTCCGTGGCCGCCCCAACTGTCGAAGGCCTCAACCTCGGTTAATTTCCGTTATGTTCGGAGGGGGCGGCACTCCGTGGCCGCCCCAACTGTCGAAGGCCTCAACCTGGTTAATTTCCGTTATGTTCGGAGGGGGCGGCACTCC
>DATIBX010000495.1:0-7561 GCA_035457105.1 Pyrinomonadaceae bacterium
TGCCATCCGGTCGCTGCGCTCGCGGTACTCTACTGTTGCCATCCTAATTTTTTGCAAAGTCGTTAAGGGGAATTCGATCCCGATGATGTTTCAACAGGTAAACCAGCATTCACCCAGGCGCTGGTACCCCCGGTAACGTTAAGAAGATTTTTAAAGCCGCGCGATTCAAGGAGGCTCGCCGCTGCACTCGACCGGTATCCACCGGCACAGATGACGGCGGTTGGTTCATCGGGATCGACCTGCAATGAGCTGACATTCTTTCCAATGCCCGATAGTGGGGAAGTGACTGCTCCAGGTACATGACCACTCTGATATTCCATCGCTCGCCGGACGTCTATTACTTGTCGCAAGCTTTGACTCTTCAGAAGTTCGTTTAATTGATCGACGGTGACTTGTTTTATGGAGGTAACGGGCAGACCTGCATTCCTCCAGGCGCCCAGCCCGCCCTCGAGATAGCCTCTCACGTTTTCAATACCGACTCGTGCGAGTCGGACCACCGCCTCGTCCACCTGCGCATTAGTATCGGCAATGATCAAGATGTCATCACTAAAAGAAATAAGACTGCCAGCCCACATCGCAAACTGGCCGCCCAATCCGATATTGACTGAACCAGCGATGTGAGCGGCGCCAAAATCTGCCGCGGACCTGATGTCGAGTAGTAAGTAGCCGGCATCGCGAAGTTCAGCTACTGCGGAAGGTTCGAGCGGTTTTGGTGGTACTAACTCGGCTAGGTCGCGTGCTCCGGAACGGTTAATTTCGGCGTCTTTTGGAAAGTAAGCAGGTGCCTCAGGAAGGTCTGCTGTCATCATGCCGATAAATTCTTCCCGGCTCATGGGCTTGAGAGCGTAATTAAACTTACGTTGCTCGCCGATCGTCGAAGATGTTTCCTTCGACATGTTTTTTCCGCACATCGAACCGGCTCCATGCGCCGGGTAAACCTCAACTTCATCTGAAAGCTTCAATAGTTTTTCGTGCAGGCTGTCGTAAAGCATGCCCGCCATTTGTTGAGGTGTATAACCACGACCACCGGCGAGATCCGGTCGTCCAACATCACCAATAAAGAGCGTGTCTCCAGTCAGTACTTTTTGAGGTTGATCGGAGACTGCAGGGTCAATCACCAGGATAGAGATACCTTCAGGAGTATGACCCGGAGTTTCCAGGAATCTAAGGATGACGGTCCCAAGCTTGATCTCATCACCGTCTTTAACGCTCGTGTGCTCAAATTCCGCATGGGCTTGTTCACCAAAGACGATTTGAGCGCCGGTGCGAGCGGCAATCTCCTGATGCCCGCTGACGAAATCGGCATGCAAATGAGTTTCGATTACGTATTTGATCTCGAGATCGTGTGCTTCAGCATCTTCGATGTATTCATCGACATCGCGTTGCGGATCAATCACCGCCGCTTCGCCGTTCGAGCCAACCAGATAAGAAGCGTGCGCAAGACAGCCCAGGTAGAATTGTTTGAAGTACATATGGGGAGGCTCCTTCAAATTTTACGTCACACCCGAAAGTAAATAATGATCAATTATCATTTGATAGTTGAGAATTATTAATTCTTCAGTCAAGACCTCTTTTTTCATTGAGCGCCGTGTTTCCGGGAAAGACGCTAATTCTCAATTATCAAATGACAATTGATCAATCTTAAGGAAATGCAGCACGAGTCTAACCTCTGTTTTCTTCGGGCAATTTATAGAATTCCCGTCCCGGTTTCAACGGACGCAGCATCCAATAGGGGCGTCTCGTTCGATCGGGTGAATATTGATCCGCAGGCCGAGTCATCGCCAACCATTTTTTATAAACATCGCGAGACTTTTGCGTGTCCACAAATACATCGCCTGGACGATCTTCGGCGAGTGCTGGCCGTACCCGAACGGCCTGATGCCAGCAATGCATTCCAGAAATAGGGTCGGGATGAACCGGAAAAGTCATGTTCTGATGAACCCCGGCATCCTTCCACCAGATGCGCAGCGTATCCGTATCTTCCGATTCGTACGGTTCGATGCCTTTCTCACGTCTAAGAGCCCACTTGTTATCCTTGTGTTTTAACTTAACAGTTGCCATCAATTGTCGCTGACCCTCATCGGTTAGTTTCCAACGCCCCATGTGATGACTACAAGCGACGATCCCTGGTCGAATTCCTTCCGTTACCCAGGCGGGCACAACGTAATAGCCGATTTCCGTTTCAACTCTGACGAGATCGCCTGTGTAAACGTTAAGCTTGTCCGCATGAGTCGGATGTATCCAGAGAGGATTTGTATGCGCAATTTCATCGAGCCATTTTGAGTTCGCACTACGCGTGTGAATTTGAACCGGAAGCCGAAAAGTTGAGATGAGGATAGTTTGGTCTTTCTCAAGATTGTCGGGATGGACGTGACTCTTAAAATAGGTTGGTATCGCGAGCTCGGGCCAACCCCAGTCCTTAAGAGTGGCCGAAAAAAATTCGAGCTTGCCACTCGGTGTTGGGAAGCCGCGTTTGATCTCACCGCCGACGCGAATTCCTACGAGCCGCCTTCCTTCGGTATCGCCGTCCGGCAACGGCAACGGAACGATGTTCGGCCCAGCTTTTTTAGGAGCGCGCGTATAGATTCGTCCAAAATAATCTTCTCGAGCATCGTCGAGTTCTTCGGCTGCAACCGTCTCGTCATAAATTGCGCCTACCTTTTCTTTGACTTCAAATGCTCCGTACCGCCGCATGAATTGCAATGGAGTTAGACCCTCGGCAGCGGCTTTCTCAGGTAGTCCGGGTACTGAGTTATTGAAGATCCATTCATAGTACTCGTCGATTCCGAGTCGTGTTCCAGGATTAGATTTTGATTCGGCAAATGGACGAATACCGAGCCTGCCATCCGGATCAATTCTCCAGGTAAGCTCTAACCAGAACTCGTTCTCCTCCCAGACTTCGCCCGGATTCACCTCGCGTGTGTCAGAAACAGTTGACCCCTCGCGTTGCTTTAACGCCTTCATCACGGGTTGGCGAAAGCCGAGCCATTGCGAGTCGTGAGTTTCATACGAATGTAGATCGTGACGTTCTGAACCAACGCCCATCGGTAGAATATAGTCTGCATAATACGCAGTCTCGTTCCAGGTTGGTGTCAGAGCAACGTAGCAACCGACCAGGCCGGGATCGGTGAGCATTTCAATCCACGAAAAGCCATCGGGATTGGTCCAAACAGGGTTGTAAACACGAGTGAAATAGACGTCGAGCTTTCCACGCCCGTCTTTTAAGAAGTGCGGTAGCAAGAACGACATCTCATTCATTGAGAGTGGATACTCGCGAGGCCACGTAGTCTCGTTCCACATGTTCGGGTGAGGCGGAGTGTAGATTGGTCTTGGTACAAACTTATTCCAAGCGTTGGGATAGACGCCGCCTTCAGTTGCGACGGCGCCTAACAATGCGTTGAGCATGAAAAGAGCCCGAGCAACTGTCCAACCTCCACTGACGCCCGAAGCGACGCTGCGCCAGTTGTGACTTGAGAATCGAGTGCCAGCAGTGCTGACGAGTTTCGCTACCTCTTCAATGGTGCGCGCTTCGACACCCGACTCTTTGGCAGCGAACTCGAAAGTGTATTGGGCGTACTCTGCTGTTAGCGCCTCTTCAAAAGTTTCAAATGTAGGTTCAAGTTCTGGCGATTCGGAAGAGAGAAACTCCTGCCAGTTCCACCACTTCCTGACAAACTCACGATTGTATAGCTGGTTTTGAATAAGATAATTGGCGATGGCTAACAGGATCGCAGCTTCTGAGCCAGGGTAAGGAGCGACCCAGTAGTCGGCATGAGTTGCGGTATGCGACAGTCGCGTATCAAAGACAATCAACTTCGCGCCATTTGCTCGCCCATCAATTATCCGTTGTGCATGTGGATTGAAATAATGGCCCGACTCGAGATGCGCACTGATCAGCAGAATGACGTTTGCGTTGGCATGATCAGGGCTCGGACGATCGAGTCCCATCCACAGTTGATAACCTTCGCGACTGCCGGAGGAACAGATGTTTGTATGAGAGTTATGACCGTCGATTCCCCAGGCAGCGAGGATACGCTCGGTGAATCCATCTTCACCTGGTCTACCAACGTGATACATGATCTCTTCCCGCCGATTTTCGACGATTGCTTTTCTGATACGGGCGGCAATGTCGTCGAGCGCTTTGTCCCAGTCGACGCGCTCCCACTTTCCTTCGCCCCGTTCGCCGGTACGCTTCATGGGGTAGAGGATTCGGTCAGGATCGTAGACTTGATTTAGTGTGGCTGGACCTTTGGCGCAGTTGCGACCTCGAGATCCCGGATGTTCCGGGTTACCTTCGAACTTCTGTACTTCGCCGCTTACTTTGTCGATATAGGCGAGCAGCCCACAGGCTGATTCACAGTTGAAACATGTGGTAGGGACTAGCGAGTAATGGCGTTCTTTCCTTTTCGGCCAGGCACGCGAGTCGAGCTCGGTCCAATCGTCCCAACGTTCTTTTGGAGGGAATGCCGCGAGGTGATTGCGACTAGGTCCCGGATAGAAGGTTTCACTGGTACCCTGTTGGAGATCTTTTGTCGTTTTAGCCATTCTCAGAGTCTGTTTGTTCGTTGATTCTTGAAATCCAATAGCTTGGCTCCCGAGAGATGTGCATCACCGCTAAAATTTCAATTTGTTCAGCTTTAATTCGATAAATGACTGCATAGGGAACCCTCTAGCGCGGCACCGTCGAATCGAGGCAGTTATGATTGTCCAAGCTCGTGGTAGAGATAAGATTCGTTTAATAACGCGATCCATCTCACAAGCGAAAGCCTCTCCAAGTGTGTGGCTGATGCATGAATAATAATCGGTAGCTTGTTGAAGCTCTCGTATCGCGTGAGGATCGAAATAAAAGCTCATTTACTCATCGTTAAATTTAGGTCTAAGTCTAGCCATCACCTCTTCGCCAGGGATTGGCGTCACTCTTCCTTCATCAATATCCCGACTACGACGCTCTGCTTCTTCAATCCAGGCAGCATCGATTTCTTCTTGAGTTAAAGTCTTGGGCACAAGGCTCTCCAGAAGACGGTCGGCGAGGATTGCCCTAAGATCCGGCGGAAGTGCCAAAGCCAACTTCGCGATATCTTCAACTAGGTCGGTGTATCCAGAAACATCGGCCTTGAAATCCTTCATCTTAACTCGTTTCCAAATTTTTCCCTTCGTAGCACATTGCGCGGGTCGATAATTCAAGTTTGTGATGCTCAGTCTAACACGAGGCTGGGTTCCAATTAACCGAAGATGGAGTCAACTCGCATCTCCCATCCAGGAAGAGCGGGAAGAGCCTCAGCGATATCAATCAAGCCGTAAACTCCTGGAGTATCAGGATCGGTCGAGCGGTAGACTCGGACCACCTTTTCGCGTAAGACGTCAACATCCCACACTACTAAAGTGCCAGCGGCAAAATAATCCGCGCGCTTTTGAGCCATGCGCCGTTCGGCCGCTGGTCCATAGTCGTCGGAACTCCGCACTTCAACTGCAAATACGGGCGCTCCTTCCAGAAAGAGACCGCCGCGGAGTTCGCCTTTGAAGAACGCTGTGTCCGGACTAAACGAACGCCGGTGAGGAAGATTGACGATGAAACCAACGTTGTCCGGGAAGGCATAGCCGCCTCCCACTCTTTTTTCGTATTCGCTCAAGCTGATAAATATTTTGCCCGCAGCTCTGCCGGGCACACCTCCAGTTGGTGGCATGAGGACCAACTCTCCATTTACAAGTTCTGCTTTGCCGTGCTCAGGGACGTGATAGAGGTCGTCCACTGTAGCTTCAGGCTTGGTAGTCATCTTCGAAACCTCTGGGAGGACAGTATAACTCGAAAGCCAAGCCATCGAGAGCGTCTCGACGCGTCTGCGCTGAAATGCTTTACGAACTCAAAACGATTCTACCGCAGAGGCTCCGAGACGCTGAGTTTCAAGCCAGTGGCACCGATTGCCCGGCCTGGACATAAGCGTTCTCGTAAAGCACCAGTCCTACCAGAGCTAAAGGTGCGCCTGCGACCCCGAGCGTTGCCGAGACGACGTGCAAAATTGCGAGCCACGCAAGAAGGCCACCGAGCGTCGACAGGATCATCCCAAAAAGAAAATCGCTCTTATACCGGCCCCGCACCATTTCCCAGATCGCGAGTCGCGCATGTGCCGTGGGGTGTGTTAACGAGACCTCGCCCCAGATTAAAAGGAGATGAAGTAAACTCGTAATGGCGAGGACCCAGGTCAAAGTCTCATGCACTGGCACGGGTCTCGTCGTTTGCAGTTCAACGAAAATAGAGGCTGGTAACAGCACAGCCGAGCCGAGTAAGAGAGATTGGACCAGAAGGTGCGGCGGCAGCAGTGGGTTTTGCCACATGTCACGCGCTTTTGCTTGGGCGAACAAATATGCAGTGTAGATCGCAGCGAGTACGCCTAAAGGAATGCCCGGGATCAACAACCAACTTTGCATTGTGTTAGAGCCGATCCAGCTGGCAATGAAATGAAGGGCAAGGACGAGTGTATAGCCCGCAATAATAAAGGCGCCCTTAACGAGCCAGCTGCGCCATTGAGGTCTCGTGAAGATCAGATAGAAACGTTCTGGGTGTTCAAGGTCCCAGATCAAAAGTCCGCCGGTCAGTGCGAGAAACGCTCCAGATAATACCGGCGTGGCCCAGAGCCAGATTGGGTTCGTCGAGTTCAAGAAGCCGAACAGAACGAGAATAGCGGCGACCAAATAAACTCCCGATGCGATGCCTTTGGTCCAGGTGTAAAGACTGACCCGCCAGTCCCACGGAATTGTGTGAGGAACATCGTAAGCAAGCAGCGCTGCGGCGGAAGAGTTGTGATAGGTGGGATTTCCGGAAACGACATGTTCGCTCGAAATGAGTTGCTCGCTCCACATGAATAGACCACCATCAGGCCGTCTTGCTGCCAAAGGGTCCAATGTTGCCTGATGAGCACCTTTGTAGAACAGTTTCGGTAGTGTTTCTTTTTCTGGACGCCGGACCGAAACGCTTTCACGATTTATAATCTGAGCGACGTATGATTCAGGATCGAGCATGTCGCCGACGAGAATCGCTTGAGTTGGACAAACTACAACGCAGGCGGGCTCCAAACCCACATCGATGCGGTGTGCGCAGAAATTGCATTTTTCTGCCGAGTGATCTTCAGGGTTAATGAAGATCGCATCGTATGGACACGCGGCCATACAAGCTTTGCAACCGATACAAATCGACTTGTCGAAGTCGACGATACCGTCGGCGCGTTTGAACATTGCGGTAGTTGGACAGGCGGTTGCACAGGGAGCGTGAGCGCACTGATTACAGCGGGTGACTTGATGAACTCTTCTAGCTTGTGGAAATACACCTACGTCGACGTGCTTTACGTAGGTTCGTGTGACAGATAAGGGAACCAGGTTCTCTGACTTGCAAGCAGTCGTACAGGCATGACAGCCGATACAGCGCGTGTGGTCAATCACTTTGGCCCACTTAATTTGATGGGTCGGTTCGTCCATGAGTCACGGAAGGCAGACTATATCATAGGGGTTAGAGGTCAGGGGCCAGAGGTTAGTGGCCAGCGGACCAGAAGAAGTTATTGGATATTGG
>DATIBX010000496.1:0-7125 GCA_035457105.1 Pyrinomonadaceae bacterium
TCTTGCGACTATTAGACGCCTCGATAACAAAGCGCCGCCGGACCGGCGCACTCCAAAGTGTTCTAAATGGTTGACATGTGCGGCAATGAAATGACTATTATCCGCCCAAAGCAATTTAAGTGCGTTTTAGCGACGCGCTCCTTTTAACAGTCGAGTAAAGAAAAAATCAAGTATAACGTTCGCCTGAAGACCGGACGTTTTCAAGATTGTGTGAGGTCAGTTTGAGATTAATCTACCCGCTTTCATCGATTCTCTTAGTTCTTCTTGTATTTGCGACTCCGGCCAATTCTCAAAGCGCGCGCATGCCGAAATCAAACTTAATTAGAGTTCCACTCAACAGTGGGTGGCAATTTCGCGAAGCGTCGAAGGACAGTTGGTACCCGGCAACAGTGCCTGGTTCGGTGCATACGGATCTGATGCAGAATCAACTGATTGGAGATTCTTTTTACCGCGACAACGAGCAAAAGCAGCAGTGGATTGGTAAAACGGATTGGGAATATCGTTCGACTTTCCGAGTCTCTCAGGAAACTCTCACTCATGAAAATATCGAGTTGGTGTTCGATGGACTGGATACCTATGCCGAGGTTTTTCTGAACGACCTTTCCGTACTTAAAGCTGACAATATGTTTCGGACGTGGCGAGTAAATTGTGCTAAGCAGCTCAAGCTCGGCGACAACACGCTAAGGATCTACTTTCGCTCACCGATCAACGAAGTGCTGCCGTTAATGGCCAAGATGTCATACCAACTCCCGGCGTCGAATGACCAGGGAGAAAAAACATCCCCGCACACGCGCAAAGCTCCGTATCACTTTGGTTGGGACTGGGGGCCCCGCTTAGTAACGAGTGGGATCTGGAGAGCAGTCGCGCTTGAAGCCTGGGACAAAGCACGAATCACGGATCTCCACATCGTGCAGAACAGTGTCACCAAGGCGCAGGCCAGCGTAACGGCGAATGTTGCGGTGGAAGCGACGGAAAGTGCCGAGGCTCAACTGATCATTGAGGATGTCGGCAACAAGATCGTCAGAGCAAGAAAAGAAGTTAAGCTCAGTCCGGGCTCAAATCAGTTTCCACTCGAATTCGATGTATTGCGTCCAACGCTGTGGTGGCCCAACGGACTGGGCCAACATCCGGTTTACAAGTTCAAAGCCCGCTTGTTGGTTGGCAAGAAATTATTAGACGAGCGCGCGACAAAGACGGGCTTGCGCTCATTGGAAGTCCGACAGGTAAACGACCAATGGGGCAAGAGCTTTGCCTTTGTGGTGAATGGTGTTCCTGTATTTGGCAAAGGCGCTAATTGGATTCCAGCTGACAGTTTCCCTTCTCGGATCACTGATGCGAAGCATCGTTGGTTACTTAAATCAGCGGCAGACGCAAACATGAATATGCTGCGAGTTTGGGGCGGCGGCATTTACGAGACAAATGAGTTCTACGACATTGCCGACGAGTTGGGAATACTGATCTGGCAAGACTTCATGTTCTCTTGCAGCATGTATCCGGGTACCCCCGAATTTCTCGCGAACGTCCGTGCCGAGGCAGAGGATAATGTTAAGCGATTGAGAAACCATCCGAGCATTGCGATCTGGTCCGGCAACAACGAGGTTGAAGGTGCATGGATGAATTGGGGCTGGCGTCAATCGCTGCCGGCTTCTATCTGGGATGATTACCAGAAGATTTTTGACGGCGTTTTAAAAGAGGTCTGCGCCACTTTGGATCCAGGTCGACTCTATTGGCCCAGCTCGCCTCATGGTGGACTGCCTGATGATCCTAACTCGACTAAGAGCGGCGATGTGCACTCGTGGAAAGTGTGGCACTTCGCGGCACCTTTTACTGATTATCAGAAGGAATTCCCTCGTTTTATGAGCGAATATGGCTTCCAGTCGTTTCCGCAAATTGAAACAGTCGAGAGCTACACGAAGCCTGATGAGCACGACATCCAATCACCCGTAATGATGGCCCATCAACGGCATCCTCGCGGCAATCAGTTGATCAAAGAGTACATGCTGCGCGAGTATCCGGAACCGAAAGATTTCGAATCGTTTCTCTACGTGAGTCAGGTTTTACAAGCCGAGGGAATTAAGATCGGTGCAGAACATTTACGACGTATTATGCCGCGTAATATGGGTTCGCTTTACTGGCAGCTCGACGACTGCTGGCCCGTAGCCTCATGGTCCAGTATTGATTACTTCGGTCGTTGGAAAGCGCTTCAGTATTATGCTCGGCGTTTTTATTCTCCGTTGCTGCTGAGTCCGTTTGTTGAAGGTGAAAATCTGAACTTCTACGTAGTATCGGACGTCGTGAATCCTGCAAGTGCTGTGATTAATGTTGAGCTTCGCGATCTTGATGGAGCTCTGTTGACGACACTAAAAAAAGACGCGGTAGTCACGCCGCTGCAGAGCAAGTCATATTTTGCGGTACCCTTGAAGAGTCTGTTGCAGGGTCGCGATACAAAGCATCTGATGGTCTATTGCGAGCTGCTGGTTGACGGGAAAGTGATGTCTCACAATGAGTACTTTTTCGAGCCTTACAAGAATCTCTCGTTGCCAGTCGCAAGTATTTCGGCCGATGTTACGCCAGCGCGCAATGGTTTTAAGGTGACAGTGACCACAGATAAGCTTGCCCGCGCGGTCTACCTCTCGACGCGCACTCAAGGATTCTTCACGGAGAACTACTTCGACTTGATCCCTGGAAAACCAGTTGAACTGCAATTTCAGACGACCGTGAAGATGCCAATCGAAAAGTTTCGCGAACAGCTGAAAATTCGATCTCTGAAGGATGCTTTTAACCTCGGTAGTACGACAGAAGAAGCTAAATAGGACCTATAGGACATATAGGACCTATGGTTGAAACTCTCTTAAAAAGGCCACCAAATATGACCTGGACCGCAAACCCGTCGCGACGCGCAGTTTTGCTCGTCATCTGTTTTCTATTTCTAATTTCGTGCAGCGCACACCTGCAAGCTCAAGTGCTGGGAGATCCAGTCGACGTAAGCCAGGACTTTCAGAAGATGGAGAATGTCTACTTCATCGGCAGCTCGGTGAAGAGTTTTGACACCGCGACAGGCCAGGGGACGCTTCAGTGGGACCGTTACTTAAGAAACACTACTCTTTCCTTCAACAAGATCGACGTTGGGCTGGCACGTGGACGCGCAACAGAGTTTCCAGGCTCAGAATACGATCAGGATCCAGTACTTCCCTTCTCGATTAGTTTTGTCTCGCCGCGAACTATTCGCGTGCGAATGTCCACGCGATCCGTTCCTATTACAGATTCAAACTCCCTGATGTTAGCTGGACCAGTTCCAACTGATAAGTCGTGGGCGGTCCAGGAAAACGCGCAAACGATTAGTTACAAGAGCGCGAATGGCGAAGTGCGAATCATCAAACAGCCCTGGCACATCGAGATTTACGACAAGGCAGGAAAACTCCTCACCAGAACGCAAAACATAGGCGATCCAGTTACCTACATAACTCCGATTCCGTTCTCTTTTGTCAGACGATCAAGTGATTTAAGCCGGCGAATGGCTGCCACATTTCTACTTCAGCATGACGAGAAACTATTTGGTTGCGGCGAATCATTCACGCGACTCAACAAGCGCGGACAGCATGTCGTCGCCTACACGCGCGACGGGATGGGCACTCAAAACGAGTACATGTACAAACCGATTCCGTTCTTTATGTCGAGCAACGGATACGGAATGTTCGTGCATACGAGCGCGCCAGTCACATTTGACTTTGGCAAATACTACGATGCGCATAACGTTATCTATTCAGGTGATGAGAATCTCGATCTCTTCATCTTTCTTGGTGATCCAAAAGACATCGTCTCGGAGTACACGGCGATCACGGGTCGCAGTCCAGTACCACCGTTGTGGTCTTTCGGATTTTGGATGAGTCGAATTACATACAACTCTGAAGATCAGGTGCGGAAGGTCGCGGCGGACCTTCGATCGCACAAAGTGCCGACTGACGTAATCCATCTGGATACAGGCTGGTTTGAAACGGATTGGCGCAGCGACTACAAATTTTCTTCGTCGCGCTTTAAGGATCCCGCGAAGATGCTGGCTGACTTAAAGCAGATGGGATTTCACGTCAGTCTCTGGCAATACACATACTTCACGAGTAAAAACGATCTCTGGAAGGACATGGTTGATAAGGGTCTGGAGGTTAAGAATGAGGGTGGTCAACTTCCTTTTGAGGATGCGACTTTGGACGTGAGTAATCCCGAAGCAGTGAAATGGTACCAGGGCAAGCTTGCTGGTCTACTAAACATGGGAGTCGGAGCCATCAAGGTAGATTTTGGCGAAGGAGCACCATTAACTGGTCAATACACGTCGGGTCGTACAGGTTGGTATGAGCACAACCTCTATCCACTTCGTTACAACAAGGCCGTCGCGGATATTACGAAAGAGATTACGGGCGAGAATGTGATCTGGGCACGCAGTGCGTGGGCTGGCAGTCAGAGATATCCGTTGCATTGGGGCGGTGACGCTGAGAACACTGACTCGGCGATGGCCGCGGAACTTCGTGGTGGTCTGTCGTTTGGTCTGTCAGGTTTTACTTATTGGAGTCACGACGTTGGTGGTTTCGTGCAAAAAGCTCCACGAGATCTCTATCGCCGGTGGCTCGGATGGGGCGTTCTTACTTCACATACGCGCGCACATGGCGCACCACCTCGAGAGCCGTGGGAATACGACGAAGCGCTGACGGAAGATTTCCGAAGAGCACTTGGATTGAAATATTCCTTGATGCCATACATCTACGCTCAGGCGAAGGACTCGTCGGCACATGGTTATCCGATGTTGCGCACTTTGTTTTTCGAGTATCCAAACGACCAGACGTCATGGATGATCGACGATGAATATATGTTCGGGTCGAGTCTTCTGGTGGCACCTTTGATGGAGTCAAACAATACTCGCAAGGTCTATCTACCGCCCGGCAATTGGATCGACTATCAGACCAATAAAGCTTATGAGGGTGGAAAATGGCACGACATCACCGCCGGCCAGATTCCCGTCATCCTGTTAGTGAAAGATCACTCTGTGCTGCCGCATTTAAAGGTGGCCCAAAGCACCAGCGAGATGGACTGGTCCAATGTTGAGTTGCGAGTGTTCAGTTCCGACAACGCGCCTGTTTCAGGTTGGTTTACGTCGCCACAATCTGACGTCGTTTCACTTGAACTCGTCGGGTCACCGCGCGGGTATACACTCAAGAGCGATCCGCTGGCCGGCAAAGTGAAATGGCAAATCACCAGGGCGAGCGCTGCAAAATAGGTTTTGTAACTCAAATAAAGTTCTCTTTGTGCAACCTTCGCGTTCTCTGTGTCTCTGTGGTTAGAAACGCTGCGCAAGACTCCACCCCAGAGTCACCGAGAGCACAAAGGTTGCACAGAGAAGAACCGCAAGACGCAAATGCACAAACTAACCAAGGCCGTCACGTCACTAGTAATAGTCTTTTTCCTCTCCTCTCTCGCCAGCGCTCAGTTCGTATCAACGCACGGGAAACAGATAGTCACGCCAGACGGAAAGCCACTCGCGTTAAAAGGAATCAACCTCGGCAACTGGTTGTTACCCGAAGGCTACATGTTCAAGTTTAAGACTGCGAGTTCGCCGCGTTTAATCCAGACTGTGATCAACGAATTAGTTGGCGAGGATGAAGCCAGGAAATTCTGGAAGAGTCATCGCGACCGCTATGTTACGAAGGAAGACATTCATTTCATCAAGCAGTCCGGCTTTAATTCGATCAGGGTACCGTTCAGTTATCGTTTGTTTGTCTCAGCCGACGACCCTCGAAAACTGGAAGGAGACGGTTATGAGATTTTGGACCGCGTAGTGAGTTGGTGTAAGGACGAGCATCTCTACGTCATCCTCGATATGCATGCGGCGCCAGGCGGACAAACCGGTGACAATATCGATGATAGCTGGGGCTATCCGTTCCTGTTTGAGAGTCCTGAGAGTCAGGAGTTGACGGTTCGAATCTGGCAGAAACTGGCTACTCGTTATTCCAACGAAGCAACCGTACTGGGCTACGATCTTCTCAACGAACCAATCTCAACGAACTTCGATGCTGAGTACTTCAATCCAAAATTGGAACCACTCTACAAGAGAATCGTCGCCGCAATTCGAGCCGTCGACGCAAATCACATCATCTTTCTTGGTGGTGCGCAGTGGAACAACAATTTCAAAGTGTTTGGACCACCCTTCGACAGTAAGCTGGTCTATACGTTTCACAAGTACTGGATGGAACTAAATATGTCCGTAATCCAGGAGTATGTCGATTTTGGTAACAAATACAAGGTGCCGCTATGGATGGGTGAGTCAGGGGAGAATACGGACGAGTGGGTGGCGGGCTATCGGAATCTACTCGAGAAGAATGACATCGGTTGGTGCTTTTGGCCGTACAAGAAGATTGATGCCACGTCGTCCCCAGTCTCGGTCAACAAACCTGCTGACTGGGACACGATTGTCGCTTATGCCGAAAGGCCGCGAACCACATTCGACGAAATTAGAAAGAGTCGACCTGACAAAGAAAAGGTCGGGCGAGCTCTTCAGTCCTACCTGGAAAATATCAAGTTCAAAAACTGCCGCATCAACCCTGGCTACCTGAAAGCCCTAGGCCTCAACCCCGGCACTGTGTCAAGAAATTAATTTTCCTTGGACCTTGTTGGTGTTATTTCGTGTGACTTAGTGGATCCGTTTTCTTCGGACATAACAATTGATCCACTAAACCACACGAATAACACTAATCCGAGTCTTCACACTATTTCTCTAACAGCCCCGCAATCAAGAAGACCAGCGGCGCGTTCCAATTGAGGCAATTCTCATTCGTCGCATAACTCTCCCAATCATCCAGATACATCTTTGCCGGCGGTAGTTTTCCAAGCCGGGGCATCGCCGGATCCTGGCGATATTGATTTGGTCCACCTGAAAGTAATCCCGGCCACGGTTCGGACTTGTTATCAGCCTGGCTCGGTCGGTGATGCGGATGACGAAAAGGATGATCGCCGAGTTGGGTTACCCACGAGAGCGAGAATGTGTTTCGCCCAAGCAAATAGTGAAGATTATCAGCAGCAGTTTGCACGTACTTAATATCAGGTTTCATCGCATTTGCGATAAGCAACTGAAAACCATAG
>DATIBX010000497.1:0-6869 GCA_035457105.1 Pyrinomonadaceae bacterium
GCACCCATCAATCCCCCACGGCTGTTTTAATCAAATCCTGGCCTCGCATCCTCGTGTACTCGCTAAAATCGACTTTACATACCTTCATCCGACCACTATCGTCATGGCGAAACGTTTTCGCTCGCAGTTGTCATATCAATAAGAGGAAGCGAAGCAATCCCAGACAATGACACTTCTGCCGCAACGCCTGGCTGAAACAGATTAGCGTAACAACCCCAAAAAGGAGACTCCCTCATGTCATCAATTACTAACGACCAAATTAAAGCAACAGGAACCGCTCAAGTAATAGCAATTCTCGAATCAGCTCCACCACCACCAACAGGAGCCCGCGCCGCAGGCGGCATGGCCCTGGCCGCCGCTACAGGGTCGCCGCAACTGGCCGGACTGGAGTCTTACTTTGTGAGCCAGCAAGGTCAGAACCATGAACTCGCCGCAGCGGGGATGAGCAATGTCGCCGCACTCGCGAGCACCGGCGGAACCCGATCGCGCAGCGCCAGGTCTGCACCGGACGTACTTACCTTCCCGAATCTGGGCGTCATTCTAGGGACAGTAACGCGCGAAGGTCTTCAGGGTTTGCGAGCAGACGTGCGTGTCAAGAAGGTCGTCGGAGCTCCACAGTTTAGCCTGATCAAACCCGTGGCAGCATCCGATGCAAAGCTGGCTACGCAGAACACCTGGGGCATCGAGTTTTTGAAGGTACCAAAGCTCTGGGCTCAAGGTTTATCCGGGAAAGGAATCACTGTTGGTCACCTCGACACTGGAGCCGACGGAAAGCATCCCGCACTGAAAACGGCCTTCGCTGGTTTTGCAGAATTTGATTCTTTTGGAGTGCAGGTGATGCCCGCCCCTAAACCTCACGATACAGGGGAGCACGGAACTCACACCGCTGCCACCATTGCAGGCAGACCAGTAAGCGGTCGCTCGATTGGAGTGGCGCCAAAGTCCTTATTGGCGAGTGCGATTGTCATTGAAGGCGGTAACGTCATTGCCCGCATACTTGGCGGCATGGACTGGGCCATCTCCCAAAACGTTCGCATCTTGAGTATGTCTTTGGGACTGCGCGGCTTCGTAGATGACTTCCTTGCCATCACGCAGATTCTTCGGTCAAAGAACGTTCTTCCCGTATTTGCGGTTGGTAACGAAGGGCCAGCCACTAGCCGCTCTCCGGGAAATTATGCTGAGTGTGTTTCGATTGGTGCTCATGATAGAAACGGAGCCGTTGCGAATTTTTCATCAAGTCAGAGGTTTGTTCGCACTGATGATCCGCTCGTTCCCGACGTTGTGGCGCCAGGTGTAGACGTTATTTCCGCCAAACCCGGCGGAGGATTTCAGTCGATGAGCGGTTCTTCGATGGCAACGCCGCACGTTGCCGGTTTGGCGGCTTTGCTTTTTGAAGCTAAACCGGGCGCGACGGCGGCCGAGGTTGAAAGAGTTATCTTTAGCTCATCACGGCTTGGTACCATTCCGCGTTCGCGAGGAAACCGCGGAATTCCTAATGCTGTTGCTGCGCTAACAATGTTAACCGGGACGCCACTCGGCGGATCTGCCAAAGGGACTAAAGTGAAGGTTGGCGGAAAGAAGTCTTCAGGTAAGAAAGCAGCAGGCAAAAAGAGTTCGGCCAAGAAGACGGCTAAAAAGAAATAGTGGTTTGCAAAGCTATTTGGCGGACTTGCGCGCGGACTTCTTGGAGACTGCTCGGCTGCGCTTACCCTTTGGGCTGACCGCAGTCGAGCGTTGTGAAACGTTGCGGCCCGAGGTTTTTTTAATCGGTGGGATCATGGCGCTTCCGGGTTGTTGATTTGCCACGATTGAAACTACTTCGGGCTGACGTATTAGTTCTTCAATGAAGGCAGGGTGCGCCGACACGACAAACGATCCGAGATTGCGGAATACGTTGTATCGAGAGGCTGCTTGTCCTGATTCTTTTTTGACGCGTTCCAGCAGGTTAGTCGTTATCTCTTCGGTGCGTTCCGCCGGTGGGACGATTTGCGAAGGATCCTCGGGTCTTAACCTAACGACGGCTTCGACCAGCTTGTCGTCGCTCGCAGCATTCTTAAGCTGCTTCACCAACTCGGTATCGGTCTTTGCTCTCGACGAGGACTGCGCTTTTGAAGACTTCTCTAACAAGTGACCTCTGGCATCGAATCCTTACAAACTCCTGATTCTATTAGGTAGCATAAGACTCAGAGAGAATATGTCAAGCAACGAGTTGCAATCCTGAAACTCGTCATCAAAATAGGACAAATAGAAGACTGCGGGGGTTGATGAAGAGAGGAGCCGAAGCTCCTCTCTTGTCGCGTTTTCTATCTACGCTGTGAAAATGTCACCGCGTCAGCCGTTTGCCGAGCCTGACTCATCGCTTACCTTATACACCGATCGCTGCACATCCAGCTTCCCGTCGTAATGATATGGATTGGATCCATCCACGTGTTCTATCCTCGTAACAACGTAAACAACTCGCCAGCATCCCGAGTTGCCATCGATACCGCCCTGCTTCGTTTGAGTGATCAATTCCGTTGTCCAGTAGGTTTTGGTTAGTGTCGATGGAGGGACTGGTACCGGCAGAAAGTAGATCCTGAAATCGTATGCTGATACTGATTCCGGCAGGTCCTCACGGGAAGGCGGTCCCCATTTGTCGCCGAGGCCGATTGACCAGCCTGACTTTTTGTCAGTATCGCTAATCGAATCATGAGAGTAATCGATACCTGCCATTATGTCCCATTCAAGCTCTGCGCCCTCGCCGAATACGGACACGCCGCTTGTCCCGCTGACCCCTCCATAAGCGTGAAGGTCAAGGTTCCAGCTAGTTTCCTGAAACGACTCAGCCCACTGAGAAAAAGACTGTCCCGATGTTCCGTCCTTGGACCATGAGTAACCGAGGTATGGGTTCGTAGGATCGGTAAAGGGATAAGCGTTTGTCATTATCACGTCACCAAAGTAATTAGGTGTGGCTGTATAACCTAGCCCCTTCATAGTGGCGTTTATAGCCTCAGGGGTATACGACTCAAGCTTCCCCGGCGTAACCATATAAGGTTTAAAATTGAGCACGCTTTCATCTACCATGCTCTGCGTGACCATCGCAGCTTTTAAACCGTTGGTAGCCGAGTTGTTCGTGGAGTCGACAGCGGGGCCGAAATTATCAAGGTAGCGAAAGGCCGTTATTGAAAACTGGACCCCGACAGCTCTGAGAACGCCGTCGGGAACGATCGAAGGATCGTTATTACTCTTTGACGCAGTAATAAGAGCATCAACGGTAAGATCATAGGACGTGGTCGTCCCCGACGAATCACCTTCCTCCGAGCCCATTCCCCCCTTAAAAGAAATATCCCATGCGGGCCCAACGCCTGTTGTCATCTTGCCCTGGCTCTCAAAACCCAAACTCCATTTATTGCTGACCTTGTGCGAACTGTCTTTGGATTTCTCGAGCCCGTAGATCATCGAGCCCGCATTCGTCTCGCCCGGGCCGGGATCGTAGTCCTTGAAATTTTCGAGTGGTACCGGCATGGGGCCGTCAATAATTCCTGAAATGACGTTCAGCGGAATCTTGAGATCTTCCTTAGTTTTCCTGACGCTGAAATCGGGAATTACCTCGATCGTCCCGCACCGATTAACCTGGCACTGGCCGCCGCGGCCGTAGAAAACAAACTCATACACAGGATATTGGGTTGTGGACTGGCCATTGACCGTAGCATCGGACTGTCCGGCGCTGAAAACGTAAAAGAGCGAGAACGGCATATTGATTGGGTCATCTGCTACCGTAATCGATTCTCCCGACGCGGGATTGAGCCCCATCCCTCCTCCATTGTCTCCCACCGTGACTTGAAAAATAACCGCTTGAAAGTCACGTTTGCCATTCTCACTGATCCAGGACCTAAGCCTGCCAGCCGGGTCGCGGATTAGGTTAGCGAAAAAATCAAAGGGGAAAACAGTAGAGAGGGCCCTTGCCAGCGTGATTGAGATCTCACTACCTGCCTGTTCTCCAAGGGACATTCTGTAAAATGACATATTGACAGGTCGGGAAGGCTCGCCACCTATTCTGAATACCTCAGGCTGAACAAAAACACCGACAAAGTAGGCCGGCGGATCCGTCTTCTGAGCGTTTGGGTCGACCGTCGAAAACCACTCGACCGATACATGCATGCGACCTTGGGCTTCGGACAGTGGGAAGTCGTCCGGCAGTTCGTTCGGCAGGTAGTCATGCCACTTCGCCACCCACTTATTGGCTGAGGTATCCAGGTCGCGCGTGTCATAGATCGCGACAAAAGTACCGCCTGCCGAATTGCTCGATGACGATGCATGCCCACAAGCGAGAATAATAATGTTGTCACCTACTGTGGTAGCACTGAGATCTGAGCATTCATTAGGCGTTAGAACGGTCTTCCCATCAGATTCGAGTAAGGTGATCGGTGGGCTCCACGTTCCGGGGACGGTGGTATCGTCGGAAAGAGAGTATCTCGAAGCGGAAAGCTGCCGCGTAAAACCATGATTGACGAAGGAATACATTGCGCCCTCAAACGAAACCAAAGCAGGCTTCGTGTTCGACCATGGTATGGTGAGGTCCTTAACAACCCAGTTTGCGGGATTGGTCAAAGCTTCACCGTTGATCGGCTCGTCATCAGTAGGCGAGTTCTGTTTTTTTAATTTAGTCAGATCAAAAGTAATTACACCCGGAGATACCCCTCCAAACGTGTTCAGAATAAAAAGCGTATTGTTAAAAACCGTGGCTGCCCCACAAAAATTCGCGCCGGGGATCGTAAATTCACCTGATTTATATGCCATTAGTTAGACTCCCTCCTTCGTTATCTCGCTTCCGCTAAATAGACGCTTTCCTATTCGACATGGGTCTTTGAGAGACGGATAAATACCGGCTCAAAGTCAAATGACTTCGTCGACATAGAACCTGCTAAAAGAGTTTGCTTGATTAGCTTCCAGTCCGATCGTGGGAAACTGCCTTGTTCTGTTAGACGTGGGAAAAGTGCCGTTATGGTAACACTTCTATTCTTATGATGACAGGTCTTATGTACAACAATGAATGTGGAATCGATGGCTTCCGGAAGTCGCTTACAACCAGGGTTTACATTAATGGCTCATTGCGTAAGTGATGACATTCATGCCGACCTTGTAGGCCACCATGCCGTATTGGGCAGGATAGCGCGAGTCGTTGATCCACTCCCAGGCGTCGCCGAGGTCACAATTGCGAGTGAGGAAAACCATGAGCCGGCCGTCCTTGTTTTCGACGCCCATGTAATGCGGGGTCACGCCGCCCTTTTCGTAGGTGACGCCCTGAATCAGTGCCGCGACTCCAGGTACTTGGACCACACCGTCGAGATCGAAGTAGCTGTGGAAGATCGGATGTGTAAGCGGCAAGTCTTTGATCTCATACTCAGGCAGAATCTTCTTTATCTCGCCTCGCGCATGTTGCCACTCGATTTCTCCATGGAAATCATCCAGCATTAGAAAGCCTCCTCGCATGAGGTATTCTCGCAGCGCTGCCGCGTCCTCGTCTGAAAGCTCCATGTGTCCAGGCTCGACAATGTAGGCGAACGGGTAATCAAAAAGTCGCTCGTCTGTCGGACGTATTTGCACGGGGCGGCCTGAAAGGTGCAGATTTGAGCCTGCCCATTCACGGATTCCCGCCATGAAGTTGTAATCGGCCTCCGGGTAATCGACCCGCCAGGCTCCGCCGAACCAGCGGTTGTATGGCGAGTGCGGAGAATCGTAAACAATCCTGGCGAAGGTGTATTCTCCCGGCCAGTCACCCTCTGTGAATTCGCGAGGATGGCTTGGAAGGGGGTTATCTCGGAAAGATTCGGATTGCTGTTGCCCCACAGCCGGCATTAAGAAGGGCACAAGTATGAAAGCAAGCAGGAGCAGAATTACTCCGGGATTGCGCGATTTCGACATCGGATTGATTTCGCTAGTCTGAATTCCAGTACTGTGAATTCTTAGATGCCGGGAGATGATTTAATGTCCAGAGAAAATTTGAGAGTGTTACCCGGCGCTACTCTCAATCATCCGCTCAGTCGAGGCGGTTGTGGCGAGGGCAAGCGAAAGAATCGTTGCGCCAAACAAAAGCGTGTAGGCGAAGTAGTTCAGGCCCTCGATTTTTGCCGCGGTACTCGGGTTCGCCAGCGCCCCGATAAGCATAGGTCCGTAGTAGGCCACAACCAGGAGCAGAATCCAGGTTCCCAGATATGTGGCCGCCACTCGCGTCTTCCGCGCCAGCAGAAAGCAAACACCACCGACGATCAGAAATGCGCCTGTCAGGTAGTCAATCACGGCGCGAGCGGGAATCCACGTGGGCATCTGTTTTGCGAGCGGAACTCCGGGCACTCCGAGCGGATGCAGAAAGTGCTGAACGCCGAAAAAGATCGCAGCGATCGCAATCAGCACGCGGCCCACGGTAATTAGACTGTTACCTTTCCCACGCAACCGGCCTAAGGCAATTCCCGCCAGAACCCAACCACCGCCCGCGAATGACATTTCCCGGATGACGATGGTCCATATAATTCGATCGCCGGTCTTAACCGCTCCCGGAAAATGAATCATCGCCACAAAAAGGAACATCATGATCCCGAACAGCAGTCCGGACCACCGCACCTGAATCCTGGTGGCGATGCTCAATGATGCGATGATCAGCGCAACGCCGACGAAGTATATCCAAAACGAGCGCCACGGCATGTACGACGGCACCAGGCCTATCATGGAATTTCCGAGGGAAAAGTGTTCTGCGCCAAAAACCGCCAACGGGATGGCAAAGCACAAGTAGGTCAGGGCTACGATCCGGTCGAGGCCGCGCGCCTGAGCGATATCGTTTTTCGCGGCCAACAGGCCAATCACGAGCAGCACGAGGCCTGCGGCGGACATCC
>DATIBX010000498.1:0-2607 GCA_035457105.1 Pyrinomonadaceae bacterium
TTTATCGCGTCCAGCCATGAGCGCGGCTGCCGCAATCAATTTTTGAGCTCTTACCGCACGACGGTCAGTTAGAGTTATTCCGGCTGCCCGCAAAGTACGAATAGCCTGGGCGATGTGCTGTCGGACGCCTGACATGTCAGCTTTGCGCGCTGCAACGGTTAATACTTCGATGTCGTTCAACCCGGCAGTCGGCAGCATTTGCGATTGGTTGAGTGACCAACCGCTCTCGAGAAGTTGTTCCAGCATTGGATCCGGAATCGGGTCGACAAAACAACGTACGAGGAAGCGATCGGCAAAAGCTGCGAGTGCGGCGTCCTCTGGCAAATTGTTAGACGCACCCACACAAACACGAAGCGGACACCTGACATTGGTGTGTCCACGCCGAAACACACGCTCGTTGAGAATACCGAGCAGTGTGTTGAGAATGGCCGTCGATCCCTGAAAGATTTCGTCGAGAAAAGCAATCTCCGCTTCAGGCAACATCCCCAGTGTGTCAGTTTCAACCAGCCCATCCTTCAGTTTATGAAGATCGACTGGACCGAAGATCTCGCTGGGTTCAGTGAAGCGACCCAGCAGATACTCAAAGTACCGGCCACCGGTTGCGCGTGCAATTCTTCGGAGGGCTTCACTCTTTGCGGTTCCTGGCGGCCCGATGACCAGCACATGCTCTTCAGCGACGGCAGAAAGTGCGACCATTTCGACAAGGGATTCACGTTCGACCAGTCCTGTAGTAGCAGCGGAGATGACTGTTCGCAGTGACAAAGAGGATTCATGCACTGGATTTGTGAACATACGTTTTTTTAAAAAAGGTTCAGGTTCGGAACAGGGTAAGGAAGGATTGCGATGCGGCATTGCAAGGACACAAACCGGAAAACTGCCTGGCGAGGCACTACCTTACTCTCTTCGAAATATTACGGGATGGGTGGAGTCGAGTACAAGAAATAATTGAGTTAGGTATCTAAGTGAGTTTATACCCTCGGGTGTAAACATCATGCACGCTCGTATCTAATGAAGGGCATTTTCAGAAGCCCTCGCAGCGTTTGCTTCTCCCTGACGTCAAAGCCATCCAGTCCATACCGAAGTTTTTGAAAGTCAACGTCTGTGGTGTAAGTCCTAAGCAGCCTGTCCCAGAGAGAAAAGATGTTTGAATAGTTTGAATCAGTTTCGCGCTGATCACGTGAATGATGGACCTTGTGCGTATTTGGCGTGACAACCAATAGTCGCAACCATTGATCGAATTTAACGTTCACCTTGATGTTGGCGTGTTCCAACTGCGCGTTTAGCGCGGATATGACCAGATAGATTAGCACGATCCACAGGGGAACACCGAAAACGACGATTGCGGCGAGTTGCCAAAGCAGTCTCCAGATGGTTTCGCCAGGATGCTGGCGAAAGGCAGTAGTTACGTCGACGGCATTTTCCGAGTGATGGACCCGATGAAATTGCCAACCAAGCCAGGATTGATGCAACAAGCGATGCGCCAGGTACGCAAAAAAATCCAACGCGGCAATACTTAGAATTATCTGGCTCCAGCTCGGTAGGGTTATCAGACTTAAGAGTCCCACGCCATGACGAACAGTAAAATCAGCAAGATACGCGGAGCTAAAGGACAGCGCTAGATTCGTCAGAACCAAAATCAACGTAAGTGCGACGTTCGGTACTGCATGTCGCAGACGACTATTCTGATATCGATAAAGTGGGACCATGAATTCAAGCGACCACAGGAGACCGCACAACCCAGCTAGTATGACTAACCGCATTTGATCCGACTGCACAATCCATCTCCTCGTCTATTCAGGTTTCAGCGTGAAAGACACCATGGTCACTTGCGAACTCGCGTGTCTTCAACTCTCCGGTTAACTTCGTCCCAATTCACGTTTTGCATAAAGGCGTCTACATACTTCGCTGCGGCGGCACCATAGTCCATATGGTAAGCATGCTCGTACATATCGAGCACCAGAAGCGGATAGCCCATCGGCGCGTTATGCATGTGATCCCAGGCCCAGTAGTTATGAACTTCGCCAGTGTGCAAGTTGTAGGAAAGAATCGTCCAACCTGAACCGCCACCCAGTGCGTTCGCGGTCTTCTTGAATTCCATTTCCCAGTGCTCATAACTCCCAAACCACTGCTTGATAAGATCGAGAGCCGCGCCGCTGGCCCTGCCGTCACCACCAAGATTGCCGAAGTATTGCTCGTGAAGGACTACAGAGCCGGTCCTTACTAACTCCTCCCGCTTTACGTCGCCGTAAAGATAGGGCGGTAGATCTTTCTCCATGAGCATTGACGCAAGTCGTTGCTCAACTGCGTTTAGTGCCTTTACAGCACCTCCATAATTGTTTTCCCAGTGTGATCTGATCAACTTTTCCGACAGCCCCTTCAGTTTGGCCGGATCGAAAAGCAATGGCTTCGGTTGATGTTGGCCGCGAAAGGCTCGCGCCATCGTTTGAGACCCCTGGGTTTGGAGTTGATTGGTATCTTCGGCATTAACTCTGTTCACATGTAAGACTTCTGTGACTGCCAATCCCGCGCCTGCGGTTGCCAGAGTCGAAATTACGCTGCGTCTTGAAAGTGTTCTCATGTCAGTGATGCCTCTTTGGTTTATAAGAG
>DATIBX010000499.1:0-6664 GCA_035457105.1 Pyrinomonadaceae bacterium
CGCGAGCGAAGCGACCGGATGGCACAGTCAACGAAACCAATCATCAGGATTTAGGCGCAATATCGAGTGTCCATCCGGTCGCTTCGCTCGCGGTACTGTACGATTGGGCGCTAAATTCAAGGGACGCTACGCGTCCAGGTACAAAATGAACCAGTACCCAGCTTTCATCTTCGCTTGCTCTTGTTAAGCTAGAAGACACAAAAGCCTGAGTTGGCTGACCGCTCAATTCGCAGGTGGCCTGTTAGACGGCTCGAGGCCAGCGCGCGACTTTTGTTGAATCGCAGGCCATCTCACGGTAAGCTATGGCTCCTTCATGTTAATCGGTAATCAACACCTCGCGCTTTTCTTCGTGCTCTCAATGGGCGCGATGTTTGAAGACTCGGTCACATATCCCTTCATTTTGGCTTGTCAACCATCCGTCAACAAAGCTGCAACGGCGGCCTGCATGTGTATGCGCGGAGGATGACGACCTTAGAATTCTTGCATCTTAAAATGAATGCGAGAGGCCGTCATCCCAAAAAGGATGACGGCCTTTCGAGTTAATGAAAACACGAAACGATTTGAGACGGGAGTCGAAATGGAGTTTCAACAATTGGAAATGTTTGCGGCGCTGGTTGAAGAAGGAAGCGTTAGCCGAGCCGCTAATCGCGTTTGCCGGACCACTCCGGCCGTAAGCATTGCGTTACGTAAGTTGGAGGAAGAGATGGGGACGTCACTCTTCGATCGTTCCGCTCGTACTAACGACCGGCTGACGGCTGCGGGAAAACTTCTGTATTCGTATGCAACCCGCATTCTGGAGATGCGCAAAGCCGCAACAATCTCTGTCAAGGATCTGCTACTTGATCGTGGCGGGACGCTCCGCCTCGGGACTCACGAGAGTGTGAGTCTCTATGTTTTCCCTTCGTTACTGAGGCACTTCCATGAAGCACACACGAGTGTGACTATTGAACTGATCTGCGGCCCGTCCGAGTTTGTTCTAACTGCGCTGCGTGCGGGCACAATCGATTTGGCTGTAGTCGCAGATGTTCCCGACGATCCTGTTTTTGAGCGTCAATTTCTCATGCAGGATGAACTGGTATTGATCACAAATCCCAGGCACCGACTGGCCTCGGCAAAGTCAATCCGGGTACGCGATCTGGCCAACGAGTGTCTGCTGCTGCAGGGAATCAAATCAAAACTTCGTGACAGGATTGTGCAAGCGCTGAAGCAGAACGCCACTCCGTTCAGAATCGCGGCAGAAAATGTTGCCATCGAGGGCATCAAAAAGATGGTCGCGGAGGACCTGGGAATTGGGTTCGTCCCGCGAATGTGCATACGGAACGAAGTAACAAGAGGCTGCCTTACTGCGTTGACGGTTGAGGATATTCGCGATCAGTGGTCTCTTTGGATCGTTCGTCGTAAAAATCAGCAGCTCCCTTTTGCGGCACAACACTTTCTCGAGACTTGTCTTGCCATTGGCGAATCTCTTGAACGAGTCATGGTTGAGAGTACCACCGAACAAGATGAGATCGAGAATCCTACGCAGGCCAATCAACGCAAGCGATTCAGGTTCGAACTTCAGAAACCGATTCACTGCTGAGCGGAATAACATTACTTGACGCGGAAGACTCCGTCACTTGAGTTAACAGTCTGCGTCGCCTCAACTCCGAGATGATTGTGGCCACACTTTGTTCAATTGATTCTCGATCAGTTTCGACCACAATCTCCGGTTCGACTGGTTCTTGATAAGGATCTGACACTCCTGTGAAGCTGTCGATCTCGCCGGCAAGAGCCTTCTTGTAAAGACCTTTCACGTCGCGCTTCGCCAGCACGTCGATGGGGCACTTAACGTAAACCTCAATGAACAGCGAACCGTCGTTTTCGGTAGATTGGCGCACCTCGTTACGAATGTCCCGATATGGAGAAATGGCTGCAGTGATGACGGCGACGCCATTGCGCGACAGCAAACGACTGACATAACCGATACGCCGGATGTTTGTGTCGCGATCCTCTTTAGAAAAGCCAAGACCTTTCGATAGGTTCGCACGCACTTCATCTCCATCCAGAATTTCCACTAGCAGTCCCTGATTTCGTAGCTCATTGAAAACTTGCCCGGCGAGCGTGGTCTTGCCGGCTCCGGATAGTCCGGTTAGCCACAAAGTAAATCCTTTTCGTTTTGACATGATTTTCCTATCTCTCCTAACCCGTAATTGATTGCTCGGCAGACAAGACGCGGTAAGCATCAATCAACACTTGCGCAACTTCAGGACGCGAAAACTCGGCGGGTGGCAATTCACCGGCGCTTAATAACTCACGCACCTTGGTGCCAGAAAGTGTTACATGATTGGCTTGGGCATGTGGGCAAGTTTTTGATGAAGCCATTGCTCGGCATAACCGGCAGTAGAAAGTGTGATCAAAGAAAAGTGGGGTGATGCCGAGTTCGTGGGGTTCGAATTCATCGAAGATATGATGAGCATCGTATGTGCCGTAGTAATTACCGACGCCTGCATGATCGCGTCCAACTATGAAGTGCGAGCAGCCGTAGTTCTTCCGAATGAGTGCATGAAAAACGGCTTCGCGTGGTCCCGCATAACGCATTGCAGCGGGCATCAGCGAGAGGATAGTCCGTGATGCCGGATAATAGTTCGCCAAAATCTTTTCGTAAGACGTGATCCTAACGGCGGCAGGTACATCGTCTGATTTGGTTTCACCAACGAGAGGATGTAGTAAAAGACCATCAGCCATTTCCAGAGCACACTTTTGGATATATTCGTGCGCTCGATGGACGGGATTCCGAGTTTGAAAGGCAACCACACGACGCCAGCCACGCTCTTCAAATTGAGCTCGAATTTCGGTAGGGTCGTGGCGATACTGAGGGAAAGAAAGATCGCGAGGACGAGTTATCAGACTGATGCGACCGCCCAACAACCAATCACCCTGAGCATAAAGGGCCTGCACTCCCGGATGGGTCAGGTCCGACGTTTTATAAACTGCTTCGGCCTCGCGCCGCTTGTCATAGGTGTATTTCTCTGTGAGATGCAACACACCAATGAGCTGATCTTCCTGATAGAGTGCGACGTCTCGGCCTTTCTGGAGAGTGTTGGCTTCAGCAGCGGAGACAGCGAGCGTAATGGGAATGGGCCAGACTACTCCGTTTGCCAGACGCATGGTCGAAACAACGGAGAGATAATCGGCTTCACCCAGGAAACCTTCGATGGGTGAGTAAGCACCGGTGGCAAGCATCAACAGATCCGAAGTCTGTCTGCTGTTGAGCAGAAGCCTGTCGAACTTGCCTGCCGCCAAAGCAAGTTCCTTTCGGTCAGTTCCCTTTAATTCACGATTTATAAGCCTGTTCCCGTGGGGGCTGATGAGTTTCATATGAGTCCTGTTCTTTTTCAAAAATTGAAACCTGGTTACTGGTGAAGCCCACACTCAGTCTTCGTCGTCCCTCGCCAGCGGCCTGAACGTTGGTCTTCACCTGGATTTACGTGCGTAGTGCATGGTGCGCACCCGATTGATGGATAACCCTGATCGTGTAGCGGGTTGTAAGGGACCTCGTGTTTGAAGATGTACTTCCAAACGTCGAGCGACGACCAGCGCACGAGCGGATTGATTTTTATGAGGCCGAACTTTCCATCTGACTCGATCACCTGTGCGCCACTACGAGCTGCTGATTGGTCGCGCCGGATTGCTGTAAGCCAGGCACGCAGCGCTGATAGTGTCTCCACCAACGGTTCCACCTTGCGTAGTTGACAGCAACGATCAGGTTCGCGCTCCCAGAGTTTAGCCCCGAATAGTTGCTCTTGGGTCGCGAGCGACAATTTAGTCGCCCTGCGTTCAAAGGAGATGCCATAACGAATCTCCAACCGCTGGATTAGTGAGTAGGTTTCGGCAAAATGTAAATCCGTGTCGAGATAGAATATTCTTGTGTGCGGACTAATTCGGACCAACATATCAATAAGGACACATCCTTCTGGTCCAAAACCGGTAGCAAGCGCTACTTCTGTACCGAACTCTTCAAGGGCCCACGCCAGAGTGTCTTCGGGCGACGCTGTTTCGAATCGCGCCGCCAGTCTTTCGATTTCGGCCTCACTTATTTCCTGGTCCAGGCCTTCAGTAGTTGGCATCTTGTTTATCCGTTCTCTTAAGTATGGACGGACCAGCGGTCCTTAATGCGGACCTCCAGCAGGCGTGAAACTGAATCTATTTGCTTGATTGAGACGAGGTCAGAAGGAAAAGCTGGAAAGGATTTAGATTGTCCGAGCTTTAACCCAGTCAGGAGGGGAAGGTCAAAGCGACGAGGTCGTCTTTCAAATTCACGTTTGCTGTTTCGCTTGTCCAACATTACTGACTATTTCTTTCCCCTGAATAGCACCGACTGGTTTGGCAATTCGTTTCGCCCTATACATGAGCGCACTGCTACAACAGCAGCAACAGGTGCCAATACAAAGATTCAAGGTTCCGATATCAGTAGTTATAGACAAGGTCTTTTACCTATCCGCGATCAACACTTTTGCGTGGCAGCGACTCTAAATCCAGGCTACCGTCGGGTCAAGACAATTCTATTTAAACCCCCGTTAAGTATTTTTAAGTGTTCATCGAAATCCGGTGCTCACCACTCAACCTCTTCTGCCGGACCGCGCGCGTCCTCGCGGGCCCTTCTTTTTGTCGGACAAGAGTGATCGACAACAAAAAGCCCGCGATGACGCTCGAAATGTCCGAGATGCTTTTTTAGCTTGTCGGGTGAGACTCGTCGATCAAGCAATGATTTCCATAAAGTTTCCCGATTATGCGCTCATCTGTTGGCGACAAGCTGAAGCATGTCGCACATCGCGCTTGTCTGACACTCGATCGCAGGCAGCAGCCTTGACGATGAATGCGAAGGAAAACTGAAGGTTCAAATTGTTCCTCCCACTATCGTTGGCCCAACCCAGTCGTTTGACTTCGCATCCACCCTAAATTAGATTCTCGCTCGTCTTTTACTTCCATTTGACCCAGGTATGGCGATTACTCTTCCGGTTAATTCCCAGTTTGGTCACTACGAAATACGTGCACTGCTTGGACAGGGCGGGATGGGTGAAGTTTATTTGGCTCACGACTCGCGGCTGCGTCGTCAAGTAGCAATCAAACTCCTTCCCATAGAGTTTACTGAGAACAAAGATCGCCTCTCACGTTTTGAGCGTGAGGCCTATGCCGCCTCCAGTCTTAATCACCCCAACATTGTGACCATCTACGAAATCGGTGAAGAGCAGGGCCATCACTTCATCGCCACCGAATACGTCGAAGGTGAATCTTTACGTCAAAGAATCTCACGCTCACCAATGGAGCTGAAAGAAACGCTAGCCATCGTTAGTCAAGTTGCTGATGCGCTCGCGGCTGCACACGAAGCAGGCATCGTGCATCGCGATATCAAACCCGAAAACGTGATGCTGCGACGCGACGGCTATGTCAAAGTTCTCGACTTTGGATTAGCAAAGCTAGCCAATGAATCTTCCAAACCAGAAGTCACACCAGAAGCCTCAACGCTGACACGTGTCTTGAAAACAGATCCCGGTGTGATCATGGGTACGGCCAGCTACATGTCGCCGGAGCAGGCACGAGGGTCGGAGGTCGATGCGCGCACTGATATCTGGAGCCTGGGAGTGGTGCTGTATGAGATGGTGGCGGGACGTTTGCCGTTTGAGGGTGGAACAACTACGGACGTGCTCGCGACAATACTCCATCGCGAGCCTCCATCGTTGTTACTTTACAGTGGTGAGGTACCCAGTGAATTAGAACGAATCGTTGAGAAAGCGCTCACGAAAAAACGAGAAGAACGTTACCAGCTGGCGCGCGAAATCAGTCTTGACTTGAAACGTTTGAAGCAGCGTGTCGAGCTTGATGCTGAGTTGGAGCGAAGCGTCACGCCGGAGGCGCAACTGCACCACAGTGTTTCGCCAACCTCGATCAATCCGGTTGCAGCCTCCACTGCTGAAGCGCAGGTGGCCCACACCCTCTCGAGCGCTGAGTATGTTGTTGGAGAGATCAGGCGTCACAAGCTGGCAGCATTGTTGATCATTGCAGTGATTGTTCTTGGACTTGCTGGGTTAGTTGGTTATTACAAGCTTTCTGGAAGTCGTTCCGCGGGCCTAACCTCAATCGCAGTTCTTCCGTTTACTAATGCCGGCGGGGACGCAAATGCAGACTATCTCTCGGACGGCATCAGTGAAAGCCTGATCGACAAGCTCTCACAGTTACCAGGCATGAAGGTCATCGCCCGCAGTTCAGCATTTAAGTACAAGGGTAAAGATGTGGATCCACAGGAAGCGGCTAATACATTAGGCGTTGAAGTTATTCTAACTGGGCGAGTGGTTCAGCGTGGCGATCAGCTACAGGTGCGCGCCGAGTTAATCAACGCCCGCGACAAGACGCAGCTTTGGGGAGAGCAGTACAGCCGCAGCATCACAGACGTGCAAGCGGTGCAGGAAGAGATCGCGCGCGCAGTATCAGAAAAGTTGCGCGTGCATTTGACTGGTGCGCAAGAGCAACAACTCAGTAAACGCGCGACGACTAACCCCGAGGCTTACCAACTGTATCTCAACGGCGTTTATTACCGTCGCCAGACACTTATGGCGCCGCGTGCGGTTGACTACTTTAACAAGGCGGTCGCGCTGGATCCCAACTTTGGCCTTGCATGGGCTGGACT
>DATIBX010000500.1:0-9931 GCA_035457105.1 Pyrinomonadaceae bacterium
GAGAGGGTGCAAAGCACAAGCACAAAGACCAAAGACCAAATACCAAAGACCAAAGACCTAACCACCATGCTCGCTAAACGAATCATTCCCTGTCTCGATGTTAAAGACGGACGTACCGTCAAGGGAATCCGTTTTGGCTCACTGGTTGACGCGGGCGATCCAGTCGAGCAGGCGAAACGGTATGATGCTGAAGGAGCCGATGAGCTCACGTTCCTTGATATCACAGCCTCATCTGACAAGCGCCAGATTGTTACTGAACTTGTACGTCGCGTTGCTGACGAAGTCTTTATCCCATTTACAGTAGGTGGTGGGCTGCGATCGGTTGAAGATGTCCGAGCAGTCTTGCGCGCCGGGGCTGATAAGGTCAGTCTCAATACTGCCGCTATTGAACGTCCGGAATTGATCAAACAGTGTGCGGAAATGTTTGGTAGCCAGTGCATCGTCGTTGCCGTTGATGCGAAACGTAACGAGGCCAACAAACGTTGGGACGTATTTACTCATGGTGGTCGTAAGAATCATGGAATCGACGCTGTCGAATGGATAGTTCGCGCGCAGACTCTGGGAGCCGGCGAGATCTTGTTGACCAGTATGGACCGTGATGGGACTCGGGACGGTTATGATCTTGACTTGCTTCGAGCTGTAACAGCGGCAGTGAAAATTCCGGTAATTGCATCGGGCGGCGCAGGTAAGCTAAGCGACTTTCGTGACGCGTTTCTCAAGGGCGGCGCAAGTGCGGTATTAGCGGCTTCGCTCTTTCACTTTGGCGAAGTCTCTATCAGCCGCTTGAAAGACTATTTGACGGAGAGTGATGTATTGGTTCGAACCGCAACGATATGAAAGTGAACCTCTCAGAGATTAAGTTTGACGCGGCGGGATTGATTCCGGCGGTTGTTCAGGATGTGCATACCAGGGAAGTGCTTACCCTCGCCTTTATGAACAGTGAAAGCCTGTCGCTAACCCTCGAAACGGGTCAATCGTGGTTTTGGTCGCGCTCGCGGCAAAGGCTCTGGAAGAAAGGCGAGACCTCGGGCAACACACAAGAGGTGGTCGAAATCAAGGTGGATTGCGATTTTGACGCACTCGTTCTGCTTGTGAAACCTGCTGGTCCCGCTTGTCATACTGGTGCGACAAGTTGTTTTCATAATTCAACTGAAGGCGCGCGAGAAGGTTCTGAAGTAAACAGAGGTTCATCGAATACCCTTTCTGATCTATATAAGTTAATTGCGCAGCGTAAACAAGAACGACCGGATGGTTCGTACACGACCTACTTGTTCGACGAGGGACTCGACAAGATTCTGAAAAAAGTAGGTGAGGAATCAGCCGAGTCAATTATCGCTGCAAAGAATCAAGATCCTCAGCGACTCGTTAGCGAAGTTGCAGACCTGACCTTTCATCTTCTTGTTATGCTGGTTGAGAAAGGTGTTTCGCTCGATCAGATTCAAGCCGAACTGGAAAGCCGCAGCAAGAAACGACTGACGGAGAAAAATGCTTGAGTACTGATCTACTCAATTTTGCAGTTGAACTAGCGCAACAAGCGGGGGCGATTACGCTTGAATACTTCCGCCGGGATCCCGAGACCTCGACTAAGTCGGATGGCAGCTTTGTAACCATCGCTGATCGAAATGCCGAGAGTTTCATGCGAGAACAGATTCGCGCGACGTTTCCAGCAGACGGCATTCTCGGTGAAGAAGAGGGCGAGCGGATTGGCTCTTCAGGTCGCCGCTGGATTCTTGATCCGATTGACGGGACATTCGCTTTTGTTCACGGAGTCCCTTTTTACGGAGTGCTCATTGGACTCGAAGTCGACAGCAAGATGAGCCTGGGCGTGGTGAACATTCCCGCTTTGAATGAAGTGGTCTACGCCGCAACTGGAATGGGATGTTATTGGAATGGTAAGCCCACTCGAGTTTCTGACACGGAACGGCTTAAGGATGCGCTTGTTCTTTGCACTGATTTCATGGCCTGCAAATATTACGGCTTCGAAGCGGCCACCGAGCGTCTGACGACAAGGGCGAAAACAAACAGAACCTGGGGTGATTGTTATGGTTATGTTTTAGTGGCTACGGGACGTGCCGATGTCATGCTGGATCCGGTCATGAACCTCTGGGATTGTGCTGCGATAAAGCCAATTCTGGAAGAGGCTGGTGGTACGTTTACAGATTGGACCGGATCAGCAACCGCGAGCGGAGGTAATGCGATCGCCACCAATGGAAAGTTGTTTGATGAAGTGATGACACTCGTAACGGGCCAGGGTTCATAGTGCGTGTAATCCCTGCTATCGATTTGCGCGACGGGAAGTGCGTGCGTCTGGCACAGGGCCAAAAATCGCTGATCACCGTTTACAGCGAAGAGCCTGTTGAAGTTGCGAGACAGTTTGTAGCTGCTGGTGCTGATTTGATCCACGTGGTCGATCTTGACGCTGCATTTGGAGAAACGACAGGCAACAATCGGAAGGTTGTCAGCGATATCTTGAGCATGGGGGCAAAGATCGAGGTCGGAGGCGGAATACGAACCGTAGCGGACGTTGAGCGGTTGGCCGAGCTCGGAGTGCATCGAGCGGTATTAGGAACCGCGGCGATTGAAACGCCTCTCATGGTCCGAGAAGTTGTTGAGCGTCATGGTGATCTAATAGCGGTTGGAATCGATGCACGTGACGGAGTTGTGATGGTGCGAGGTTGGGAGCAGCAGAGCAGCATGGCAGCAGTGGACCTGGCCAAAATCATGGTGTCATACGGCGTCGGACGAATTATCTACACGGATATCAGTCGTGATGGAATGTTGACTGGACCAAATGTCGATCAGACTGTTGCCCTGGCTCGTGCTGCAAAGGTGAAAGTTACGGCTTCGGGTGGAGTCTCTGAGCTTGATGACATCCGTCGGTTACGAGACGCAGGTGAGCCTTTAATTGACAGTGTTATTGTTGGCAAAGCTCTATATGAAGGAAGACTTAAACTTCATGAAGCAATTAAGATCAGTACAGAACCAGGAGCATAGCGGCGGCAAGTAAGAGTAGCCTTTGGAGCGCTGAACTGTAGCCACGGTGAACAATTATGAGCTCAAAGATTTTTGCGCCCGACATATTGAAGAACAATGTCGCGTTTGTGACAGGCGGCGGAACCGGCATTACCGGTGGAGTAGCCCGAGCCCTCGCCGAATCAGGAGCAGCCGTCGCCCTGGTCAGTAGGAAGATCGAACACCTCGAACCAGCGGCGCAGCTAATCAACCAGAATGGCGGACGGGCTTTTGCAGTTGCTGCGGACGTACGTGAAAGCAAGCAAGTCGAAGACGCAATTGCGGCCACTGTAGATCATTTTGGCAAAATTGACGTGGTGGTGAATGGCGCAGCGGGAAACTTTCTTTGCCCGGCGAATGAACTATCGCCCAATGGATTTGGGACCGTTGTCGACATTGATCTTAAAGGTACCTTCAACGTTTGCCGGGCAGCTTTTGAACAGTTGAAAAATCATCAGGGTCAGATCCTCAACATCAGTGCGACTCTCCATTACGTAGGAACACCTTTGCAACTTCATGTCTCTGCGGCGAAAGCTGGAGTCGATGCGCTGACACGAAATTTAGCTGTCGAGTGGGGAGCTCACGGAATTCGAGTTAATGGCATTGCTCCTGGTCCAATTGAAGATACGGAAGGAATGAAACGTCTGGTACCAGAGGTTGTGAAGGAGAAGTTGAAGAAAAGAATACCTCTTGGGAAATTTGGCAGGATTGCAGATATCGAAAGCGCCGCCGTGTTTCTTTGTTCCGACGCTGCGAGTTTTATCAACGGCGCCATACTGGTAGTGGACGGTGGCCAATGGCTTTCAGCGAGTAGGATGCTTTAGAAAGAAGTAATGGATCATTGATCAATAATTGTTTGCGAATTTTTCTGTGCAGCCTTTGCGTTCTCTGTGACTCCGTGGTTGTTCTTCCGGTAGCACTTCCACCACAAAGGCACAGAAGACACAAAGGTTGCACAAAGTAAGTCAATAGTCGGTTTCTAACACATGCTGGAACTTCAACCTTCATCATTTGAAGCTTTCGAACGTGAAGCGCGACAGGGAAACGTGGTCCCTGTTGTTCGTTCGGTGCTCGCGGATCTACACACTCCGGTCGGTGCGTTCATGCGTATTGCCGCCAACTCAACTCACTCATTCCTGCTCGAATCAGTCGAAGGCGGCGAGCGTATTGCGCGTTACTCGTTTCTCGGAGTTGATCCAGAAATGATTGTTCGCGGACACGGACTGCAGACGATTGTCGAGCGGAACGGCAAGGCTGAATCAATCCTGGCAGTCGCAACTGATTGGGTCCGAGAATATTTCAAGACTCGAGTGCTCGCGAGACGCTCGGGACTGGTTCCTTTTGCAGGCGGTGCCGTCGGCTACATAGGTTATGACGCCGCCGAGTGGTTTGAGCCAGCGCTGCGACAAGATAAGACCCAGGCTTTAAATGCTCCGCTCGATGCCATCTGGATGTTTTTCCGGAATGTTGTTGTGTTTGATCGAGTCAAACAGCGACTCGAAATAGTCTCGATAGTCTTGACTGAAGAGGCCGAAGGCAGTCACCAGAAATTGCAAGAGCTTTACGATCAAGCAGTCGCGCAAACGGGTGAAATCGAAAAGAAGATCTTCGAAAAAGAATTGCCGTCCAATTCTTTTCCGGTCGAGCAGAATCCCACGGAGATGGCACTTGTCTCAAATTGGACGCGACGTGATTTTGAAGAAGGGGTCAGAAAGGTCAAGGAGTACATTGCGGCTGGCGATTGTTACCAGGCGGTCCTATCACAACGTTTTACTGTTAAGTATGAGGGCGATCCGCTACTAATTTATCGCGCGCTCCGTGCTATCAATCCTTCTCCTTATATGTTTTACCTGCGGATGGGTGATGAAACTGTTATCGGAGCTTCTCCGGAAATGCTCGTGCGTTGTCACGGCCAAAGACTCGATTACCGGCCTATCGCTGGAACTCGCAAGCGCGGTGCAACGGAAACTGAAGATTGGATGCTCAGCGAAGATCTGAAGACCGATGAGAAGGAGGTCGCCGAACATATGATGTTGGTGGACCTGGGTCGCAACGATCTTGGGCGAGTCTCAGACTATGGCTCAGTTAAGGTCGAGCAATTGATGGTCGTCGAGCGCTACTCGCACGTGCAACATCTCGAAAGTAGTTTGCGTTCGCGTCTGCGTGATGGTCTAGATCGTTTTGATGCGTTGGCATCCTGTTTCCCCGCCGGGACAGTAACAGGTGCTCCGAAGATTCGAGCGATGGAGATTATTCGCGAGCTTGAACCTGATCGTCGGGGTGTCTATGCCGGTTGCGTTTTCTATATGGACTACGCTGATAATCTTGATTCCTGCATCGCCATCAGAACTGTCGTCATGCAACGCGGCGAGATTCTGGTTCAGGCGGGAGCCGGCATTGTCGCCGACTCGATCCCCGAACACGAGTACGCGGAAACTGTAAACAAGGCACGAGCGATGTTACGCGCAATAGAAATGGCCCAAAAGGGTTTATAAAGCGATGAGGTTATTTTTTTCTGCAATTGTACTAGTTGTATTGCCGGTTGTTCTTAACGCCCAGGCGACTCCGAATGGTCCTATCGAAGGACCACGCAAGGCAAACGAGCGAACCAGCGCGACACCCGCTGTGCCTGCGGAACCTTTTGATGGAGTTCCGGTTGAAAAGATGGCTGGCCAGTGCGTCGGCCTCGAGACGGAGCTTGGTGTTATCGAGATCGCGATGATGCCGGAAGTTGCTCCCGAGAGTGTGAGGAACTTTCTTAACCTGGCGGCGACTGGAGCTCTCGACACAACTACTTTCAGTCGCACTGTAAGAGATTTCGTAATTCAGGGCGGTAATCTCACCACCAGTGAAAAATGGGGTGTCGAACTATCACGACGGATGGCGAAACGCGTTCCGGACGAGCCGGGCATCATCAAGCATGTCCGCGGAATAGTTTCCATGGCTCGGACAGAAGAGCCGAATAGTGCGACAACGCACTTCTTTCTCCTGGTCGGCGATGGACCACACCTGGATGGCAAGTTTTCTGCTTTTGGAACGGTTACGAAGGGAATAGAGATCGCAGATACGATAAATCACGCGCCGGCGAATGGCGAAAAACCAGACAAGCCCGTGAGAATCAATAAGGCCGTGGTTGCCCCCTGTAAGAAGGTGAGTCCGTAATAGCTAGAAAGAAGGTTTGACCTTGTTTAGAGATCGATGGCTCTTGAAAGTAAGTAACTGGCTAATGTTACCTGCGATGTTGATGTGTTTGAGCGCGTGTGCCAGGTTACCTGCTGAGAAAGCTAGTCCAGACTCCGCGCGTAATGTACTGAAATTGCGCGGCTACGATTTCGACGAGAAGTCGCTCTACACCGCGATCGAAAACGGCGACCAATTTGCCATTGTCACTTTTGTCAATGCCGGATTCGACATGAACAAGCATCGAGATTCTGATGGTCAAACACCGCTGATCTATGCGGCACGATTAGGGAAGACGGAGATCGTTAAAGCGCTTTTGGACGCAAAGGCGGATGTTAATGCTCGCGACCATTCTAACCAAAGTGCTCTCAGTCGAGCTTTGATTGAACGCCATGATGATACATTCGAAGTGTTATTAAATCGGCCCGGTGTTGATGTAAATGTGAAGGGCTTGAACAATGCTACACCTTTAATCACTTGCGTCTCGAGGAGTTGGGAAGCGGCAGTCCGGAAACTTGTCGATTCAGGCGCGGACATAAATGCCCAGGATAATGATGGGGATACGGCTCTACACGTGGCCGCGACAATCAATAATGAGCAGATATTCAAATTGCTGTTGGATAAGGGTGCTTCGGTTGATGTGAAGAATAAGGTTGGTGGCACCGCGTTGATGTGGGCCGCCTCTTACGACGACGAGCCGGCGGTCCGTGCGTTGGTCGCCCACGGAGCTTCACTGGATTTGAAGGATTCAGACGGTCTAACGGCTTTAGGTTGGGCCAGGAAAAACAACCGCGCGGTCGCGAAAGTATTAGAGGAGTTAGCAAATTCCAAGCGAAAAGCCTGATGCTATTACTGATCGATAACTACGACTCTTTTACGTATAACCTGGTCCAATATCTGGGCGAATTGGGCGAGAATGTTGAGGTGCGCCGTAATGACAAGGTTACAGTTGATGAGATTGAGAGATCGATTCGTCCCGCACGAATTGTGATCTCGCCTGGGCCAGGTACACCGGACGATGCTGGTGTCACACTAAAAACCATCGAGCGTTTTGCCGGGAAGATTCCTTTGCTCGGTGTTTGCCTGGGCCACCAGGCGATTGGTCAGGCTTTTGGCGGCCGCGTAATCCGTGCTCCACAACTAATGCACGGAAAAGCTTCCGAGATCTGTCATGACGGAAAAACAATCTTTGCGGGGATCGACGATCATTTCTCTGCCGGTCGTTATCATTCGCTGATCGTCGAACGTGAGAGTTTGCCTGACTGTCTCGAAATATCGGCTTACACCGCGGACAACATCATCATGGGATTGCGCCACAAACAACTGAAGGTCGAAGGCGTTCAGTTTCATCCCGAATCAATACTTACCACCGACGGCAAGAAACTTTTGGCCAACTTCTTAAAGCTATAAATTCCGAATTCAAAAGCTACTTCTGATGCCTGCTCATAAATTAAATGAGTTTCTGCTGCGCTTGATTCAGCGCGAGAGTCTTAGTCGCGACGAGGCAAGGTTGTTGTTGGAAACGATACTTGATGGAGAGGCGACGGATGCTCAAATTTCTGCTGTGTTGGTTGCATTAGCAGCAAAGGGAGAGACTGTCGAAGAATTGGCTGGCCTGGCAACGGCCCTCCGGTCCCGCTCGGTTCGCTTGCAGTCGCAACACAGCTGTTTCATTGATACGGCCGGGACAGGTTCCAGCAAGGCTAAGACATTTAATGTTTCCACTGCCGCTGCTTTCGTGATCGCTGCGGCTGGTCTACCGGTTGCCAAGCATGGTAATCGCGCGGCCAGCAGCAAGTCAGGAAGTGCAGACGTTCTCACCGAGTTGGGCGTTAACGTTTCGGCACTGCCAAGACATTCCGAAACTGCTTTAAACGAGATTGGCATCTGTTTCATGTTTGCGCCCCTATATCACGGCGCCACTGCACGAGTCGCCGCGATTAGAAGAGAGCTGGGAATTCATACATCCTTTAATTTGCTTGGACCATTGAGCAATCCGGCGGGAGCACCCCGTCAGATTATCGGAGTGTTTCGCAAGGATCTCGTTGAACATCTAGCCAAAGTTCTCGCTGAACTCGGTACAGAACATTCGTGGGTTGTTCATGGCAGCGATGGTCTCGACGAAATTACCGTCGCCGGCAAGACCCACGTCGCAGAAGCCAGAAACGATCAGGTGCGAACTTTCGACATCACCCCAGAGGAGTTTGGGCTGAACCAGGGTTCGCTTGAACATCTGAGAGGAGGCGAAGTCGCTGACAACGCACAAATCATCCGCGAGGTCTTGTCGGGAAGTCGACGTGACGAGGCTCGCTCATTGGTGATCATGACTGCAGCTGCCGCGCTCTTGTTGGGGGGTAAAGCGGAAAGACTGCAAGACGCAGCAGTCCTGGCAGCCGACGCGATTGATAGCGGAGCAGCGAACATCAAACTCGAACTCTTAATCCAGGCGAGTAACGGATAATCAGGTGAATTTCCTTTTAGAGATACTTAAGAAGAAGCGTGCGCGAGTGGATGTCGCAAAGCAACAGGTCTCGCTGGAAGTAGTCCGCGCAAATGCAGAGTCTGTGCGTGCGAGTGCGCGGCCACATGCGTTCACCAATGCTTTAACAAACGACGCGATAAACATAATCGCCGAGTTCAAAAGAAAGTCTCCATCTAAAGGCCCCATTCGACCGAACGCCAATCCGACCGAGATCGCGAATGCGTATCGCGACGGCGGCGCAGCGGCGATTTCAGTGCTTACCGAAGAAGACTATTTCGATGGTTCGCTGGATGACTTGCGTGCGATCAAGATTGCGGTCAAATTACCAGTCCTGCGCAAAGACTTTGTAGGTGATGAATATCAAGTTTACGAGGCAGCGTCAGCTGGCGCAGACGCCGTACTCTTGATTGTTGCGGCACTCGAAGACCGTGTTCTCGAACGTTTGCTGGAGCTGGCTGAGAACGAGTTGCAAATGGATGCCCTGGTTGAAGTTCATACGAGTCAGGAAATGAAACGGGCTAAAGATCTGGGGGCACATTTGATCGGTGTCAATAATCGTGATTTGCACACTTTTCAAGTTTCGCTTGAAACCTCGATCAAACTCGCGGGCGAGGCTCCAGATGGTTCAATTTTAATCAGCGAAAGCGGTCTTGAAACAAACGACGATCTCCGCAGGCTAAAAGAGGTGGGATATAGCGGATTCCTGATAGGTGAATCGTTGATGAAAAGTGAGGATCCAGCTGCCTCTCTGTTAGCACTTCTGCAAAAAGGTTCAAAGGGGGCAGATGACGCTCGTTAAGATCTGTGGCATCACGAACTTTCCTGACGCTCAAGCAGCGGTTGATGCTGGAGCGGACCTATTGGGTTTCAATTTTTATCAGCGCAGTCCGCGTTATATCTCGCCCGCAGCAGCGCGAGAAATAATCGACCAGCTGCCGAATCACGTACTGTCGGTAGGAGTGTTTGTCAACGAAAGCCTGCCAACGATCCGAAGTATAGCGAGCACTTCAAAAATCGATGAGCTACAGCTTCACGGTGACGAATCGTCGGCTTATTGCAACCAACTTGACGGCCACAAGATTATCAAGGCCTTTCGAGTCGGAAATATGTTTGACCCGCAGCAAACTCTTGAGTTCGCAGTTGAATCGATTATGTTGGATGCGAGTCATCCCGAGCTACGTGGTGGCACCGGAACCGTTTTTGATTGGTCTGTAGCAGTAAAAGTGCGTAACTTAGGCAGACAACTATTCCTGGCTG
>DATIBX010000501.1:0-8203 GCA_035457105.1 Pyrinomonadaceae bacterium
GCACACAGAGCGCGGCAAGGTGGCGGCTATTGGGGTCCATATTGCGCGCTGGATAACAACGCACGGTTTTGCGCTCAATGTAAACACAGATCTGAAGTACTTCGACATGATAATCGGTTGCGAGGGTGAACCAGTTACATCAATGGAGCACATCCTCGGCGACGAGATTGACTTAGCAGTAGTCGCGGATCGAGTAGTCGACCATTTTGTGCAAGTGTTTTCGATGGCGCTCGCTTCAACAACGTCCCATCAGTCTGTTCTTGTTTAATTACCAAACTATCTAGAATGCTTACACTCGATTCGATCAACGAGGCGCGCGAACGCATCAACTCCCGTATTCATCGAACACCAATCGTCACCTCGAAGACATTTAACGAGCGTTGCGGCAAAGAAGTCTTTTTCAAGTGTGAGAACTTCCAGCGAGCAGGGGCATTCAAGATTCGTGGAGCAACCAACAAGATTCAGTCGCTCACTCCTGAAGAAAAGCGACGCGGTATCGTAGCGTTTTCGTCAGGCAATCATGCTCAAGCGGTTGCGCTGGCGGGAAGAGAGGCGGGAACCCGCGTGGTCGTGGCGATGCCCGAAGATGCTCCAAAGATGAAAGTTGCCGGAACTCGAGATTACGGCGCGGAAATCATCTTTTACGATCGTCACCGCGAAGACCGAGAGAAGTTTGCTTCGGACCTTGCCGAACGGGAGCACCTCGTCATCGTTCCACCGTATGATGACTATCTGGTGATGGCAGGACAGGCAACGGCAGCTTTTGAATTTCTCGAGGAAGTACCGGAACTTGATTCGTTGCTCGCGCCATGCAGTGGTGGTGGTCTATTTGCGGGTGTTGCGACCGCCGCAAAAGCTGTGAATTCCTCCGTTCGCTGTTTTCCTGTTGAACCTGAACTGGGGAACGATACTCAACAGTCATTCTTAAAAGGTGAGCGTGTCCACATCCCGCCACCACCGACGATTGCAGACGGACTCAGGGTACAGATTCCCGGCACCTTGACTTTTCCCATTCTGCAAAGGCTTGCCGAAGATGTTTTGACAGTCTCTGAAGAAGAGATAATGGAAACACTCCGCTTTGTTCTCTTTCGCATGAAGTTGCTCGTTGAGACCTCAGGAGTTACAGCGGCCGCTGCGGTGTTGTTTGGCAAACTGCCGGCGAACACAAGGCGAGTGGGTGTGATTCTCTCAGGAGGAAATATTGATCCAGATTTGCTTGCGAAAGTGATTGCAGATTCTTTACCGCACTAGCGTTGTTCCTTTCGTTCTCTGTGCCGCCTCAGTGTTCTCTGTGACTCTGTGGTGAGATAGCCGAGACAAAATTTCACCACGGAGTCACAGAGAACGCAGAGTGTTGCACAGAGAACGGACGTAAAGCCGGCTAATGGGATAGCCCTTCAATGGTCCAGTCAGGACAGCAAGCCAAACCAGTTCCAATAATTTAGCAACTCACCGACCGTAAACGACGCAAGATTAGCAAGAGTTATCACTGAGAAGTCTCGAATAGCCATTTTCCAACCTGAATCTCGATTACCAAAGGCCATCCAAAACAGCAGGCATTCAGCAACTGGAGCGAACGTTTCCGCAACAAGCAGGTAGATTCTCCGATCAGTGAATAACTGCGACAGGACCAGGATAACAATCGGGTATGTGCATCCGGTTAGCCAGATTCCAGCAAGCAGTCTGCGGCGCCACGAGTGTTGCGGTGACAACCCTACCAGAAGGATTGGTGTTTCTATCGATATGGTGAAGAGATAGCCAACCGGAAAAAAGTGCCACAGTTGAGATGGTGACATACTGTAGGTAGCGTTAGATCATTCGTAGGAGGAATGGTGCTTCCGCAAGAACGTGAGCAATCGCTAATGTGAAATAGATATCACGTGCAGTAGCGTAGTCATAAGCAAATCCCGCCCACAACCCGATCACCAGTAACATCGCCACGAAAAGAACGCCAAGTACCGTTTTGGGAAAGCCGCGTGGATGGCTGTACACCCCAATTTTCCAGGTGTTCGCATAGCGGTTGGTGTCTCCGCCTTCATTAGATCGCACGAGTGGTCTGACGAGTGGAAGAGCCAAGATCCAAACTCCGTAGTGAAGCATTTCCAGGAACACATGAATCGATACGAGCAGGTGACTCGATACTTGCGGCAATAATTGCGCGCCGGAATGCTGTGTGACCCGCCAAAAGAGACCGTTGTTGTCGTTTAGCGATTCGGCTCCCGCTGTCTGAAAGATCATCAACCCCAGGATCAATGGAAGTGCGATCAGAAGTCCACGGTAGAATTTTAGAAAGGCCGGGCGAGTCTTGCGTAGGTGTAAGTCCAGAAACCACAATGCGATCAAAGGGTGGAGGTAGACCAGACCCAGGCTAAAGCCATCGGGTTGTATCCAGTTGAAAGCGCCGAGTGCCAGGAGAGCGGCGATGGTCCAACCCCAATCCTTCCGCTTTTGCTCGGACCTCAGCCGTATCAGATACCCAATCCAAACAAGGAGAAGCGAATTCCAAACGGCTATAACCGTGATGGATTGTTCCTCGGACCACGACTGGGAACGATAAAGCAAAGGTAGTGAGATGTATGACGTGGTCAGAAGACCCAGGCCTATGAAAGCGGTCAGAAAGAATAATCGCGACCTTCCGAAACGAACAGGCAGTCGCGTCAAAAAGTAACGCAGCTCAAGCCAATTGTGCGGGCCAGCGAAGAGGAAGACAGTGGCGATCGAAAACTGTAGCGGCATCCAGACAGACAGCGAGGCGCTCAGCACGGTCCACACGATGAGGCTCACAAAGAATAAGTGAACGCCTGATTGAGTTGATGCGCTCAGTTTTGATCTCTGAACGAAGCCTAAATCACCGACGCGTTGCAAATTTACTCCTCGCCGCCGCCCTCTTTTCGAAGCGGGATAATGAGTCGCATGTTTCTGCCCTGTTCGTCAGGAACTAGCTCGACATCGAGTCCGCCTACGGTTGATTTTCCTTCAGAGAGCGACTTGGGAAGGTTTCGCCAGCGGTAATATCCTGGAGGTCCCGCATTTCCACGGGTAATGATGGTTGCAACACCAATCGTCGCGACAACCACCAGTCCAATTACAAGCACCTTCTTGAATCGGTTGCGTTGAGAGGTCTCTCGCGCTGATCGCGCCAGCCATACGCCCGCAAATGAAATTGAAAGGAAAAGCAAAACTCCGGCAATGATGGTCCGGGGTGAACTATGTGATACCGCAGCGGCTAACGTGCGATTGTTGCCGCTGCCGTCCAGTGCGGCTCGAAGCTCCTGCAGTTGCGACTGCGAGATTTGGAGGCGAGCCTCAAATGATTTCGCGTCTGGAACGATTTCAAGTCCCGTATGGAGGACAACCTTACCCTGGATCGCAGGTGGCGGCTTGGGTGCACGAATATCTGCATTGGCAAATGAGATTGTCGTGAGTGCCAGGACGGTAAGGCAGGCGACAGCAAGAATGAACTTCATGGAGAACTCCTTTCACTGAGCTATCGGTATTTCAGTCGGCGGAAAGCTTATAGCTACGCCGGGATCGTGGCAATGCTTTCAGTGTTTGATTTGCAACAATCCTACTTGGCTTTCGCCGGTCAGTTCCCTTTCCGGTAGCACAATTCAGGAGAAGCGACTAGGACACCACCGACTTCAGTCGTGTGGTACCTCAACTTCCACCTAGCCGAAATAGGAGCGAGCAACTGACGGGCGGAAGAAAGGCGGGCAGGGCTAGGTGGAAGTTGAAAGACCACGCGACTGAAGTCGGTGGTGTCCGCTGTATTTGATCTTTGGCAATGGTTAAGTCTCACGCCGCTCGGATGCATTAAAAATTCTCAATTATCAATTGATGATTGACCATTAAATAGGCCCATTTTTGGTTTCTGAGGATGCCATGTACAATTAAGGCCGAGGTAATAGATGGCCCGCGAACTCAACGTAATCAGTAACAGTCAAAAGGTCCGCCAACCAAAACCGGAGTGGCTCCGCATCCGTCTAGGTGACCCAACCAATCAAAATCAGGTCCTGCAATTAATTGAAGGTCTCAACCTACACACCGTCTGCCAGGAAGCTCGCTGTCCAAACATTTTTGAATGTTGGTCAGATCGAACTGCAACTTTCATGCTCGGGGGTGATATCTGCACTCGACACTGCGGTTTTTGTGCCGTAGGCAAGGGCCAGCCCGGAAGTCTCGATCCAGAAGAACCACTTCATGTCGCCGAAGCGACAAGACATCTGAATCTTGCTCACGTAGTGATCACTTCAGTCAATCGAGACGACTTGCCGGATGGCGGTGCCGCGCATTGGGCCGAAACGATTCGACAAGTGCGAGTTGTGAATCCAGATTGCAAAGTCGAAGTTCTCATTCCAGACTTCAATGGCGACGAAGCGGCACTCAATACGGTTCTTGATGCTCAGCCGGATGTGCTTAATCACAACACCGAAACGATCGCGCGTCTTTATCGACGAGTGCGTCCTGACGCTATTTATCAGCAGTCGCTTACGCTACTCGAGCGCTCTGCGGCACGTCGTGATCTTGAAGATCGAGGAATGTTGACTAAGAGCGGCATTATGGTTGGTCTCGGCGAGACGTTCGAAGAAGTAGTTGAGTTGATGAGAGATCTTCGAGCCGTCTCATGCGACATAATGACGATTGGCCAATATCTGCAACCACATGCACGTCGTTTACCAGTTGAAAGGTATGTGACCCCTGCGGAATTCGCACAGTGGCGAGAGATAGGAATGGATCTGGGTTTTCATCATGTCGAATCGAGTCCACTGACTCGTTCCTCCTACCATGCTCGTGAACAGGCAATCTAACATATCCAGAGATTTCTCAGATTCCACAAAACTTCACAGGGAACTGACAAGCGTCTCAACTGACTTGGTTTAATCAGCGAATTCTGTGTAATCTGCGGATATGAAAGCAGTAATCTTCAAGCAACATGGTGGTCCAGAAGTTCTGGAATTCACCGATGTCGAAGCACCAAGTCCCAAAGCTAACGAGGTCCTGCTGAAGGTTAAAGCTTGTGCGCTGAATCACCTGGACCTGTTTATCAGGCGTGGCTTGCCGGGAATTGAAATTCCACTTCCTCATATCCTTGGAAGCGATATTTCTGGAATTGTGCAAGAGGTCGGCAACCTCGTAAGTTGGGTCAAGCCGGGTGATGAGGTCATTGTTCAGCCAGGGGTCTCTTGTACGCACTGTCAAGCTTGCTTGAGTGGGGCCGACAATCTTTGTCGCGAATACGACATGATTGGTTACCGGAGAGATGGTGGATACGCTGAGTTCGTCGCGGTTCCCGGTCTTAATATCGTTCCGAAGCCATCAAACTTGTCGTGGGAAGCTGCGGCCGCCCTGCCATTAGTTTCAATTACAGCCTGGCATATGCTCGTCTCACGAGCGAATGTCCAGCCAGGTGAAGTTGTTCTCGTTCATGCTGCGGGTAGTGGCGTGGGGTCGATCGCCATTCAAGTTGCAAAGCTGCGCGGCGCGCGAGTAATTACCACCTCCAGTTCCGAAGAAAAATTAGCAAAAGCTCGTGAGTTAGGGGCTGACGAAACGGTCAACTACACTGCAGCCGACTGGCCCAAGCAAGTCAGAAAGTTAACTGCTGGCCGAGGGGTTGACGTCGTCGTCGAGCACACGGGCGCCGAAACATGGCCCGGCTCGATAAGCGCCTTAAAGAATAATGGGAGGCTCGTGACGTGTGGCGCCACCAGCGGATATGATGCGCGGACGGATCTGCGTCAGGTCTTTTATCGTCATTTGACGTTGCTGGGTTCTTTCATGGGGTCAAAGGCTGAGTTGCTCGAGGTTTTGAAGTTTGTCGAGCAAGGAAGTATTAGGGCCATCGTCGATTCAGTTCGACCCCTGGCTGAAGCTCGTGAAGCGCACGAGTCTTTGGAAAATCGTGCGCAGTTTGGCAAGGTTCTTCTAATTAATAATGCTTGATTATCAATTGATAATTGATCAATCAACCTCTTATTTGCCGGAATAATCTTCGGCATTAAATCGCTTCTTCAGCAGGTTCAAATTCCCTTCTTCCAGGTTAAAGTTCGTCCCAGCGATAACCTTCTTACCTTCATCCGTCGTCACCCAATCCACCACTTGAGGCGCGTTTGTGCGAAGAAAGGCGCCGTCGTCTTTATCAAGTGGCTTACCATCCTTGCGAGAGAAAATCCAAACGTACGTGTATTGCCCGTCCTTGATGTACTTCAGATCCCTCTCAAATCCAGTCAATGGTGATGCCTGGGGAACCGGTGTCCCAGTAGCGGTCGGCGGAGGGTTCGATGATTGGCTCGGCATTTTGCTGCTACAAGCGCACAAACTAAAAATCAATGTCGGAACGAGGCCTATCGGAGAAACTCTTCTTAAAAGCGTTCTATGCATTGGTAGCGGTCCATCCTTCAATTACTTCCGGTTAGTTCCGGGAACAATTATGCCTCCAGGCATTCCTTCTTCGATCTCATCATCACTTGGCGTCGTGTCCAGCTCGTCAGTCGGTCCAATCTTTTCATCACGAATATGCATGATGGTACATTCTTCGTCCTCGTAGACGATGTCGAACCAGCCACTCTCCCTCGCGGTTGAGAAGAAGTCATGATGATTATTGTCTGAGAATACGTACCGCGCTTTAAAACGGTCGCGGATCAAAGGCCCGGGATCCTCCTCTTTACCCAATGTGATTCTTTCATAAAGCCGAGAAAGACTTGGATCCTTGTCATAAAGATAACTTGGATCCAGTCCTGAAACGTAGTAATGGGTCGAGTCGTAATAGAAAAGTCGCGGAAAGTCGTCCCAATCGGTATTGAAGACGATTTGACCAGGCGGGATATTCTGGCGCATCCAGTCGGCACCAGCTTTATAGTATTCGTGTCGTTCGCTAGACCCAATCTCCTTTACTTCAGCACGTAGATTGAAGAACAGCACAGTTCCGAGTAGCCCAGCGGTCAGCGCAACAGCGATAGTGCGAATGAAATCGTTTCTTTCTGCCTTCTCATCCAGCCTCGCAAAGTCGTGATCGAGGAAAGGCTGAAGCTCGTCCATAACGTCTGACGGAAGTTGCAGTCCGGCGCGCGAACCGAGCCACGGCTGGAGTGAAAACGCCGCGAACAACACAGCGAAAGGTGGCCAGTACTCTGCAATCCTTTTCCAGCGTGCTGTCATAATCATGAGCACGGTGGCAAAGAGCAAGAAAAACAGTGACTGATGCGAGCGTTTACGTTCGCTGGGATCGATTGCCACGTAACCAACAACCATGGCCACGCACGCCACGAAAGAGTTGCCGAGGAATTCCCATGAATCATAGGGATACCACTCTGACCCAACCTTAGTGCTGAAGTCAGATGTTGTTAGCTTCAGCTTTATGTGCTCTTCGAGCAGCTGCAGATTGTGTGGAAAGTAGGGATTGATGATTGTTCCTGCCAACACGCCCACTGATACCCAAACGAGCACACGCCACTCGAATCTTCGCTCAGTCCACCCAACAACTGCGACCCAGAGTACGGCGGCTAAAATGAGGAGTACAAACATGTCGTAAGTGAGGGTAAACATGAAGGCAAGAGGTAACAGCAGCCAATGTTTCTTGCGGAAGAATAGGTGTGCGGCAACCACCAGGTAAATAATTGCCAGCGGCGGTGCTTTTGCCATGTTCATGCGAAAGATAAAGGGGGCGGAACAGGCTAGCAGCGCTAGCAACCACACCAGCACATAGCTGATGCGATAACGCATCAGCAACCAATAGCAGGAAAGTACGGCAAGCCCGCCAAAGACGATCGACGATATCTTGGCGCCGAAACGAGGATCAGAGAAACTCGCAAAGGGCATTTGAAAGATGTGGAAAAGTAGATGATGGTCTACATAGTCTTTGGGATTAAGCGTGGTGAGCGGCAACCACGGGAAAGTCGGCGAGAACGTGCGGTTCTTGATCGACTCTAAGAGCACCCGAGTCCATTTGATGTGATAGTACCCGTCGAAATCGCCGCAGCATATCGCATCGGTAGAGAACTGTAATTTCCAGAAAACTAGTGCAATAGCGACGACGCCAATGGTGAATTGGACGATTCGGATTGAGGTGTCGGATTGAAAGCCGGCGAGTTTGGAGTCGGTCTTCATCTATCGTGCAACTGGGCTCGATATCAAATCACAGTTGTTCGATTAGATCGAGTAGTGCGCGCGGATCTATAGGTTTTGTCATGTGAGCAGTAAAGCC
>DATIBX010000502.1:0-2647 GCA_035457105.1 Pyrinomonadaceae bacterium
ATTCATTGCGTCAATGCGGTTGGCCAAGACGGTACTACGAACCCCATCTGCGGCATCGTGTCGAGCTAAATACATTGTGTTAGCGGATGCAGAAATAAAGAAGGTTATGTCTTCCTCGCGATCTTGATCATCGAAATGGACATTATTTCTCTGACCATCTGACACGCCAGGGCTAAAGTCATACTTATTTAGATTGGCACGTATCCGGATTCTATTCGCTCCCGATTCTGAGTCTATAATTCCGTTGTTTATAAGGTTAAAGCCGCTGCTTGCAATCTCGCGCGACATTATGTTGAGTGCTCGTTGAGTATCTGCCAACGCATCTGATTTTTGGTTCTCACGACTTCGGATGCGCAAAGCGCTTGCCAGTAAAGTGGTAGCGGCGGTCATCAGAGAGATGGTTAAGACCATCGCAATGAGTAGCTCGAGGAGAGAGAAGCCAGACTGTTCGTTGTCTTTGCGAGAGTTCATATGATTCCTCACTTGCCCTTCAGAACATACCAACGACCTGCGTTGACCTCTCGGTCGTAATAGTTACTGTTTCAAACGAGCTAGTCGATCCCAACGGTGTGACGGTGATTTGAATGCGTTTGAGAGTTGGTGCCCCCGCATCTGGCTGGCCGTTTGGGACGAAATTGAGATCCTGAATCTTGGTTAGTACTGTGTAGCCACGTCCGGCGTTTGTTACGCTCTCCTCAACGCCAGCGGTTGCCGTCGCACCAAGACCACCATTCGGATAGGAGTAGGCGACACCACGTGTCTGCATAGTGAAGGGGATTGTTCGAAGCCACTCCATACGCTTCTGCGCAACAGCCATCGCTAGTTCGCGATCATCGGCGTTGGCATTTGCTTTCGTTGCATAAGCAAATAGTGAAGCAACTCCAAGCCCGACTATCATCATGATGACTAGCGAAATAGCCGTCTCCATGAGGGTAAAGCCTCGCTCAGAGCGTAGCGCTGGCATCTGCGGACGGATTAGTCTGGAATTCCTAAACAGGCTCATCTTGATCCCCTTCTAATTGTTGACCTTCACAATTAACTTTTGGGTGTTGCCGCAAGCAGGCGATGCCGCAACGTCGATTGAGAATTCACCACGGTTTCCTGCGCCGTTCTTAGCGGTAACTGAAATCACGCTCGAACCACTTCCGACGATGCGAGTTAGCGATAGACTGATGACGAAGCTATTTCCCTGACCCGCCTGTGTGGCAGAGATGAATCGCTCTCCAGATCCATTTGCGATAGTGAAAGTGGCGGTTTTTGTGTGTGTGTTGGGATCGCTTTGGCTTATTTCGATGGTGCTGGGACTAAGGGTCGTCGTACAAGGTGGTATCGGTGTTGGTGTCGGTGTTGGATCGCTACCGGGTGTTGGCGTTGGCGTCGGAGTTGGAGTCGGGGTTGGGGTTGCGTGTGGATCATTGCCATTGTTACTGCCGCTGCCACCGCTGCCATTGCCGTTCCCGTTGGGGGTCGGTGTTGGAGTGGGTGTGGGACTGTCTTGTGGATTCGGGGGTGTTACAGGCGAACCACTTGGCGTCGGGGTAGGATCGGGCAGTGTGTCCGAGGCGACTGCTGTTAATGGAAAATCAGGAATGTCTCCGTCTGGGAAAGTCTGTGAATCGAGCGTGATGTCACCAGAGCCGGAAACGTCGACCGGCATGCTTCTGATTCCATTGGTGAGCTGATAAACCCATCGTGAAGTTATTCTACCGCGCCAGTCGAAAGAGATGATTTTAGCGTTCTCCACGAAAGTTACCCCTGGTTCAAGCTGAAAGGTACGTGACCCAACAGTGCCCGTACCCCAATCCATACTTACCACGTAGGTGTTGGTACCAGCCCCAAACGTTTGGACTGTTGACTGTTCGTTAGGCAACGCATGTCGTCGAACGGCATCGGCTCGTGCCTTTTCCAGGTAAACCGCAAGCTGTCGTGCAGAGCTTTGCAGCCGAAACTCCGCTCGTGCCTTCGTGATTCCCAAAACTCCGAACGTGCTGACAACTGCGACGATCGCGATCGTGACGACCATTTGCAGGATCGTGAATCCTTTTTGTTGGTTGCCTGATGGTCTACATCTAGGGGTCATTTGGTCTCTACCTCCGAGGGGGACTAACTAAACTTGAAGAAACTCCGTCCCGCTCACCTTTCAGCAACCGGTATGCCTACAAGTGATTCAGTCAAAACAGGCTGATTTTTGTAAGAGTTGCTCCCGACTGGTCCAATTGACTCTCCGGCCCGTTACCTTAAGTTACAGTGAGTGGAAGCGAGGTTCACACTCCTGAAACCCTGATCAAGAAGTGATCGGACAGTGCTTTTTGGAAATTTGGCGGTCTTGGCAGTGTAGATCAGAAGAGATTTAAAGAATCGTCCGGCACGTGCGGTGCCGCACGCCGTGCGTACTCTGGACGGTAAAGCGCCCCGGCGGTCTTCGGATCGACGGGGCGCAAAATGTTTTAACGAGTGTTCTCTCCGACTCCAAAAAACTAATTCGGCGATTTGTTTTCGGGTTCGTACTCTTCCGAAGCCGCTACAGTACTCTCGGTGTCGAGAAGTTGCATCGCCAGTGGAATTGGTTTGTAGTTGAAAGGTTTTGGCCCACCTCTAGAGTTTTGGATCAGCATTACAAAGTAGTCCTGGTTTTCTCTGAAACGCC
>DATIBX010000503.1:0-3200 GCA_035457105.1 Pyrinomonadaceae bacterium
CTGGCCAAGGTATTTCCGTACGACAATGCTTAGATCGTAAGCCTGGAGATATTTTCCGGCCTTCTCCAATTCTTCGATCTTTGCGACTTGGCTTTTGGCCCAACGCATGTTTGCATTTCGCCACAGCAACCAACCTGTAACACCCAGAACGGCCAACAGGACAATAGCGATCAACCACATCCATCTGAAACCTGGACTTAAGATTTTGTCCCCAGCTGTCCTTGCGTCGAGAAGATCTACTGTTGGAACCGTTCGCTTAGCAGTTGCGGCCAATGCTGGATGCTCTGGCTCGGTTAACAGGGTAGGCCCCAACTCGACTGGCTTCGAGGTAGACGACCGTTCGAGTCGATGCTGAAAATCCAATTCGTCTTTGAGGTTTCGCAGGTCAATCAATAAATCTTTAATCGTTTGATACCGCTCGTCTGGAGTTTTCCGAAGCGTCTTGCCAAGAATCCGCTCTAACTCTGCCGGCACGTCTTTATTGAATCGAGCCAGTGCCGGCGGATCAGAAGTAAGAATCGCGGCTGCAGTGGCGGCTGTACTCTTCTGTGCGAAAGGCTGAAGACCACTGAGAAGCTCATAAAGGACCACACCAAAACTAAAGATGTCACTGCGACCGTCGAGTGCTTCTCCACGCACTTGCTCGGGCGACATGTATGGCAAAGTGCCTATCACTGTTCCCTGAGTACTGATGAGCCGTACTGTTTCAGCTTCACTTTGATTCGCCCCCTCAGGCTGGAATGGTTTTGCGAGTCCGAAGTCCATCACCTTTACGGATCCTCGCTGCGTAATCATGATGTTTCCGGGTTTGATATCGCGATGAATGATTCCACGAGCATGTGCTTCAACCAGTGCATCAGCAACCTGAATACTGATACCTAGAATCTCCGCGAGATCAAGAGACTTGTGTTTGATTACTGTTTCAAGCGTTTCGCCCGCGATGTATTGCATGCATATGAAAGTATGCCCATCACTCTCATCGACCTCATAAATTGCGCAGATGTTGGGGTGGTCTAAGGCAGCCGCAGCCTGGGCTTCACGAACAAGACGCATTCTCGCTTTGTCGTCAGTCGTGAATGGCGATTGCAATATCTTGATCGCTATTTTGCGGCGCAGGCTCGTATCCTCCGCGAGGAATACTTCGCCCATTCCGCCCTCGCCGAGCTTGGATAGGATTTCGTAACGATTCAGGCGTGTGCCAGGAGTTAATATCATTTACAAATCTGACTTGCACTTGGGCAAGATTATTGGCCAATCGATGATTCAACACCTTAACATTAGTAACAGGCTATTGACACAGCAGCCGAGACGCAGTTGTCGGGTAGAAGGTTTCAAATTAATCTCAGCGACATAACCTCCTCAATGATTCCCTAGCGGCAACCTCAACCTTTGTGGGCCGGTCAACAGACCTCATTACTCGTGGAAAATATATTGCGTATGCGAGATAGCGCACAGACAGTGCAGTTTAAGGCGTCCATTCTGTAAGAAATAAAGGTCGTTAGGAGTCGGACGGAATTCAAATAGGTTAACAGTTCATGACAAGTGAGGGAGATTGCGGCACATGAAAATAGTCATTCTAATTACCGTCATTGAGAGTTTAGCTGTCACGTCGGTGATTATCTATTTCCACTACAGACGTAGCCAGTCACGAAGACGCGTTTTAGTTCCTCGTCGCCGGCACGAGTCTATTACCGAGTAGCAAGAGGCGGGATTAAAAATGACTGGAATAGTAGAAGTAAGCAGTAACGTCACCACGCGGGCACAGTGGCCGGGTATCGTGTCCAGGTTTCAGTTGGTCATCCTGGCAACCCACAGAAGCAAGCAACTCTTACAAGGTGCACAGCCGCGGATTGTAGCCGACCGCCTGAAACGAAGGAATACGAGCATCGCGCTTGAGGAATTGAGGAGAGGTCTAATACCGTTCAAACCCCTGGCAGGGGAAGCGGCTCAAAGCATGGTATGAGGTATGTTGGGCGTCGAATTGAATGAAGTTCGATATTAGAACTAGTTAGGACATTTCATGTTGTACCCGCAATTGGAACAAAGGTTACAAGCGTCAGAGCATGCATTGAATAGAGCTACGAGCGAAAGCATCGTCGAGCAGTGCAAACAGTATCTCGCGCTACTCGCCGAGTACCGAGGCCGCCTTTTTGAGTTGCAGGGAACGCCTGCTGTAAGTCAACAGCCCGCCTCCCCTTCCCTGAGCGAAGAAGTCCCGGATCGCAAAACGATTCGTGCAGCGATAGAAAGAACCACGCGCGAGCGACATAAAACTCAATTGCTTCTACTCTCGTTCACGACGGTTAGCGGCTATGAGGCGGTAGAGATATTTAACCAGCGGAAATACGAAGGGCATGACGACTGGGAATTGCGAGCAAGCGGAGTTAAATTTCGTGGCGGAGACGATACCGATCTGATGACGATCCAGGAAGCCGTCGACCTTGCCGGTATGCTTCGACGAGAAGACTACGTCGCACAAAACGCCCCTTAGTTCCTGCCTGGCTCTAGCGGCGTTGCGGTGGGATTCGACCTACATAAAGAAAGGCTGACGCTCAACAATCCTTAAGGTTTCGCCTACAAAGCTGGCAAGGGCTTCCGGCTCGTCGTCATAAACATCGAAAACAGTTAAAAGTTTTGTGACTGTCATCAGTTTATGCACACTCTCGGTCATATGCATTAGCTTGAGCGCGCCACCTTTTTCGTCGAGAGTTACGTGGCTTGAAACAAGCTCGCCCAACCCGCCCGAATCAATGTGCTTGACCCAGGCGAGGTCCAAGAGAACCTGAACCTTACCTTCTTGAGCAAGGCAACGAATCGATTCGTGCAACGCTATGGTGGCGCCGCGAATTCGCTCACGACCCTTCAGATCAAGGATCGTCACATCTTCGACCCTGCGCTCATTGATATAAAGATTAATCATTTGTGTTTCATTCAAGGCTTAGGATGGTCACCAGGGATTTGCGGTTAGGGGCGGACATTGCCCGCCCCTCCGCTGGGGGGAACATCAATCTGCTTTACACCAACTTCGAAGTAGCTGGCTGCTGAAGCGTCGTACTGGCGAACTCGAAGTTCTTCACAGTCGGCGTGCCGTCGATCACATTGGAAAGGGTCTTCAACACCTCGGCGTACGCCGTATGGTCGTAGGCTTCCGCATCTGCTTTTGTGTCCCAGAAGCTGTTGACGATCGCTTCTGAGCGTTC
>DATIBX010000504.1:0-15784 GCA_035457105.1 Pyrinomonadaceae bacterium
TCTTTTGACGTCCATTCAACCGCTGAGTTAATGCAAACTCAGAGGTTGCACAGATAATCTTAGATTAAAACGTACCTACTTTTAGGTGATCAGGTTGGCGGCGTCAAATACAGCGCTCGGTCACAGTAAAAAAGGCCTGACCACAAATGTGGTCAGGCCTAATCAATAATATTGAGGCAACGAAATGTTACACCTGTTTCGGGACTTTACACTGAAAAAAAATTGGGTGGTCCACAACGGACCACCCAAACTTGCCATCATGTTAGACACGGGGTTATCCAGCTCGCTGGTTGCTACCGTTCCGATATCCGTCCTGGTAACCGCCGGAAAAGGCTTGCCGGTATACTTCGGCAAAATTACCGAATCCCGAATCCTTGTAGTAGTGAGAACGCTGGGGATCGTAGCTCTTGTCTTTTTTACCATCGTCCTTACCGGTCTTGAATCCATCCTTATATCCTTGATCTGACGCCTCACGGTCATTATCAAAGACGTATTGGCTGTAGTAATTACCGTACGGGCCCCACGGATAATATCCCCAACCGTATGGACGGAATGGGCGATAGAAACGGTGGTATGGTCGCACAATTACGACCCTACGACGCTGTGCTTCAGCTGTGGCCGGGGTAATAAATAATGCTCCAGCGATCATCAGCGCCGCGACGAGGAGACTACCGATTCGTTTGAAATATTGTCCTCTCATTGTTTTTCGAAAAACCTCCTTGTTCCCTTCCGATGTTATAGACACCGGATACCTCTATTCGGTTACAAGTTTAGTGCCTTGGAGTGCGCCTTTGGAGTGCGGCCCGGGGGCGCTTTGTTAAATCGGGTGATTACGTGATGGTTAAGTTCATTGTGATCTCACAACAGCGAGAGGCACGGTTTAACAAAGCGGCGCCGGGCCGCCGCACTCCAAGAGAGCCCTGGTGAGAGAGCGACGTTTTCGCAGCATTTCAGCCCACAAATCTCCGACTTGCGCGATCCGTTCAGGCATGTTCCGGAGGGTAAAAGTACGAGGGCCCACTTTCATGCTTTCCACCTCTTGCCAGGTACACGGAGCAGAAACTGGAGCTCCCGATCTGGCTCTCACGGCATAAGCACAAGCGAAAGTTGCGCTATAACCATTTCTTCCTGTATCCACAAGAATGCGCCCAGCTCGATCGACTTTGCTGAACTCCTGCGTGAGGTTTGTAGGGTCGCGACTGACCAATATTTTGCCAACCCGATTTGCGAACCGATAGACGGTGCCAAACTCCGCTTTCTTGTCCAGCGGAACGACAATATGAAAACCTTTTGAACCGGAAGTCTTAACCCAACTTGGTAATCCTAACTCTGACAACAAGTCTCGCAGCTTGAGCGATGCGCCACACACGCGCTCAACCTCACTGTCACTGGCAGGATCTAGATCAAAAACGCAAAGATCGGGTTGATACAGTTGCGGTACTCTCGAGGTCCAAACATGGGGCGTGATGCTGTTTTGATTTGCCATCCAAACAAGTGACCTCGTATCCGTCACTAAAGGATGATGGACCGTACCTCCGTGCTTGGGGACCTCGACTCGTTTTAACCAGGTGGGAAATCCTTTGGATACATCCTTTTGAAAGAAACCGGCTTCACCAATGCCACGGTGATAACGCTCCATAGTCACGGGTCGATTTCGAATATGAGGGAGCATAATTGGCGCGATTGACTCGTAATAAGCAGCAAGCTCGCCCTTTGTAATGCCGTCGGCAGGAAATAAGACTTTTTCCGGATGCGAGATCAACCCGTCTCCTTCACGACCTCGTCGGCCTTCTTATCAGTTCGCACGCCAAGCAAGCGTGGGTGGCGAAGCTTACCGTTTACGGTCCACTCGATAAATCCGACTTGCACGACTATTTCAGGTTTTGTCCAGTGCGCGCGCAACCTGGGCAAACCTATCGCTCGAGTGAATGGCGACTTTTCTATCTCAAGCGCATCTAATTTCGCGCGGAGTTCAACGAGGAGTTGAGTATCAAAGCCGGTGCCAATCTTCCCTGCAAACACAAAGTCTGCGTTTTCAAAATAACCGACGAGCAGTGCACCCAATCCAACACGTTGGCCTTGCGGATCAGTAAAGCCGCCGACGACTAGCTCCTGGGCCATCTCACATTTCATTTTCAGCCAGGCTTTTGAACGACGGTGTTCGTACGTTGAGTCGCGGCGCTTTGCGATGACTCCTTCCCAACCTTCGGCAACCGCTCGTTCCCAGGGAAATTCGTCATCAAGTTGTGAAACAAGTTCGAGGGGAGGTGAAAATGGCAATGATTCTAATATTGATCGCCGCTCTTCATATGAAAGCGAGGTCAAACTTTGATCGTCCAACCAAAGGATATCGAAGACGTGATAGATGCTGGAGCCTTTTCTCCACGTAACCTCTCCATCGAGTATGAGGTTCTTGGCAGGCAATTTTTGAATCGCTTGAGCTATTAAAGGAAGCTTCTGTGGTAGCTGATTGCGTGAGAAGAGATCAACAACGCCTTCATTCTTATAAGTCATTAATCGTATACCGTCGAATTTGCGTTCAAATACCCAGTCGGCCCCGGTGAAGCGTTCCTGTGTGAGGGTAGCAGCCATGGGTATGAGCCAATCGGGGAATGAAGACATTCTCTCGGTTCCTTTTTCAACAAGATTAGAAATTTTCCGCAATCCCCGCAGTTGCACTCATTCCTCGAATCATTTAAAGGCAAGTTTAACTTATCAGGTACTGATTCGACGTTCCAAGTATTTCTCAACTCACCAATCAGCGGCGCGAGTACATTTCAGATTTTCCGCAGCGCATGATTTACTAAGGACGGTGCAAATCAAAACGGACGTATTGATTATCGGAGCGGGTCCTTTCGGGCTCTCTGTCGCGGCTCACGCATCCCAACTTGGTATCGATCACCTAATCGTTGGCAAGCCAATGGAGTTTTGGCGCAAGCACATGCCGAAAGGAATGTTCCTGAGGTCTGCGTGCGACTGGCATCTTGATGCTGATAACGAACACACCATCGAGAGTTATGTCGCCAGTTTTGGGAAAACCGCGGCCGATGTCGAACCTTTATCTCTGGATTTTTATCACGCGTATGTTGAGTGGTTTCAGAAAGAGAAGGGAATTGGGCCGGTCGCCCAATATGTTGAGCGATTAGATTATGACCCACAGGCGCGGTCTTTCCATGCTGTGCTGGAGACGAAGTCGGAGATTACGGCTAATCGAGTCGTCCTCGCGCCCGGCTTCAGATACTTTCCAAATATCCCAAACGAGCTTGAGCCGAAGTTACCAAAAGACCGGTATTCACATACCTGTACCTATGTTGATTTCAGTGACGCAAAAGGGAAGCGTTTCCTGATTGTGGGTGGGAGACAGAGCGCTTTTGAGTGGGCCGCTCTCTTGTTGGAAGCGGCCGCGAGTGAAGTTCACCTATCCCACCGCCATGATAGTCCTTCCTTTGAAACGTCAGATTGGGCATGGGTCAGTCCAATGGTAGAGGCGATAGCCGAAAATCCAGGCTGGTTTAGAAATCTCAGTCAAGCTGAAAAGGATGATGTTAATCATAGGCTTTGGGCCGAGGGGCGCTTAAAGATTGAGCCGTGGCTTGAGTCGCGACTATCGACACCAAGAGTAAAGCTCTGGCCTGGAACACAGTTGATAACCTGTTCTGAGGATGTCACTGGCGAGTTGTCTATCGAACTGAGCGACGGGACCAGGTTTAAGGTGGATAGTGTCATTCTCGCTACCGGTTACAAGGTCGACATCTCAAATGTCCCCTATCTGTCGGCGGGGAATATAATCGGGCGGCTTGAAACCAGGAATGGTTTTCCCGTCCTTAATGAAAATTTTGAGACTTCGGTTCCGGGTCTATTTATTACCAGCATGCCGGCGACGCAGGACTTCGGCCCATTCTTTGGTTTTACAATCGCTGCCCGAGTCTCAGCACGGCTGATCTGTAACGCGCTCAGCGAGTCCCTTTAGTTGGTTTATATTCAGGAGTTTAGTCGGCAATCTGCAATTGTTAATTCTGTGGCACTCCTGAAACAACGCTTCATTAATTCTCGTTCTCATCGATGGTTTTGAAAGTAACCGGTTCCTGCGTAATGTTAGTCCCGCAATGATGATTCAACCTGATATAGCCCAATCATTTCATTCCCCAATCGTAAGAGTTTTTCTGGGCGTAATTGCTTTGGGCCTTTTGTACATACTTTGGCGAGAAGTAAGGAAAATACCGGCCAAACTATTCACGCTGATGACAACAGCCTTTATCGACATGGTAGGGCTGTTGATGATCATTCCGCTGCTTCCTTTCTACGTAAAGTCTTTCGGCGAAGGCGGTGTCAATTTTCTCGGTTGGCATTTTGGCATTGGCATAATCTCAGGGTTCATTGTTGCTGCGTTTACTGTCGCACAACTCGTGAGCGCACCTCTTTGGGGAAAATTCTCGGATCGCGTCGGCCGTCGGCCCACGCTCTTGATTGCATTGGCGGCGTCTGCGATTGCTTATCTAATCTTTGGATTCGCTCATTCACTGTTTCTCTTATTCTTGTCGCGAATTGTTCAGGGGGCTGGAGGCGGTACCGTCGGTGTAATTCAGGCTTACGTGGCCGATTCTACTGAACCGGCAGATCGCGCGCGGGCGTTAGGTTGGCTGTCAGCCACTACGAATCTGGGCGTGGCGCTTGGACCTGTGCTTGGCTCTTTTGCGGTCGCTTTAGGTAAGCGAGATTTAATGCCTGGTCCAGGAACCTTTCAGATAGGCCATTCTGCACCGGGTTTGTTGGCCGCTGCTCTGTGTTTAATAAACATCGCCTTTGCCGCCAGGTATCTGACCGAATCGCGAGAAGTGACGGACCACTCGAATGTTGGAGCTCCGCCTCGTAAATCGAGAGAAGCTATCTGGAGAATCATTAGTCATTCCAGCGAGCCATCGTCACGATTGATCTGGATCTATGCGATTGCGATCGGGGCCTTTCAGGGAAGTTTTTCTGTTCTCGCACTGTTTCTCAATGTTCGCTTCGCGGTTACGGAGCAAACTATTGGTTACTTTTTTATGTATGTTGGTTCGATCTCGGTCTTCACGCGAGTGTTATTGCTTGGACGTATGGTCGACTGGCTTGGTGAGGCGAAACTCTCTCGCCTCGGTCTGGTGCTGCTAGCGAGCGGCGTTGTGGGTATGCCTCTCGCCGGAAATCTGCTTACTCTTGCTTTGGCCGTAGCTCTGATACCGCTTGGAACGGCTTTTACCTTTCCTTGTGTGACGGCGCTCTTGTCTCGCGTTACAGCACCTCGAGAGCGCGGTCTGTATATGGGCATGCAGCAAACTTACGGTGGGGTAGCACGGATCATCGCACCTCTATTTTTTGGCTGGGCGTTCGATCATCTTGGCGCATCATCACCGTATTACTTTTCCTCTGTGTTTATTTTTGCCACCATCTTCCTTGGATTTGGGTTGGACCAGTTCGCAGGAAAAGAAAAAGCCCCTGCCATTACTTCGCCACCGGTAAGCGAACAGGAAGCCTGAGCGAGGTTCAGTTATCATTTGATAACTGATAGTTGTTATTGGTGGTACCCACCAGCTTTAGAGACTTGTGAAATCTCAAACTTTCTCATTCTCCCCTAGCTTAAGCTTGGGGAGAATGAGAAGATGAGTTTTCACACAGTTCTCTTTGGTCGCGTGGTCCTTCAACTTCGGCATAGCTCAGAACTTAGTAATTCTCAAATATCAATTCATCATTGATCAATAAAAAAGCCCGGACTGGAAAACCAATCCGGGCTTCTTTAGCTATGGAACTAACCCTGCTACTCAGCGTTTCGGTGTTTTTACCGAGATCACGTTTGAGTAGGCCGAATTGCCCGACGCGTTAAAGGCTCTCACCCGATAGCGATACCACGAATTATTCGTGAGACCTGTATTGGGGAAAGTCGTAACGTCTGGGCCAGTCTGTGCAATCTGACCAAAGTTAGTACAGTTGTTACCTGTGCAACGTTCAATCTTGAAGCCCGATTCGTTATTCGAATTATCACTCCAACCCAAGTTGATTTGAGTTGGCGATACAGTAGTACCACTCAAATTGCTGGGCGGATTCGGTAATGGATTTGGCGTTGGAGTTGGCGTAGGTGTCGGAGTTGGTGTTGGAGTAGGTGTTGCCGTTGGTGTGGGCGTAGGCGTAGGCGTCGGCGTGGGCGAAGAGCCGCAAGTGGGGAATCGGAACGATCCGATTCGAGTGCGCCAATTGAAGCTGGTAGTTGTTGCGTAGTACTCACTGGTAAACCAGAACGTACAATCATCAACCGGATCGACGGTCAACGAGCTGTAGTCGCCCCAGCGATTGCCAGTACCAGTTTGACTGCCTGTGCCTGCAAACAAGGTAGCTTCACCCTGCGCCAACACACTCAAAGGATCTGACGAGAGTCTGCCTGAATACCGCAGCTGTGGATGCGTTGTCGAGTTTGCTGCACTGTATGCCACGGCAATATTACCGTCGCGATCCATTGCCGCACTGCCCATCCAACGCCACATCGCATCGGCGGGTTGATAGGTGCTTTCCTGGAAAACGGTTACTGGTCCATTGGTGACATTGCGCAGTTCGAACCAGCGAATTCCAGAAACACTATTCACGCTAACGCTATGGTTGCCGACGACCGATTCGTGATCGCCAAAGTTACGATAAGTCACTCGGAACATCAGACGATCACCAAGCCCATCTAGCGCCGCTCCTGGCGTGGGTACACAGGCCCGCGTCGTCGGACATAATGAACTGAATCCGGCAGTTGGTGGCGATGCAAACAGGGTAAAGGTCGAGTTTGCCGGTGTCACAAAGTCCGCATGGAAATGCCGAACCTTGTAAGTGCCGTTGCTAGGGTATTCCACAAATGTAGCCGGTGCGCCAGCTGGTGGTAGAGCAGCCCCATCTAAATCGGCGGGCAGATATGTTTCTGCTAGAGGTGAACCGGGTCCGGGCGTGACAAATGTCGCCGGGAGGCCAGCCATCATCTTAGGTTTATCAAAGGCAAATGCCTGCGGGCCGACGAACGCCGTACCAGTGGAGTTGAACACGTTCATGCTCATGTAGTAAGCATCAGGCCAGACAGACAAATGGGGATAGTCAAAGAAGTTCGAACCGAGGTGAAAGTCATACCGGTGATATGAACCAGTGGCATCACCGCTGGTTGAGACAGCGATGCACTCGTCAGTAGGTACACTTGCTCCCGCAAACTGAGTGATGATCCAACGATCTTCAATCTGATCGTACATGACTACCGGGTCGCCGAAGCCGTTGTTCTGACAAACGCCGCCGAAGCCCTGCCAAAGAGTTGAAATCCCGGATGGACCAAGAAGAGAAGCGTTGGTCGTTTTGTCAAAGACCTGAAATCCCTCGTTTACTATTTGCACATATTGGGTGGTTCCAACTTCGCCGTTTGTATCAGGCGGCGCGCAGTTACAAGCGACTCCTGGATATTGAATTCCGTTAAAGTTAGCAAGAGGACTGGGCATATTGGGAGTCTGGGCATCTGGCAAGCCGATCGAGCGTTGCACGACTGGGTCTGGGCTGTCCTTATGTGTATGTTTAATTTTAGGATTTTCGTTAGCTTCTCGTTCGGGTCGGAAATCCATCGGTCTCTGTTTCATCTCACGAACAGGAATTGAGGTATCGTTGCGAACGGAGCGACCGACGGTGATGGGTTGCCGTTGAAGGGCAGTTTCAGACTGAGCCGCTACAGCTGTTTCAGCTTTAGACCAGTTAAAGAATTTAGCTTCGATGATCTGGGGCAGCACGATCAAGGATGCGAGAAATAGAGTTCCTGCGATCACTACTATTAATTTCGCCCTCATGCTCATTTTAGAGTTCCTCCGATTTGTGTCGAACGTGGCTTGGTAGTACTTAAAGGTACGAAAGGGCGTTCGTGCCCAAATTTCCAGAAATTTGTTCTATCAGCGCCTAGAGCCAGTGGCGCAAAGGTTGAGGTTTTGAACGCTAACATAGCCCCTCAGGGCTGGGCAAGGTCTATAGCCTCCATTTTTATGTATGGTAGCAAGATTCGCCAAGAAAACTTCCAAATCCGAAGTTAAAGGTTGGCAGGTCTTTGCTTAGGCCATTATGGCGGGGTTCATGCCAGTTCCAGCTGGTCCGATTCTTTTGATCATTTTGCATCGGAAGGAAGAGCGGGCGTCGCTGGGTTGGAGGATGGAAGCAGAGTGTAGGCGCCGCCTCGCCAACTTTCCCCAGTTCCGGATTCTAGAGATTTGCTGCTTGTTATCCTTGGCCACCATCCCAGCTGCCGGATTCTGGAGAGTTGTTGGTCAGTTCTACGCGTCGCGAATCAAAACCAGCCCGCTTTTAAAGAGTTTTTGTACAATCTAGCGGGTCCGGACTCGGAGAAACCGAAGAGACCCTTTAAAAATTCATGCAAAAAATTCATACCTACCCCTGTTCGTCCTGTGGCGCCGATCTGCTCTATGAACCAAGCGACGGATATCTAACGTGTCCTTACTGCGGTCACAAGGAACAGATCGTTGAGGCTGCAAATTCCATTGTTGAACGTCCATTTGCGGAGTATTTACATGCTCGGCCTGAACAAATGGGTAAATTGGCCGCAAATGCCCTCGAAGTGCAGTGTCAAAGTTGCGGGGCCAACATTACATTTACGCCACCTGAAGTTGCTGGCCGTTGCGAATTCTGTGGAGTTCAGATTGTAGCCCAGCCAAAAGAGCCGGATCCGATCGTAGCGCCGGAAGGTGTTCTGCCTTTCTCACATACCGCCAGTCAGGCAAGCGCTGGATTGCGACAGTGGCTGTCATCCAGATGGTTTGCGCCAAATGCACTCAAACATTTTGCTCAGCCGGATGCTATTCACGGGATCTACTTACCATTTTGGACCTACGATACGAAGACCAGCAGCCGTTATTCCGGCGAGCGCGGAGACTATTACTACGTAACCGAAACCTATTACGAGACCAATTCGAACGGCAATCCCGTAGCGCGCACGCGAGAGGTACAAAAGACCCGTTGGTCCATGACTTCGGGGGTAGTTGACTTGTCATTTGGTGAGATCCTGGTGAACGCGACCAAGTCGTTGCCCGAGTACAAATTGGCGGAGTTGGAACCATGGGACCTGAACAACCTGAAGGGATATGAACCAGCCTATCTTGCGGGTTTTAGAGCGCAGCGGTACCAGGTCGATTTGGGTCAAGGTTTTGAGCGAGCTAAGGAGCTTGTACTTCCCCGTATTGAATCAGCGGTTTGCGCTGACATCGGTGGTGACGAACAACGCATTACAAGCCTGGCCACCGAATACTCGAACATAACTTTCAAACACATTCTTCTGCCGGTTTACGCGGGCGCATACCGATTCAACGGCAAGATTTATCAAATTGTGGTGAATGGGCGAACTGGCGAAATCCAGGGAGATAGACCTTACAGTTTCTGGAAGCTGGCTGCGCTCGTTCTTTTCTTAGGCTTTCTTTTAATGATCGTTTTGCTGATCGCGTCTGCTTTAAGATAATCACACCCTGGCTCATCTGTCTTTGATTAAAGCAGTGGCCGACTATGCTCCGACGGCGTGAGGCCCTGGGGAGCATGGGAAAGACGGCAAAGACTTCTCACGTAGCTGCCTCTATTCGATTTCTGATTCGGGCAACGCGCTTGGCAAGATTGCTATCACCCATCTTTTCGGCGAGCGGTGCAAGCTTTTCGGTAGCCCCCTTCCACTGCAGCTCAGAGAGTTTTCCGTACACCGGAGCATCAGTCCTGAGGGTGGCCAGTTCTTTGAAAAGTAAGGCCAGTTTGCGATTTGACTCATTCAAAACATCGGCAGGAAACTTTTCAATTGGTCCAAAGCGCGAAATCAGACCCGCTGCCGTTTTTGGCCCAAGGCCTTTTATTCCTGGATAACCATCTGCCGCGTCTCCAACCAGGGCGAGATAGTCTGGAATATGTTCGGGACTTACGCCAAACTTCGCGATCACTTTTGATTCATCTCTTATGTCGTTGCTTCTACGGTCGATCTGAACAACGCGATCGTCCGAGACACATTGCGCAAGATCCTTGTCTGGCGTCCAGATGCAGACCTTTTCAACCTTTTTGTCACGCGCAGCCTTGTGGGCAGCCGCTGCCAGGGCATCATCGGCCTCGAACTCAACCATGGCCCACACCACCACGCCCATTGCCGTCAGCGCCTCTTCCAACGGTGTGAATTGCGATCTAAGAGCCGGCTCGATACCCGCCCCGGTCTTATAACCGGGCCATAACTCGTTCCGAAAAGATTCGATGACGTGGTCAGTGGCCACCCCTATGTGTGTTGCTCCATCCTCGATCATCTTGAGGACCATGTTCAAGACACCGATGATTGCACCATAAGGCGGATCGGATTTTTTGAAACGCCGGATACCGTAGAAATGACGAAAGAGTTCGTAAGTGCCGTCGATAAGATGGACAATCATTTGGCGGAGTCTACCTATGTGTGAGCGAAACTACCAACTCTATTAGCTCTCAAGTTTTACCGCGATTGTTTTCCATTTTCCCTGACGAAAACGGAAGACGCTCAAAACACACCTGGTAACGTGACCAAGTAGAATCGCCACCCATACGTGAATTGGCTTCAGCGTCGACGTTTCTTTAATGACGAAGCAGATACCAAGCGGGACCACAATCTGCGAGATAATCGAAATATAAAGAGGACCTTTCGTATCACCTGTTCCTTGCAGACCACCGGTGAAGGTGAGGGCGACTGCGATAAAAAAGCCAGAGACGCTGAGAACTCGCAATAGCTCGACGCCAATTTCAACGACCTCCGGATCGTGCATGCCGAAGATGGCCAAAAGTTGTCTCGGAAAGAAAAGGAAAAAGAAGCCAACGAGCGCGGCTCCCATCACTCCGAAGCGTGCTGCAACATGCACGGATTCATTGGCGCGGTCAGGCTGGCCGGCGCCCAAATTCTGACCAGCCACTGCCGCCGCTGCGCCCATCAATCCTACCGACGTCCAGGTGATTAGTGAAAAGAGTTCGGTGTAAGACACTGCGAACGCAGCTTGCGCCGCAGCACTCTGAGCCAGTGATCCGATGAACGAGAGCATCAGAACGCCGCCGATATTCATGGCAATCCCTTGAATACCAGTCGGCAAGCCAAAACTGAATAGAGACTTGATTACGGCCCAATCTGGTCCAAGTGCCTTACCGCGGGGAAACGATATAACCCAGCCGCCGCGCAACAACCTGATGATCGCGTAGATAGATACGAGCGATGAAGCGATCATCGTTCCCATCGCTGACCCTTTTGTTCCGAAAGCTGGGATCGGTCCCAGTCCGCGTATCAGAATGATGTTCAAGATCAGGTTGAGGACCGTCATCACGATGCCGAGAATCATTGGGGTACGAGCGTCACCGGCCGATCGTAAGGCGCCGCCTAACATAAAGAAGACCATCATTCCCGAGCTGAACATGAACGCAATACGAAGAAATGGTAAGGCTTCCGCTTTAACGTCGGGAGCGGCATTGACGAGGTCGAGTAACAGTGGCGAAGCGAAATATCCAATGGGTGCCAGGACTAATAGAGAGATGCCAAGTGCTGTCAGAAACGCCTGGTAGACCGTCCGATCAACTTTTTCCTCGTCGCCTGCTCCCGCAAATCGCGCTACCAGAACGCTCATGCCGGTAAAGATTGAGGAGATGAATACTATAACAACGATGAAGATTTGCCAGGCAACTCCGATGGCGGCGTTCCCCTTAAACCCAACTAAGTGGCCCACCAAAATGTGATCCACGATTCCCTGCACACCGCCAATGGCGTTCGTCAACATCGTAGGCCAGGCCATTTTCCAAACGGCGGGACGAAGCGGACCAGAGACGATTGACCGGTCGTAACGCGGTTTTGTGGCCCGGGCCGAAACCTCAGTATCTACATAATCCCTTACTTGCTCAGCTGCTTCAGCCATAACCTCATTTTCGCTCGTCCTAATTTCCTTACTCTGTACAGAAAATCCACAACTGTGTGACCAGATTTTTTACAACCGAAAGGTGTTGCGTCGACTTCGTTAGTGTTAATTCGTGTTGTTTCGTGGATCGTTCTTCCAGGGAATGTAATGGCCGATCCACCAAATCACACGAATTCACTCGAACAGAATGCACATTAATTCTCACTATAGCGAAACACCAAGCATTGGCTGCGTTCTTGGCTGAAAGAGTCAGGGAGGTAACCGCAAACCTACTCGCAACCCCTTCAGGGTTGCGACGACTAATCAACCCTTCTCTAACCCAGGGTTGCCAGAGCTCAACCCCGGGCAGTAATTTGCGAACGCCTCGGCGTTGGAGTCCTTCTTAAAGATCGACTATAGACTTGAACCCACCGTAGACCATCCGTTTGGTATCGAACGGCATTGCCTTCGGATCCATCATCGCGCCCAGACGCGGATCGGCCATCACTTTCTTATTTACTCGATCCCGGTCCGCTCGGGATTTAAAAACGATCCATGAGAAGACTACTGTTTCCCCGTCTTTGAGTTTTACCGTTTTCGGAAACGGCACTCCAAATTCGGATTGCAGATCATCACCCACACATTCGCGATATTCGAGTGCTCCATGTTCGCGCCAGATCTTACCGGCCTTTTGTGCCATCTTCTTATAAGCGTCAAGGTTGTTTCTTGGTACAGGTAAAACAAATCCATCGACATAAACTGCCATTGGAACTCTCCTTAAATTGGTCTTAACGCTTCAGGGGAATTAGTGACTGAAGTCGCGGTTCACGGAAATACAGGCCCGCCCAAACGAGAATCCCGAACAACACCGCAAACACGATGTTGAAAACCGGGGCATCAACTCGTACATGCGTGACTACGGCGCCACCCATATAAGCAGTTAGGAGGATAGCTCCAAGTACGGCCGTGACTGGAATCACATATAGAATGGTAGAGACCAGCAATACGATGGCGATGGGAATAATCAGATGTTCCGCGTAACCGAGTTGCTGGTTTGCCTCAACTATGAAAGCCGGTTTTACCAGTTTCATAATTGAGTCGAAGAGGAAAAATAAGACTATCAGTCCCGTGATGATTCTTCCGGCCCATAACGAACCGCGTGATACTCCAGAAGCGTGTGTATTTGATGCCATGGTAACTTCCAATCTTCAGTAGTGTCTCGACTCTACTCGCAGTTAATCATCCAGGGTGTTCCGAACCGATCGACAAACATTGCAAACGCCTTGGCCCAAAACGTTGGGCCCAATGGCATTATAATTTTTCCGTCTGCCGACAATTCGTCGTAGATGCGCTTCGCTTCAGCCTCATCCCTGAAACCCAAATTGACTGAAAAACCTTGCGGCTGCTCATAACGATCCGGCGGTGCGTCTGAGGCCATCAGCACTTCATTGCCGATGGTCATGCGAGCGTGAATAATTTTGTCTCGCCATTCTGCCGGCACATGTTGTTCAGCTGGTGTTCCCGCGTGGGACATCATGGCCTCGATCTTCCCGTTGAGGCTTTTGGCGTAAAATTCAAATGCCTCTTTGCAATTACCGTTGAATATTAGATAAGTATTGACCTGCATTTCTTCTCCTTGTCGCAATCACTTAGTTGACATTTTCAATTCGAGCCCTGAGCTTGTCTTCCTTTTCTTTCAGTTCCGGAGTTAGTTCGCTGCCGAAATCTTCAGCTTCGAAAATCGGGCGAATTTCGATCTCCGGCTCGGTATCGGGCATCGGATTCGGACACTTCTTGATCCACTCAATGGCTTCGTCCATCGATGCTACCTTCCAGATCCAAAAACCAGCAACCAGTTCTTTCGTCTCGGCAAATGGCCCATCTGAAACGATCCGCTTCGATCCTGAGAATTTCACACGTTTACCCTTTGAGCTGGGATGGAGACCTTCACCCGCAAGCATCACACCGGCATTTACCAGTTCTTCGTTGTACTTCATCATCTCGGTCAATAACTGTTCGCTCGGCATTTCTCCGGCCTCTGACTCTTTATTTGCCTTGATCATTACCATTACCTTCATCTTCACGTTCTCCCTTAACAGAAAAGTTTTTGTTCATGCACCGTAATATCGAACGGGCCTTCTCAAGATCGACACTTCAATTTGGCAACCCGGGAATTTCTAGCAATGGCCGGATCTCGATCGTGCCATAACGGGCTCCGGGTATTTGTTCGGCAATCGACATTGCTTCATCAAGATCTGAGGCTTCGACCAGGTAGTAGCCTCCCAGCTGCTCGCGAGTTTCGGCAAATGGACCATCAGTCACCAGGCGCTTTCCACTTCTTACTTGTAAACTGGTAGCGGATGATACTGAGTGTAATGGACCGGCAGCGACGTACTTACCGTCGCGATCCAGATCCCGTGCCAACTGAGCCGACTCGACATAACAACGCGCACGCTCATCATCGTTCATCGCTTTTTCATCCATGTAAACCAGCAACATGTATTTCATTTTTGTTCCTCCTGAGTGTTAATCGACCCGCAGTTGCCGAAATCGACACTTTCCTAATAAATTTTTTATTATCCTATATGCTTTCAAACTCAAACGCCGCTGTTGATGCCCTCTACCGCTCAGATTGGGGTCGAATCGTCGCTACTCTCATCGGACAATTCGGTGACTTCGAGATGGCCGAAGATGCTGCACAAGAAGCATTTACGGCCGCCATTGACCAATGGCGAGTAGACGGTGTCCCCGATTATCCAAGAGCTTGGATAGTTCAAACCGCCAAACACAAAGTTATTGATCGCTTGCGTCGTCAGACTCGTTCGCAGGAGAAGCTGGAGAGTTATGTGGCCTCCGGTTTATTGCCGACCGTTGAGGAGCCCGATTATCTGAGTGATGAGATTCCCGACGATCGACTGCGTCTAATATTTACGTGCTGCCACCCGGCATTGTCGCTAGAGTCTCAAGTTGCCCTGACGCTGCGAACGCTGGGCGGCCTCCAGACCGAAGAGATCGCGCGCGCCTTTCTTGTTCCCACTACCACAATGGCCCAACGCCTGGTTCGTGCCAAACGAAAGATCCGCGATGCTGGGATTCCATATCGCGTACCTGATACACGAGAGATGCCAGAGCGGCTCGATGGGGTGTTGTCTGCCATTTATCTCGTTTTCAATGAAGGCTACGCGCCGACTCGTGGCGAACCGTTGGTCCGGGCGGATCTCTGCAGTGAAGCAATTCGCCTCGCAAGGCTGCTCAGATCGCTAATGTCACCAGCTCCGTCAGAGGTAGTTGCCTTGCTGGCTCTTATGCTCTTGCACGATTCGAGGCGCAATGCACGTCATGATGCGGCGGGTGATTTAGTAATTCTTGAAGAGCAGGACCGAACGCTTTGGAATCAGGAACAGATTTCTGAAGCCCTGCCGTTGGTCGACGAGTCAATGCGGCAGGTCATTGGTCCATATGCGATTGAGGCCGCGATTGCGGCGGAACATTGTCGAGCGAGGCAAGCTCAAGATACCAATTGGGAGCAGATCAAGCAGCTGTACTCACTGCTGGAGCAATTGATGCCGTCGCCCGTGGTGACACTGAATAAAGCTGTGGCGATAGCAATGGCTCAAGGACCAGCCAGAGCCTTGCCCGTTATCGATTCGTTGTTAGCGGCAGGCGAGTTAGAAGACTACTACCTGCTACATGCGGCTCGAGCTGACATGTTTCGCAGGTTGGGTGAGATGAAGTCTGCGGCTGAGAGCTATTCGCGGGCACTTGAAATTGTTACCAACGAGAGCGAAAGAAGGTTTCTTGAGAGGCGACTGCGAGAAGTGAATGAAATGTCCGACATGCTTCAGCTTGTCGGTCACGATTTACACTCAAAAGTCCAAAGA
>DATIBX010000505.1:0-6745 GCA_035457105.1 Pyrinomonadaceae bacterium
TGTCGCGCCACCTTCAATTCGAGAAAATAGTCTTTTCTTAAAGCTTTCTTTAACTTCACCCATCAGTGCATTGGCGACGTTTAGAATAGGTTGGGTACTGCGATAGTTCTCTTCAAGTTTGATTACCTGGGCTTTGGGAAACAGCTTCGGAAACTCCAACATGTTGCGATGACTCGCGCCGCGGAACGAGTATATTGATTGAAACTCGTCGCCGACGACGGCCACGTTGTCGTGCTGGGTGGTCATTAGTTTCACCAACTCAGCCTGCAAACGATTGGTGTCCTGGTATTCGTCGACCATGATATAGCGATACTGGGCTGACAATTTCTCGCGCATGATGGCGCTTGCCGCCAGACCTTCTCGCAAACGCACGAGCAAGTCGTCGTAGGTAAGCATGTGTCTGCTTCTTTTAAACGCTTCGAAAGCGCTGAAAAGTTCTTCGAGGTTTCCTCGTTCATCGATGAACTCCGGATAACCCTGGTTGAGCACCTGCTTCATCGGGATCATTTTATTTACCATCATGCTGAAGATTGCGCCGATGGTCCGTTTGCGTGGGAAGTGCCGTTCTTTCGTGAGTTTAATTTGGCGCCGGAGCAAGTCGATTAAGTCTTCGGTATCGCTCTGGTCGAGGACGGTGAAATTCTTTTGCACGCCTGCTTCTTCCGCGAATGTTCGCAAAACAGAATGACCGAGCGCATGAAAAGTACCGCCAGATACTCGCTGGCACCGAGCGTCCGCGAGAGCGGCGGCCCTCGTTAGCATGCTGGTGGCGGCGCGCCTTGTAAAAGTAAGCAACAAGACTGACTCAGGCTTTACTCCTGTCTCTACTAAACGCGCCACGCGGTAAACGAGGGTGCGAGTCTTTCCGGTTCCGGCACCGGCAACGATCAGCAACGGTCCTTCCGTGGTCATGACCGCCTTGTATTGAGCTTCGTTGAGATCATTCGCGTAGTCGATCTTGCCGGTGGCAGCCGGCGAGAGGTCGCGTCGCAATAGAAGTTTCGATCTATTTGCGATGACGGAAGCCTTGCCAAGGTCAAGATCCTTTTTGATCGCTCGAAGTTCCAGTGCGAGTTCATTAATCGACTGGTATCTTTCTTTTGGCACTTTTGCCAGGGATCGGAGCAGCACCTGGCGTAAAGCGATTGGCATGGTGAGGGTCTCCGGCAGTTTAGGTTCACGATGTAGAATTGCATGCATCGTGTCGATGCGATTATCGTGAACAAATGGAGCCGAGCCAGTGAGCATTTCGGATACAACTACGGCAAAAGAGAATATGTCAGCGCGATAATCCACCCTTTGGCCCAGCAGCTGTTCCGGGGCCATATAATTCACGGTTCCGAGTAGTGTCCCCGACTCGGTTTCGACTCCTCGGATCAGCGTTTTCTGTTCGCTATCCGCCGCTACCAGGGCTCGATCACGTTGAGCCACAAGTTTAGCAAGACCAAAATCGAGAATTTTTGCGTAGCCATCCTTGCTGAGCATGAGGTTTTCAGGTTTCAAATCGCGATGAATGATTCCAAGTTCATGCGCCTTTGCCAGTCCATCGGCAATTTGAATAGCGACGTCCAAAGCCTCGTTCACCTCCATGGCTTTGGCTTTGATTCTTTGTCGGATTGTTTGCCCTTCGACGAACTCCATGGCTATGTAAGGTTTGCCATCATCTTCTCCGACCTCGTAGATCGTGAGGATGTGTGGATGCGTCAATGCGGAAGCCGCTCGCGCTTCCTGGAAAAAGCGCCGGCGTCGTTCCTGTTGTGAAACGTATTCAAGTGGCAAGACCTTAAGAGCGACGATCCGCTGTAGTTTGTTGTCGAAGGCCTTATAGACCGCGCCCATTCCACCTGCGCCGATGGGTTCAATAATCTGGTAGTGAGCGATTGTGACTTGAGGTTTTGCCTTCATGAATTGAAAGGCGATAGTTTACACCAAAGATTTTCGGTAAGGTGACTCCAGGAGCACGAGTTATGAGGATTTTTATTTACGCTTTTGGTCGGCTGCGTGGTGCCTTGCTGTTTAAAGGAACTTTGAAGGGAAAATGAGGCTTTGAAAGCGCCGCCGGGCCGGCGCACTCCAAAAAACTAATGCGTCCTGGCGACATCCTGAAACTCAGGCTGAATAACCAAAGATTATCGGCTCGTAAATTTGAACGGCCCACTGAAGTGGTCCGTTGGTTAGGCGGCGTCCAGGCACAGGATTACAACGCCGCGAAATGGGCGCTCGCGCTTCGTTCAGTTGATGCAACCGAGTTGAAGATTGAAGAAGCTTTTAATAAAGGGCAAATCTTACGCACGCATGTAATGAGGCCGACGTGGCACTTTGTTAGCCCCGAAAATATACGCTGGTTGTTGGAATTGACCTCGCCCCGCGTTAATGCCGTATGTGCTCACTATTACCGAAAATTTGAGCTTGACGATCGATTCTTCCGTCGAGCCCACAAGGTCATCAGCAAGGCACTACAAAAAGAAAGATATTTAACGAGGGCAGAGTTGCGCGATAGGCTGATAGCTCAGGGCGTTGAACCTGGCGATGCCGTTCGCCTGGGTTTTATTTTGATTCGTGCAGAGCTCGATGCTCTTGTTTGTAGTGGTCCCAGGCGTGGAAAACAGTTTACGTACGCGTTGCTGGATGAACGTGTTTCGGCAGTGAAGAGAATTAGTCGCGATGAAGCTCTGGCTAATTTGAGTTTGAGGTATTTTAAAAGTCATGGTCCAGCAACCATTCGTGATTTCGCCTGGTGGTCCGGCCTATCTCCAAGCGATGTTAAAGCCGGGGTGGGAATGGTTGCGAACAAGTTGCAGCTTGAGCAAGGCTATTATTTTTCTGGTTCGGCGTCTGATGGCATACCAGAAGTAGTTCTTTTGCCGGCGTTTGATGAGTACCTGGTCGGCTATACCGATCGCAGTGCCGCGACCGGCTATTCGCCGAAACAAGATGCCTCGCCGAACGCGATCTTCAACTCGGTAGTGCTGATTCGAGGTTTAGTCAAAGGGGACTGGAGCAAAAAGAGTAGCGGCAGAGAATTGCTTGTAAACGTCAACAATTGGTCAGAAATGACCAAAAAGACACTCCGAGCGCTCGAATCTGCGGGGGCCAATTACGGACATTTTGCGGGATTGCCGGCTCGGATTGAGTTGCTCTCAATACGAACCTAGGGTTTACAATTGACGTATCCAGCAACGTTACTCGGAAAGAGGAGCGCTTATGTTTTGTCCCAGATGTTCTGCCAATCAAAGCAACGACATAAAATTCTGTACCGTCTGCGGCGCCAACCTCCAGGCGGTTCGACAGGCAGTTGAAAGTCCAGAGGCAGAGAAGAAGTTCGACTGGGCTGACAGCTGGGTAGCAGACATGTTCAGACAGGCGGGCGCCGCTGAGAAACGCAAATTGGAAATCGAGCGAATCCTGGGTGTTACGCCCGAAGTAAAGCGACTGAACGAGATGAAGGCTGGAGTCATCACTAGTAGCGTTGGCTTCGGGCTAATGATTTTTCTCTACGTTTTCATGAAGGGCGTTAGTAATAACGTCAGTTTCGAGGCGGCCCAGATATTAACTCGCATTTGGATCGCAGGAATAATTCCTGTTTTTGTCGGCCTGGGGATAATTTTGAGTGCTCTTGTCGTCGGTAAGAAGATAGTTGCCGAAACGGAACGGGGTCAGAATTTGATGGAAAGCAATGGTGAACCGGCAGCGCTAAAAGCGGCCGATACGAATGAGTTCATATCTTCACCGTTTAGTGTTACTGAACAGACCACCAAACACCTCCAACTTTCGGATCGAAAGTAGGTAATAACGCAACAAGCGAGGGAAAGAAAGTGTCTTTAACAAGGATCATAGGGTTGGAAAAGAAAGAGGCACCCTGGCATCTACGCTGGTTCTACACAACGATGCGTAAGATGTTTGGGAAAGACCTCACTCCGGTGAAAATGCAGATGCGCGTCCCCGGGATCGTGTGGGGAAGTATCGGCATGGAGGCAGGACTGAGCCGCAAGCGCCGAGTGTCGCTGCGACTTATTCAACTTGGAAAAGTTAGAACTGCGAACAGGATAGGTTGTCCGTTTTGAGTCGACATCAATTCTGCCGTTGGCAGAAAAGCTGGTTTGAGTGACGAGAAGTTACTCGCGCTGGCTGGTCAGGATTTCGCGGTCTTCAATCAGAAGGAACGTTTGGTGATTGAGCTCGCTGACGCGATGGTTGAAGCTCCCGCAAACATCTCTGACGAGTTCTACACACGCTTGCGGAGTGAGTTTTCCGAAGAGCAACTGCTCGAACTTAGTGCCCAGATTGCTTTTGAGAACTATCGCGCTCGTTTGAATAGAGTTTTCAACGTTCCCAGTGACGATCTCTATCATCCAGAAAATGTAAACGCGAAGCACGAGAGGCCAGCGACTTCTATCGCTGTTTCATCCTCCCCATGAGTTCGCCGGGGATCGGAAAAGGTGAAGTAATCCAGCAAAAGAGAATCACAATCTTTGACGCACAAAACAAATGCCGCCCGATTGCTGGACCAACTGAAGATCCAGTACGAACTTCGCGAATATGAAGTCGACCCCGACGATTTACGAGCGCAAACTGTTGCCGAAAAGATTGGGCTACCAGCGGAGCAAGTGTTTAAGACTCTACTAGCTCGGGGCGATCGCCTGGGACTGTGCTTCGCTGTGATTCCGGCAAATTCTGAACTCAATCTAAAAGCGTTGGCGGCAAGTTCAGGCGATCGCAAGATTCAACTTGTTTCTTTAAAAGAGTTGTTGCCCTTGACTGGCTATATTCGCGGAGGTGTGACGGCGTTGGCGGGAAAAAAAGATTATCCCGTCTACATTGACGAGACAATTGAATTGTTCGATGTCATCTCGATTTCAGCCGGCGTTCGCGGAACGCAGATCATGGTGGCACCAGCAGATTATGTAAGAGCGACCCAGGGCAAAGTCGTCGCGATCGCGACCGACTAACTTTCAAGAGTTCGCCGTGAGATTCTCAAACTCTTCTTGAGTCTTAGGCCAGTCGGCTTTCAATAATCGCGACAAAGCACGATCCGCCAGTAGCTTCCCACCTGTTTGGCAGGTTGGACAGTAGTTAGTTTCATTCGCAGCATAGCGAATCCTTTGAATCTTGCCGCCACACCGCGGACAGGTCTTTCCGAACCTTCCGTGAGTAGCCATGTTTGCTCGAAAAGCGGTAACTTTTTCGGGAAACTTTTCACCGCTATCGGTACGCAGTCGCTCGGTCCAGTCAAGCAAACTCTTTTTAGTTGCTTCGTAAAGTGTTCTGATCTCCTCCGGTGTCATTTTTTGAGTCTGCAAGATTGGCGAGAGTCTTGCCTCGAAGAGTATCTCGTCCGAGTAGGCGTTTCCGATACCACTAAAAATTCGAGGATCAGTGAGTACTCGTTTGAGCGTATGGTTTCGGGTGAGCAAGCGTGTCGAGAACTCCTCGAGAGTTGCGTCAAGGACTTCGAGACCACCGGGATCCAGTTGCTTTAAACTGGCTTCTCCCTCAATCACATGCAGAGAAGCTCTTTTTTGAGTACCAGCTTCGGTAAGAATTAGAGTGCCGCTGGAGAATAGGAGAGAGGCTTGACTACGCTGCTTAGCGGCTTTGGTACCACTGGGAAACCAATGGAGGCGACCGGCAATCATGAGGTGTAGGACCAACCATAAGTCACCTTCAAGGCCGATACAAATTCGTTTACCTAGTCTGCGTAGCGATACCACCTGTCTGTTCTCAACAGTTGATAAAGGTGGTACCGCGGTACGCAACAAAAAGGGAGAAGCGATCTGGACCCGTTGAAGTGTTTCCCCGAGAATTCGTTTTTCGAGAGCCTCGATGTAAACGACAATGTCGGGCAGTTCAGGCACCGCTTTTGAATTTTACTCTGTGTCGGTAAAGCTTAGACCGCGCTGCGACTCTTCGCCATTCGATAAAGCCAGAGAAGCAGAATCGCCCCGATCAGAGATAAGATGAAGCCTGCTGGTTGAAAGCCACCATTATTGGTGCCCCAGATGGCCCAACTTATCAAGCCGCCCAAGATTGAGCCGGCAATACCCAGTAACATAGTAGCGATGGTTCCCATCGCGTCTTTACCCGGCATGACCAAACGCGCCAATGCTCCGACGATCAAACCTACAATCAACCACCATAGGAAGCTGAACATATGTTTTACTCCTTAGCGAATAGTTTCATGATTAAGGTTGTGGCAACCTGCCTGGTCTAACTCGTTAGGCTGCTGTTGGCTTGTAAGCTGGTAAAGAGAAGTTTCGGTTCAGAATAACTCCAAACTCCGTTCCGGACTTCACCTTTACTTCGTGACCTTTTTTAAGTTTACCACCAATCAGGCCGGCCAAGGCTCCCGCACCGGCACCGATTGCCAATCCTTTTCCACCACCGGCAATCGCACCTATGACCGCACCGCCCGCCGCGCCGCCGCCGATGAACTTGATATTGCGCTTGCTGGTCTTGTGCGCAGTTACTGTACCTTCATTGTTACTGTTACCGGTAGACGACTCCAGATCCGTCAGTGAGCCGCTGATTGAGCGGCCGATGCCGTTTGGCAGACGCAGCGAGACAAATGTCACGTCGAGCGTCGCAGGCTTTCCGTCTTTTTGCGCACGCACCACATTTGTAACACGTCCGTGGACGGTACTGCCCTGCGGCGCCAGTAACACCCCATTTCGTGAATAGACTGGATCGACGAGAGTGGCAGTGAAACCGTCGCCCACGCGAGCGCGTTCCGAATCCAATTCGTCGT
>DATIBX010000506.1:0-3024 GCA_035457105.1 Pyrinomonadaceae bacterium
CTGACAACGCTACGGACGCTGACATATCCGAAGCGTGGAGATCTGGACAGAATGCAGCATACGCCGCGGCGATCGGAGCGATGCACACGGCAGAAGGAACTTGGAAAGGCGGCAAGTGTATAAAGATCGAAGCGAGCTCACCGGGCTCGGTTGATCCGGGCTCCGGAACTGAGATACCGGTAAAGGTCCGCCACAGAAAGGATGGATCCGAAGTGGCCGCCAAACTCGATGCAGTACTCTCCGGCGGGGCTTCGATCGATCCGACCCTAATTCCTAAAACACCGGGAACTCTGATGTATGTAGCTCCTGGCGAGACGGGAATTAATGCAACGATAAAACTCAAAGCGACGTCTCGGCGTGGTATCGCGACTCTCGATCTTACAGCGAGCACGGGCACTAATGCGTATCGCATCGCAGGTGGACTCGATGACTGGTACACCAACACGGTCGTCTGCGATGTAACGAAACCGTTTACTCTGACGGGCGGTGGGATCACCATGAAGCTTTCCGGCGGGCTTTCCGGGACATATGAGTACACCGGCCCGTTCAACGCCAAGGGCACGGGGACCTATGAAATGTCGTTTCCAAACGGCCGGGACAAAATCAGGCGAGATGGTCGGCCGAGGCGACGGCACTGTCACGGGTGACAAGATCTACCAAGGTTCGGGCGAGGAAAGGTATTCGCTATATACGGTCGACGGACCATGCGTTGACGGCCCGGTGCCACAATAACTAAACACATCACCCTTGTAGCAACGTTCATGTTATTCGCAGTCTTCGCCCTGTAGCAGATGACCCGCGTATCGACTCCTCAGTATATTGCCATCGACAGCAAGGACAACGTGTTGGCCAAATTCCGCATGGATACATCTAGCTAGAGAGCCCTGGCATTGCATCCGCCAAGCACTCGTTGATAGATAAGATCGCAGTTCATCGGATATAAATTTTAAGGTGGATATTTCACCTGGTCGTCTCGATGTACCGGCATCCCAGCAGCACTTTGTTAACGCATCCTGGGCTTTATACGTCTGAACGGTAATGGCTTGCTGTGCCGGCGTTTTTATCGGTAGCCTTTGTCGATTCGCCAGGCTATCTGAGTGGACCATGTTGAAATGTTGGCGGTCGAATGCCGTTTCCTCACCTGCTGGCTGCCAGCCAGGAAATTCAAGATATCCAAGGTTAGTGCTTTTCATGATGAGGTGGATGAACCCTATGCATAGAAAAAACTTCCTGTTCTTTTGTACTGTTGTTGCTTTTCTTTCAGGTACAACCATGGGCCAGGTGCCCAGCAAAGAGAAAGTCATAAGCGGCGCGGAACGAGCGTTTGAGAAAGTCACCAAGTCATATGTTGCACCTGGTCCAGGTTGCGCGGCTGCTGTGTCACTGAACGGCGAAACGGTGTTCGAAAAAGCATTCGGCCTTGCCGATCTCGAGCACAATGTTCCAAACACACCGCAAACAATCTTTGAGTCAGGCTCGGTAGCAAAACAATTCACCGCTGCTGCTCTTGTACTCCTTCAACAGGACGGAAAACTCAATCTCGATGATCCAGTCAGGAAATACGTTCCCGAACTACCAGATTATGGTTCGTCGCTGACGATCAGGCATTTGTTGAATCACACAGCTGGTCTTCGCGATTGGGGTAGTGTCCTGGCTCTTACAGGCGTGGGCCGAGGAGATCGAGTCATCTCGCAGGACCTCGCACTTGACGTTATCACTCACCAACGAGCGCTCGATTTCAGGCCGGGCGCTGAGTACTCGTACTCAAACAGTGGTTACAACCTCGCGGCGATAGTTGTCGAGCGTGTTTCGAAACAGAAGTTCCCGACGTTTGTCGAAGAGCGGTTGTTCAAGCCACTGGAGATGAAGAACAGTTCGTGGAGAGACGACTACCAGCGGATAGTTCCGGGTCGCGCTCAGGCCTATGCTCGTCAGGGCAATGGACCATGGCGACTCAATATGCCTTTTATGAACGTCTATGGAAACGGCGGGATGCTCACAACTGTCGGTGATTGGATGAAATGGAATGCGATGCTCGATTCAAAGTCACTTGGTGCTCCGCTTGTGATTGCCCTGGAAACTCAAGGTGTACTGAATGATGGACGAAAGATCGCTTATGCGCTTGGGCTAGTTGTCGATGATTACAAGGGAATGAAGGATGTTTCTCATGGCGGTTCGACTGCCGGCTATCAGACTTTTCTTGCGCGTTATCCAGACAATAAAGTTTCAGTTGGTGTCATGTGTAATGGCACTTCGCCGAATGCTGGAGGGATCGCTGCAAACATAACTGATGAAATCTTTGGTCCATACCCTGAAGCACCGAAGACTGAACCCGCGAAAGTCTCAGAAGATGAACTAAAGAAATTTGTCGGTATCTGGAGGAATGAAAAGACGCACTCTCCGGCACGGTTCGTAGTTGAGAATGGCGTGTCGCGATGGAGTGGTGCGCGTATTGTGCCGATGGGAGGAGGACAGTTTACTGTTGGCGACAATAAGTTGAAGTTCACATTTGACAAAGATGGTAAACCGGTGTCTGCGGAGACCATGGATTCTGATGGTGAAGTAAGACGGTTTGTTCCCGAGAAGGAGTGGACACCCTCGCCTGAAGAGTTGGCTTCAATTAAAGGAGATTGGTTTAGCGAAGAGGCGGGTGCGACATTCACTGTCGCTGTCGACGGTGGAAAGGCGTTCGTAAAACAACGGCCGGCGACGAGTTTGGCTATGCAGCCGATATATAAGGACCATTTTGCTGTGCAAGGATCGGTTGTTTGGTTCACGCGGGATAAAGATGGAAAGGTCAATAGCATGCACGTCGGCGCCTCCCGAATGCGCGACATGCCTTTTGTGCGAGTGAAGTAGATTCAGAGTCTAGACAGTTGATTCGCCTGCGAAGAAGTTTGGAGCTTTCTCGCGCCCTCTTCGCGTTTTATCTACGAAGTAACGTCCGCACATGGAGAACTGGGAACAGGTCGCGCTAAGCCGAACGCGTAAGCGGCCCTGCTCATTAATCTCCTCAGTGCGCTA
>DATIBX010000507.1:0-3114 GCA_035457105.1 Pyrinomonadaceae bacterium
CAACACGATCTATGCAGCAGCGTATCAACGTCGCCGGCACATGTGGACCCTGATTAACGGTGGGCCAGAGAGTGCTTTGTACAAATCCACTGATGCTGGTGCGACCTGGAACAAGTTGCGAACAGGATTGCCTACGACCGAACTTGGTCGAATCGGGATTGCCATTTCGCCCGTTGATTCAAATGTGATTTACGCAACCGTGGAAGCAGCGGATCGTAAAGGCGGGATCTTTCGGTCAGCGGATCGAGGGGGTAGTTGGGAGCGACGTAACGAGTTTGATAGTGGGGCGATGTACTACGCGCGAATTGTTGCCGATCCAAAGGATGTCGATCGCATCTACGTCATGAACGTCTTTTTGATGGTTTCGGACGATGGTGGCCGAACCATTCGAAGGCTGGGTGAAAAATCGAAGCACGTCGATAACCATGACATCTGGATCGATCCAAAGGATAACGATCACTATCTGGTTGGTTGCGATGGTGGCATCTACGAGAGTTTTGATCGTGGCGCTAACTGGGACTTCAAAGAAAATCTTCCGGTTGCACAGTTCTACGACGTCACGACTGACAATGCGAAGCCTTTCTACAATGTCTATGGTGGAACTCAGGACAATTTCAGTTTTGGTGGGCCATCACGGACGCGTAGTGCCTCGGGTATCGTTAACTCCGATTGGTTTGTGACCAATGGCGGCGACGGTTTTCGTTCACAGGTCGATCCCGAAGATCCGAATATCATCTATGCGTCTTTGCAGCACGGCGTGATCGTGCGCTTCGATAAACGAACTGGCGAACGAATTGGTATTCAACCGCAGGCGGGTCGTGGTGAAGACCCCTGGCGTTGGAATTGGGACTCACCCTTTATTATTAGCCCACATTCACATACACGCCTGTACATGGCCGCAGACAAACTCTTTCGCAGCGACGATCGTGGTGACAGTTGGCAAGTCATCAGCGGTCAACTCTCTAGAAATCTCGACCGCGACAAGCTGCCTGTGATGGGAAGAGTTTGGAGTATTGACGCGGTTGCCAAGAATGCGTCGACTGCTTTCTTCGGAAACGCCTCGGCGTTGGCGGAGTCACAAAAGAAAGAAGGTTTGATCTACGTTGGAACGGATGACGGTTTACTACAGATAACTGAGGATGGTGGCAAGAATTGGCGAAAGGTTGACAAGTTTCCAGGTGTATCGGACTTGCCGTATGTGAGTCGCATTATCACTTCGAATCACGAGGCGAATACGGCGTACGTAGCGATCGAGAATCATCAAGCAGCCGATTTCAAGCCGTACCTGTTCAAGACGACTGACGCAGGTCGAACATGGATCTCGATTAGTGGGAACCTGCCATCGAACGGTGTGGTTTGGGCCATCGCCGAAGATCATGTGAATCCCAATCTGCTATTTGCCGGTACAGAGTTTGGCCTCTTCTTCACGATTGATGGTGGACAGAAGTGGATTCAGTTAAAAGGTGGCCTGCCAACAATTGCTGTTCGTGACTTGAATATTCAGAAACGGGAAAACGATTTAGTGCTTGGTACCTTTGGTCGCGGTATTTACATTCTCGATAACTACACACCTCTTCGGACAATTACCGCCGACATGCTGAAACAACCGTCAGCAGTGTTTCCCATTAAGGATGCGTTGATGTACATCCAGTCACAGCCACTTGGCGGGCGCGGAAAGAGTTTTCAAGGCGAGACGTTCTACACGGCTGATAATCCGCCGTTTGGGGCCACAGTGACCTGGTACTTAAAGGATCCGCTCAAATCGAAAAAGGAGAAGCGTCAGGAAGCTGAAAAGGAAGCGGACAAAAACAAAGCTCCGGTTGGTTGGCCCACACAATCTCAACTGCGAGCTGAGGAAGAGGAAGACTCACCAGCGATCATAGTTACCGTCACCGATTCAAACGATCAGGTTGTGCGCCGGTTGACTGGTCCAATTACAGCGGGAATCCAAAGGCTAACTTGGGACCTGAGATATCCCGCGGCAAATCTTTCCGCTCCTCCGCCACCAGATGCTGATCCAGATTTTGAGCCACCGTCAGGACCGTTAGTGATGCCGGGGGCTTACAAATTGTCAGTGGCAAAACGTGTGGACGGTGTGGTTACGCCATTGGGTCCACCTCAGACTCTTCAAGTCGTCGTCGAAGGTCAGGAGAGCATGTCTTCTGCTGATCGATCTGCGTTGGTTGAGTTTCAGCAAAAGGCTGTTCGTCTACAACGTGCAGTTAGTGGCGCCACGCAGGCTGCTAATGCATTAAAGCCTCGGTTGGCCGCAATCAAGCGAGCAATTACAGAAACGCCTTCGCTGTCTCAGCGTTTGCTCGACGAAGCATCCACCCTGGATCGACGCACGAGTGAGATTCAGCGCGCCTTAAGTGGAGATGGTTCAGCGCGACAACGCAACATGAATACACCTCCGTCGATATCGGATCGGGTTGGCTATGTTGTAGGGGCACAGAGAATGTCCACCGCAAGACCCACGCAGACCCAGTTGAATCAGTACAGCGCAGCGGCCCAGGAGTTTGAGGGTGTGTTGAATCAATTACGTCAGCTGATTGAGGTTGATCTTTCGAAGTTGGAGAAACAACTCGAGTCAGCTGGAGCACCGTGGACGCCTGGACGCATTCCAGTTTGGCAAGATAATTAGCCGCTGGTTTGATTGCGGAAACTACGCTTTGTAAATGCGGGACGCGGACAAGCAAAAATCGAGTTCCGCTCTAACAAAGCGGTGACAGGTCACCGCATTCAAAGGATTTACGCCCAGTCAGAGTTCAGTTGTGACAAAGGAAGAAAACAAATGATTCGTTTTTGCCTGGCGTTCATAGTGTTGGTTTTGACTGCATTGACTTTGAATGCTCAAGCGCGGTCAGGGGAGCCGCAAAAGGTTCCGACCATTTCCGAGAAGGTCGCGGGCATGGAGAAGTTTCCAGGTTACTTCCCGTTTTACTGGGATGCTAAGGCGGGAAAAATCTGGCTCGAGATCGACAAGTGGAATTCCGAGTTTCTGTACGTCGAATCACTTCCGGCCGGCATTGGCTCAAACGATATCGGTCTCGATCGTGGCCAACTGGGTAACAGTTTTATCGTCCGTTTTGATCGAGTTGGACCAAGAGTGTT
>DATIBX010000508.1:0-20493 GCA_035457105.1 Pyrinomonadaceae bacterium
CCGGCAGAAGAGGTTGAGGGGGCAAAGGAAACACTTTCCTTGAGAGACATTCTGCATTTTTTTACCGACCTGTGAATACGTGGTCCACTCATCGAGGGGATGAACTCTCGCCGGATTTCTATTTACAGGTTTGTACTTAGTGATCCTGTACTCAAATATCAAAAGCTTTGCATTCGATCCAGGTTTAAGTCGTTCACGAAATGAGAATCCTCGGTGAAATCAGTTGTCGCGGTTTTGTCTTCAACAACTTCCCGGACCGTCGTCGCAATTTCTTCCCTCGACATTTTCACGCCCACCTCGGTTCTCATCAAATAATCCGTCACTCTGCGCGGGGTGTATAACTCCGCTGCAACTTCATTTGGAATCCTAACTCCGAACCTTTCTTCAAACGCAATGATTAGCTCAACCGTATCTAGTCCCATTTGTCGCGCGCCTTCTCCGACAACACGGGGTCACGTCCTAGCACCGGAGGTGCAAAAAGAAGTTAGCCAGGGGTGGAGCGCGAAGCGCTGGACCCCTGGATCCGCGAACGATGCAAACAAGCTCCGCAGGAGCGACAGAATTTGGACCATTATGACTACTGCTTCGAGTGTGAGTAAGACACAGAGTAGTGAAGCTGGACGAGACCATCGTCAAACTTCTCAGTCGACTGCAACAACAATGGGACCTGACGCTGACGTCGTGCTATGAGCGGAATGCCATCTCCGATAAATATCGGCACGATGCTAATGACGAACTCGTCGATGGCTCGCGCATCAAGAAACGATGCGATGATGTCACCCCCACCCATCAACCAGATATTCCGGCCTTCGCTTTTTCGTAGACGATCCGTCAACACATCAATTGCCTCGTCCGTAAATTCAACACCAGGTGGAGCGTCTTTTGGATGAGGTTGACGGGAACAGACGATAGTCCGTTCCCTGGAATCAAACTTTGCTCCCATGCTCAGACTCGCTTCGTAGGTTTTCCGGCCGAGCACTTTCGTATCGATGGTTTTCGTGAAAGCTTCGATTCCGTAAAAGCCGGCCGGTGCCGGACGAGCGGTCAGCCAATCGAGATCGCCATCGGTCCGCGCGATGTAGCCATCAGCGCTCATCGCGATGTGGACAATGATTTTTCGCTGGGCCACGAGACCTCCCTCGCACCGTACTTCGGGTGTTTAGGGATGACCACCGAAACAGAGGATGTAACCGTCGGGGTCCTCGATGTAGAAATCTTTTGTGCCCCATGCAGTATCAGTAAGCGGCTTGAAGATCGCGACACCGTTGTCAATGCACCGCTGGTAGAATGCTTCGATGCCGTCGACACCGGCCGAGGCATCAAGATGCTCATTATCGCGACGGTAGTTGCGTTCCGCTTGGTTCTTAAGCGCTTGCTTCAAGTGCAGTTCGAGACCATCCTGCTTTCCAATTACGTAGAAACCGCCCCACGGTTCGCCGAACGTGAATCCAAGCTTCCGGTAGTACGCGATCGAGCGCTCAAGGTTATCGACGAGGAACTGTGGGGCGAAGGAAGTCACACGCGGTTTCATCGTGATCATATTTGCACTCCCTCTTCTCCCGAGCCATTCAGCAGCTTCCAGAGATCAGCCCTTTTTGAATTATACCTCTCAAGATAGATCGTACTTTCGCCTTCAGGAATACCAGGCTTCCAACTATAGTGGGCCACTTTTATCCTCTTCTTGAAGGAGAAGCTTGACCTATTTTGGAGTACTTCCAGGATTTCGACTTCGGGCCAGCAGTATTTATCGCAGTCCCCGCCTTCAACGAGTTTCACGCGAAGGACAACCTCGGCTTTGCTGGCCCTGGCAGGATCAATACGGGTCGATTGTGCTGCGGCAAGGTCAGTGGCCAACAGAGATACTAGGAGAACAATGACGGTTCCAAGCATTCTCATTGAGGGTTTCGATAACCGGCGAATCATCATCCACGGATTACATGGATTTCTTTCGCTGAATAGGAAGACGTAATTCCTCCGCGTTTTTCAAGGAATCTAACGAATAAAATATTTTCGAGTGGATTTCTCAGCGCAACCTTTGTGTCCTCGGTGTCTCCGTGGTGGTTGGTCTTACAATTTGAACCCCACCCGTTTTCTTGTACCAAGCAGAATGAAAACCCGGAACGATCTCGAAACTTAGATTTTGCGCTTAATGTTATCTCATGGATTCGCCATCATTGAGCTAAATTTGGCAGCCTCTTTTTCAGACATGGTCTTCAACAGTGGTCGAATTGTGTAATTGCCGTACATCTTGCCGCCACGCATGAACATCCAGTCTGAGATTTCGGACTTCTTAACGGTCCACTTCTGCCCGCTCTTCACATTCGTTACGATTCCAGGATCATTACCGATTACGCCTTCGAATTTGCCATTTTGGTAGGCGATATCTGTCAACCAAAAGTGCTCGGTCTCTCCTTTGTCTTCGATAGGCACTTTGACAGCGAAGTTTGTGCCGTTGCCTTTCGACATCTCGGCAATGAATGAGTCGACTTCGCTCCGGGCCCGAGCAATTGCAGCATCCATTTCCTGCTCATCATAGCCGCCTTTAACTAGTGTTTCGGGCGACCTCTTGCATGAGCAAGTCGCTAGAATCAAACAGATAAACAAAAGAGTAGATATTGTCTTCATGTTTTCCTCCCGATTGCTGTGTAGCAAACCATAGACTTCTTATTTTCGGGTAACAAGAAGATTCTCAAGTAATGCTGAAGATGCAGGGGTGATAATGCTCGCTCCATCTCTAAACCTTTGATTCATGGGCCGCCTGTCTGGCCAACTCACGGAGTTCGGAGACGATCGGAAAGGAGCTAAACAGGTATAAAGGATTAGCGAATCCAAGCCGCGGCAGAAATGCGAACCTTTCTCCAAATTCAGCACGCCTTCGCAATCGTATGAATACGATTGAACTTAGACCATCCCAAATCTGAGACATTTGCAACTTCCGATAGTGGTATTTGAATTTCCTGGAACCACTTTGCGAGGTAGAGGCTGCTTCCCTCGATTGACCGCACGCGCAAACTGAGAGCAATTCATACAAAATAAACCGTAAGCGATTCGACAAGTGCGAGGGCCGCGATGCTCCCAATGCCAAACCGTCTTGTGTACACTAACATGTCAAGATCACCACCTTCGTTAGCAGTGTACCGGTAGCCGAAATTCTTCGTCTCATTTTTGACAGCTGAGTATTAACTTGGAGTGCGCCGGCCCGGCGGCGCTTTTGAAGCCCTTTCCCTCGTCGACACTCGTTTAATAATCAAGACTACCTTGGAGTGTGCCGGCCTATTTAATGATGCAAGGAACTAACTCAACGAAGCCAAACTCAAATCCGCGATTATGGCCTTCCACCACGATTTGATCACCCTCTCCTACCTGACTCAATTTTTCAAGAACCTCATTGAAATTCAGATCGGGGCCACCAAGCTGGCAGTGTACTCCGTTCAATATAGTGGCGTCTTCTTTTCCTCTTAAAATTAGAAGACCTTCTGATGATTTAACTCGGGCAAGCACACCTGAGACACGTAACTTCCTGTTGTTATATCTGAGCTGTTTTACTTTATCAGGCGGAGCAGCAAGATACTCCGACAGCAAATCTCGCGCACTGACGACAATTGGTCCTTCTGCCTGCTTAGGGCGACAAGATAAAGTCAGCAATGACGATAAGAGCAATACGTTTGTGACTATAAAGGCTGAAGGTTTCATGGGCCTCCAATTGATCTACGGTAAGACAACTCTAAGTCAAGCCAGTGGTTCTCGTACGGGTCGTCCTTACCTTTGATGAGGTCCACCGCCGGGCTTACAAGTTCGAGATGTGTAGAGTCTAACCAAACGGTAGTAACAGGAGCTTTCACGGGAACGCTCATGATGATTTTATCTCTGATCACCGGGTCCGATCCGAACCAGGATGGCACCGTTTCAACCTTAACCCATGTGTACTCGCTGCCCTGGCACATTCGATGGGCGGCCGTGACCACGTACTTTCCGTCGGGTGACTTCAGTTTTGAAAGGACTTTGTCGTCGCACTTGGCGTGTTCAAAGCAAGCTAAGCTGAGACTCATACCGAAAGCGAGGGCGACGGCGAGGAGCGATGATGTAACAGTTCGGCTCACTTTGAATCCTCCAGTAGTTGTGAAAATAAGAAGTCCTTCATGCAAATGATCAACTCACCAGCATCATGCAGTTGGGAAGGGTGGCAGAGCGGCATAAATCTAGAGTCTCTTTGCTCGAATCCAGCGACGCCCCCGCTCTTCCGGCATGCCAAGTGAGCACTCATCAGAATCACGGAGGTGGACCAGCTTAGGATACGACCGACAAGCTGAAGAGCGTCTTGCAAAATCCCTCTCATTCACCCCGAGCTTCAGCTCGGGGTAAGTGAGTGAATCAGTTTGCGGAACCGTTTTAACGGTTTCACGTGGCGCACAGTTTATTCATCTCCACCGCCTATCGATTCGAGCCCCAAAACTTAGTTATTAACACCAGAGCACGACGATTCCGCCGCGCTAAATTTCTGCCGATCTATTGCTTGCGTCTAATAAACCGTTGAAACGGTTCTTCGACTTGCAGTCGCTGTGACCCGAGCTGAAGCTCGTGGAGAATGAGATGGATTTTTGCAAGAGGCTCTGAAGCATGTCGGACCGTAGGGGTAAACTTGCATCTCAGGATAAAGGGACCACCTTTGGGATCGTTCCATCGCGATTTGCACCTTCGTACTCTCCTCCAGCCGTTCGCAATGCTATAGGCTTTTCACCTGACGACTTTCATCCGTAATCTTTTATGACCCGGCAACTGAACGCTTGGATCAAGGCATACATGCAGGCTAGACAATGCAATGTTCGGCAATGCGGCAATGGTCCGACCTCGGTGTTTTCTGTTTGCTCGCGGTTAGAACAAACAGCCAAAGAATCCACCACAGAGGCGCAGAGAACACAAAGGTCGCACAGAGAAAAACTACCAATCACCTGTGAGCAGTTCAGCACTGATGAAATAGATATTACCAGCAAACTCAGGCACGACAGGCAAATCGCTGCCAGCATTGTCTGCGTGAGAAATGTCATAAGCTGGCTACAAGCGTTGGTTAGCTATCCGGATGAAGTAAACGTTCATTCTCCTCAAGGAACTCACTTACAAAGCGTTCATGCTCCTGGGCTGATAGGTGGTATTCGAACATTTGCTTCAGCCCTAAAAAATCCTCACGAGTCATATACTTTGGCAGTTCCTGACGCACCAGAGGCTCAGTCGGAAGATGTTCGTAGAAATGGCAAATTGTCGAAGTTGCCATGTCCGCGTTATCTGCGGCCGCGAGGCACCAGCTGGCAAACTCGTAGGTGCCTTTCACCGTGGCGGCATCAACTGGAGATCGATGAGCATCAACAAATCTCAGCCAGAGATCCACCCATAACATTCCCACGTTTTCACTCTGCGCGATGAGTTTGCGATGCTGAGGCAATTTCTCTATCGCGATACGACGCCAGGTACTCATAAAGTGTGAACTACAAGCATATCTAATTATATTCTTCGCCTTCGGAGCCGATGATCCTTGCATTCAGAGCTTGGGCCAAACGGCGCGCGGTAAGTCGAACGGGATCATCAGAGCGCTCAAAGCTCGGCAAACCTTTGAATGTGATTAGACCATTAGACCAACTATAAACGCGCACCCACTCCTCCTGGGTCACCCACTCCTTTTTGGTCACGTAAAAGACTTCCGCATCGCCACCGGAATTCGGAATGCTGATTGTCTCGTTGGTTTCGGGATTCACCAGCTCACGGTCACCAATCGCCAAACGCACGCCTTCCGTTTTTTCAACGGCCGCCTTCCATTCGGCTAGAGTGATCAATGAAAAGGTTCCACCCTCATCGCTACGTTCAATATGAATCAGATAACTCATGATTATTTAGCAACCAGTGATTTCCTTCGTCATAATTGCTGACCCAGCGACAGAACGCCAAACCAGCCACACAACAAGCGCCAGTCAAAAATGAGAACATGACACCTGGAGCTAACGGTTGGCCATGGTTCTTTTGATGTTCAAGACTCATGCCGTAGAAGAGCAAATTTCCCACAACGATAATGACCGAGGGAAACAGCCATAGGAATACCGCGAGGAAACCTTTACCGATGGCTTGTCTCCATGCCTTCTGAAGGAAAGCACCTTGATATAAAACGATTGCACTGATCATCAGCGGAACTCCAAAGAAGGACACCAGCGACATGATCAATGCCAGAGGGAGCTTGGCCACCGACGTCACCCCAACGCCAAGGCCGAATGTGAGACACGCAAAACTGAGGCGATGAAAGATTCTCACTTTGTTTAGCCTAAACATCAGGCTCGAACTGTGCAAAGAAAGCTGGTACCAAAGAAAACCCAGACCTCTTTAGTTTTTCTTTCGTCTCTTCCCGGAACAGGCAATCTGCTTCGTTAGTGTTAATTCGTGTAGTTTCGTGGATCGTTCTTCTATGGGATGTATTGATCCACAAAATAACACGAATTCACTCGAACAGAATTCACCTTATTCTGATCCTCGTACCTCGTAACGAAGTTCTACCATCCCACTCTTGTAGGCTTTGACTTCCGCCAGATGGAGAGCGATGTCTCTGTCGAGTTTCTCGAAAAACGGGATCCCATCACCAATTAACACGGGCAGGATTGAATAGCGAACTTCGTTAGCTAGCCCGAGCCGAAGGCATTCGGCTGAGACCACGCCACCGCCGACAAACCAGATGGAACGGAACCTGGGCCGTAGGCGTTCATTCACGAACTGCGCTAGATCCCCTGAATAGAACTCGACGGTATCCCGAATCTGTGGCAGTTCGCGACTAGTGAGAACGAAGGTGGGCTTGTCGCCGTAGGACCAGCCCAACCCCTGAGCTTCAAAACGAAGCGCAGTCTCATAGGTTCGTGATCCCATAACGTAACAGTCGATTGTCTTGAGGAAAGCCTCGATAAATTCGGGGTCCATGGCTTCACCGTCTACGAATTCGTCCGAGGTTTCGAGCCAGTCGACGCTTCCGTCTTTGCGAGCGATAAATCCATCGAGGCTCGCCACCATGTGGATCGTTACACAAGAATTGGAGTTTGCCATCGGCCGTATCTGTACCTATCACTCCCCTCATCTGATGTAATGAAGGTAGATGAAATATTCAACGAACTCGCGTATCGATTGCTTCGGTACTTCCGGAAATGCTGCGGCGAAATCCTCCGTCATCCGCGGCGTGTCAAAATCTTTCATACTGGCAAACTCGCCAGCTATTTTCGAAGAATATTCAGACTGGCGGTATTTACTGATTTCTGTTTGGACCGCGTCCTTTAAGAGTCGCAATTGGTTGACCCGTTGCTCGTCATACTTGCCGATCTTTTTCTCTCTTAGTTTCCGCTTAATCTTTGCCTCGGTCTCTTTGATCTCGGTAAGCGAAAACTCCCTGGCCAGGATCGCCAGTACAGCATCTTCATAAGCAGTTGGTTTCGTGGATTGGGCCATCGATCCTGCAAATTGTTCTGGGAGCATCCAAACGTTGCTCGCATGGAATAGACTATTGCTAAAACAAGCTATCGCACTTCCGCAGCAAGCGCTTCTGCGGCGCTCGAGGCTATGGACCGATTCTGCTCAATGAACTTCTGCAGTATCGGCTGCTTCAGTTTCTCCGGCAATTCATCCAATACTTGCAGATATTTTTCCGGCACTTGATGGCCTCCGGAATGATACCAACGACGTACAATCTCTTGCTTGGACCACTTGATACGAATTTCATAAGTTTGCGGAGGTATGTCCACGTCACGCGGATAACCTACGGTCGCATCATCCGCGAACCCCTTAGATAAAAGGCTGTTTGTTAAGTTGAGCAGTTGTCGCCGCGAAACCTTAACTGGATGCTCCACCGGTGGTCGATAGTTGTATAGACCAAACTTGCTTCCATTTGTTGAGAGCGTGATGCTGTCAACACCTACAAAGATTCCGACACGCAAAGGGACTTCACTGGTTGCGGGCGAAGATCCAAGACAACAAAGGCCCAGTGTAATGGTCAACAGTAGGCGGTATCGCTTCTGCATCACAACTCTAGTGTCCTAACTTGGCTTACTCAGTGCGAGCTTGAAGCTGCTAGCTGTGAGAGACGGTTATATAGACGACATTCAGCTCATCATCAATGATGACCTCGCCGTAGTTCGCGTCGTGATCTTGTGGGATCTCGTATTTTCTTCCGCGCTTCTTAATTACAGGATTAAACCACGGATACCGCTTATCTACACCGAAATATTCATGCTCGGTACTCCTCATTTCATCATCATTAGTGAATGGTAAGAGCTGGTGGTTCGCATCAAACCTTGTGGGTGTCACGCCGCGTAAACCAGGCGAGTTTCGGACGAAATCATCTATATCTTTAGCAGTAGCTCGGAATCTAATGAAGTAAGTAGACGAAAACAGATTGCTTGTGCCGTCAAGTTTTAGTTCGGACGCGGATGCAGGAATGGCAGCCAACCTCCCAAGTTTCAAGGTCGTTTGCAGATCACTATTACAAGCTCCAAGAAGAGAAATTAGAAGGGCAGCCGCAACAAGAAAGACTTTTTTCATACTTACAATTAGACACTAACGAGCAGATTCCGTTCCGCCGAACCTTGCCTCAGCAGTTCTCGGTGCTGGTATCAGAAGTACGCGGCACGATTAGTATGTCTCCTCTCGTGCGCCAGCGGCCCTGAGAATCTCAATGATTTGAGAATGCCGCTTCTGCCTGGCAAATGACAACGCTGTCTCACCATCTATTGTTGCGTTTGGATTACTGCCGTTCGCGAGCAAGAGGCGAACAGTTGATTCATGACCTTTGTAGGCCGCCACCATTAAGGGCGTCAACCAGAGTCTAGCCGACGTTGCATTTGGATCGGCGCCACGTTTCAGAAGAAACTCGATCTCATCGTCATAACCGCCGTAAGCAGCACCCCACATAGCATTGTAGCAATAGCGACCTTCACATCCCGCAGCATTCACGTCCACGCCTAATGCATAAACAACTTTCATGCGGAACGAATGGCCCATGAATGCAGACTCTGTAAACACTCCCTGTCGATGAACATAAGTATAACTAGTGAGGCTCAACCCCAATCCGAGCACTAGAGAGATAAGGAAAGCAACGACACGAACACAGACTGCTTTAACGTTAGTTTGCATAAGCGACCCCGTTAATCGCACGCGGCGTCAAGAGCTTAGTTCCACAAAGAGTGAACCGCTTAGATTAAGGAACTTCCTTCAAGGGGTGGGCTTTTCAAGCTGTGAAATAGCGCCACTCAAACAAGAGTTTGCTTAACTCGCCTCGTTTAATGTTTGAAATACACAAACCAAAGAAGCAAAGCACCGATTCCCCCGAAGAATGCTATGGGAAGAATAGGAAAACCGAGAACTCCACCGGCCAGGAGGAGGCAAAAGAGCATGGCGGACGTTAAGACACCTTGTCGCCATAAAAGCCTTCCCTCCGGGTAAAGGCTACGATATTGGTTGTGCAGCCTGAGCGTTTTTGGTAGCGACCATCCAATTGGATTGAGTTGGTCACCAGGCTGTAACTTTGTGTTCACTGCTTCAACGATCGCGAACCCAGTAATGGTGCTAGCCATTCCCAGGACACCAACGCATACAAGAATTAGGAGCACTACCGTGAATCTTAGGGTCATACGCTATGGGGCAAGCAATCAACACTGAAAGCATTACGTTCTGCGCGGTTTCTAAGTCTATCTGCCCAGCGCTTCCGTGGCTACCATCCTAAGCAAGTTTGTAATGAGGTGTCAGGTACAAGCCGTTGTTAGGTGGCGCTCGCCGGTGCTAATGATTATTAGCCCGTACGACTGAGGATTAACCGTTGCAGACGCTGATTGTTCTACTGGTTGACCATGTTACATTTGTTGAGGGCTCCGAAATATGATTTTACGTCGTATTAGCTCAAGACGAAGGAACGTCTTGGTTTTGGCGTGACAGCTTACTCGATCGAAGATGCCGAGATTTTGATTACTGACGCCGCGCGCGAGCTAGGCCGGAGTTATGAAGTCGTCGAAATTATTGGAAGATATTTGATGCCCGGGAATTGGACCAAGACCACGTGATACCCAATATGGGGTCCGCCGAATTACCGGGGGTGTGTGGTTCCCAAATCTCAATCTATGGTGGCATGAGAAGCATGAGCGTTAGTGCTTCGATTCGCAGTCGAGTTTTTTTAAACGCTCCAGCAAATGATTGCAGTCGACTAAGCAAAAGGCCCTTGGAGTGCGCCGGCCTGGCGGCGGTTTGGTACACAGCTACTTGAGATCAAGAGGGAAGCGCCGCCAAACCGGCGCACTCCGAGGGTTGCAGGCGAAAATAGTTCACTACCTCGGGTCACTGCTGCTAAGGTTATAGGGTGGGTGAGCCGCTGAACCATTTTCCAGAGTGAGCATGAGGTCCGAATGAATAGCGAAAAACTACTCTTTAATTGGTCTGATGCATGGCTAATGCTCGCGATCTCGTTGGCAAGTCAACGAGGCCCGGCGACCCTTGAGGAAATCATCGCCGCCGGAGATGAAATCAACTTTTCGATTTTTAGTCTCGAGGAACTCGAGAGTGGGCTAGTGAGACTTACTGAAGCGAGGTTTGTTGCGGAGAAGTCAGGCGCTTTCGCTCCCACAGAAAACGTGCGCCGGTACGCGCAAAAGTTTTTGTCTGATGGTCGGCAAACGGGCGAACGATTAGCGGATGTTCAAGAGATGTTAGGCGCAGCAGCGGCTCCTGATGACCAGCCCTGCAAAAATAATCTTAGATATCATGGCTTAACCAAAGAGAAATACGAGGAAGCTGTGAGACGTTATAGAGGCTAGTTAGAACTTCACCAAGAATCTCGAGCCGGCAATGATTGATAAGATGATTGCAATCGATCGTCAACTTGAGGCAAACGTGAAAGGGGACGAAGGGGAGTTGTATACCGGAGGTAACGCTGAGCCTCAGCAGCAAGAACCTTCATTTCGCGAGCGCTGAGAGGAGTAGTAATGAAATACAAATTGGTCCTTTTACTAGCAGCCTTCCTGGTAGGCACTTCACTGGGCCATAGTCAACCAAGAGTCGCCAGTGGACCCCAACCATTTCACGTTTCATCCCGCGGCACCGGCAACGGAGTCCAGACGGAACTTGAAGGTACCTTTGTGGTCAACGCAGAATCGATTGAGGTCAACGTAACTAAGGCGACGATCTACGTGAGCGAGCATTGTCCATATCAGGGACGCAGAAGTGTCAATCAACTTAAGTTGGGTCTTGCTGCGGAAGTAGATTCGGAGGGAAAGTGGAAAATGGAGGGTGCCGGTTTACCGTTGTTATTGAATTTGGTGATGAGTCCGAAGGAAGAATATTTCCTTCACGATTTATCTTTCCTCATCCCAAAAGAGAGCAATGCAGATTTATCTAAGCGATGGTTTGTTGCCGAAATTCAAACTAATGTGCTTGATTTGCCAGACCAGCGAGATCAAGTCGGATATGTGTTTGCCTTTAGTTGCAAGGATGTCTTTGTTCCGCTTGATTGTAAAAAAGCGAAAAAATAAAGCTGCGGTAGCTTTGTGACTGCTAGCTTTAGATAAAACGACATTACGATTGAAGTTTTTAAGTAAGACTCATTCCACTTTGCCGGCATGTCACCGAGCTGGATGGTGATGCCTCATCTGAGAATGTGCGACAGCATTGTCTTTCGCAGCAGTGGAGGATGTGCTTTTTGACTTACGACCCGTGTTCGGTTTGTCGGATTCAAGCTGGTTCGAGCTTGAAACGTCGTTTGATATAGCCTTCTTTGAGACAGGGGGTGCTCTATTTTGAAAAATGGTGTTCTCATCTTTGGAGTTTTCATTGTTTTGGTTGGATGCGTAGCTTTCGCTACCAATGGTCAGTCCATTAATGAAGCGCCCGCTGTCGTTCTCGCTGTTGCTCCGGAAACTTTTCCGCCGATAGCCCTGGCGGCAGGTGCGCATGGAGAAGTTATCATTGATGTGAAGGTAAACGCCGCGGGCGAGGTGGTGACTGCCAAATCAATTTCGGGTCATCCACTATTGAAGAAAATTTGTGAAGAGGCAGCGGCTAAATGGAAATTCTCTTCGCTGGCAGGAAGCACAAGAGAGCGTACAGTACAGCTAAGTTTTGGTTTCGAGACCGTCGACCTTGGACCAAATCCAAAGTACGACCTGACGACAGGCTTTCGGCCTCCTTACAAAGTGGAATTACAACATCACTCCAGAATCATCGAGTGAGTGTACGCTTTGTTGCAACGACTGAAATATCGGATTTAAAGCGTGCTGAGTTTGACTAAGTGGGTTCTCAACTAAGATGCGCCGGCTTGATGGTGTCGCCTTGTTATGGAAGAAGTTGAATTGTCTAAAATTGTTGACGCTTGGATTGCTGCTCAAAGTGCAGAGGCAGGTTCCGTTGAGCGCGAGCAGAACCAATGGGCGATCTACCATGTAATGCTCTCTCCAATCGATAGCGATGGAGACTTTCTATGGGACTTTGTGCGGACTGCCTATCCACGAGATCTCCCTGATAAGGTTGTTGCTGTGCTGGCGGCTGGTCCGCTCGAAGACCTGCTTGCAAAACGCGGGACGGAGTTCATCGATCGGGTCGAGGAGCTTGCAAGGAAAGATCCCAAATTCAACCATCTACTCGGTGGTGTTTGGCGTAACACGATGTCCAATGAGGTTTGGCTGCGTGTGCAATCCATTCGTAACCACGTGTGGTGAAAATGCGTTCAGCCATCTCAGGTTCAATTGGTTGGTGAAGGTCACAGAAAGCACCGGAGGTGCGGTTAAGAAGGTAACCACGGGTGAAGCACATAGCGTAGCAGAGTGCGAAACCCCTGGACCAAGTTTTCTCCCGACAAACCCCGAAGGTGCGGCAGAGCTTCAAATCGCAGAAAGTGCCGTCAAGATCCAGGGGTTCCAGCCCTGGCTACCTTCTTCTGATTAGTCAAGTGGGGCGGCCACGGAGTGCCGCCACTACAACGTATTGTCATGATATCGTTCAAACGCAGTCTATTAAGTGTGGTTCTAGTCCTGTGGTCCAGTTGTGCTTTCCTGACTAACCAGCCGGCTGTCCAGAACGACTGGACTGAACCTTTCCCTGCATTTCGCATCGCATCCAATCTCTACTATGTGGGAAGCAAAGGCCTGGCGAATTATCTAATCACTACTCCGCAGGGTCACATTCTTATTAACAGCGATCTCGAAGCAAACGTCCCGCTGATTCGCGCGAGTGTCGAATCGCTGGGATTCAAGTTCAAGGACATTAAGATTCTTTTAATCAGTCATGCGCATTGGGACCATGATGCCGGTAGCGCTCTAATAAAGGAGTTGACGGGCGCGAAGTACATGGTGATGGACGCTGATGTCCCGGTCGTTGAATCCGGCGGCAAGAGTGATTTCCAGTATGGGAACGATCCGGAAATGCTTTACAAGCCAACAAAAGTCGATCGCATATTGCACGATGGCGACGAAGTGAAAATCGGAGAGACGGTTCTTGTTGCACATCTGACGCCGGGTCATACCAAAGGTTGCACCACCTGGACCATGAAAGTTAACGAAGGCTCAAAGAGTTACAAGGTGGTGATAGTGGGAAGTCCAAACGTAAACCCAGGTTACAAGCTCGTTGACAATGCGCAGTATCCTCACATTGCCGAGGACTTTGAAAAGACTTTTCGGGTATTGAAATCACTGTCGTGCGACATCTTTCTGGGAGCGCATGGCAATTACTTCGACATGGAAGGGAAGTACTCGCGTTTTAAGGGTGGCCTGGCGACGGCCTTTGTCGACAGGGATGGATACGAGAAGTTTGTGACCGAAAAGGAGCAAGCCTTTCGAACTGAGTTATCGAAACAGCGCACCACCTCGAAATAGAGATGTGACGACTAACCGTTTGGGAAAGTTTGGATTGGAACTGAGACTTGATGAAGATTGAATATTTTGCGGATGGCTCTTTGGATTGTCCGCTGGTATTACTTTTTGGTCCAACTACGGCTGATATCTGCGTGTTGTCAGATGTGATATCAACCGATAGATCATGGTGAGCGACAGTCTTAAGGCTTGGGTTAAAAGCAGCTTCTTGTTCGTATTAGTTCGTGTAACTTCGTGGATCGCCTGATGACGCTCCGAGAAAAACGATCCACTAAATAACACCAACCAACACGAAATATTAGCATCGTCCGCAGTTGAGAGGTATCGTGTGTGCGCACCGAAAAGGAGATGCTCAATCTCATTGTCGCTACTGCCGAGCAGGACGAGCGCATCCGTGCTGTCATCATGAGTGGCTCACGTGCGAATCCCAACGCGCGCCGAGACATCTTTCAGGATTTTGATATTGTTTACTTCGTCACCGATGTCGATTCCTTCAAGCAGGATCATTCCTGGATAAACCGCTTCGGCGAACTGATGATCCTGCAAATGCCCGATGCGATGGGTGAGTCGCCCGCGCGAAATGATGGTCGATTTGCGTACCTGATGCAGTTTGCTGACGGTAATCGAATCGATCTTACTTTGTTTCCCGCGGCCAGGCTGAACGAGTTCGAGCGGGAGAGTCTGAGTATTATGCTGTTGGATAAGGACCAGGTGCTCGAACCATTTCCCGCTCCCAGCGAGCGAGACTTTCTGCCGGTACCGCCAACTGCAAAAGCCTTCTCCGATTGCTGTAACGAATTTTGGTGGGTATGCCCTTATGTGGCGAAGGGATTATGGAGAGTCGAGATCGTCTATGCTAAGCACCTGCTGGACCAGGTCATTCGGGAGGAGTTAATGAAAATGCTTACCTGGTATATCGGCGTGCGGACCGACTGGAAACAAAGCCCTGGCAAATTTGGAAAGTATCTACAGAAGTATCTTGAGCCAGATTTATGGTCCATGCTTGAGCAGACTTATGCTGGTGCGAGTTACGAGAGTACCTGGGATTCACTGCAGACTATGTGCGAGCTTTTTGGAACAACCGCCAACTCGGTGGCCCAACATTTTGGGTTTTATTACCCGGGCGACGATGAAGCGAATGTTAGTGCTCATTTGAAACACGTGCGGGCGCTGCCGCGAGATGCGACGGAAATGTATTGATGATGCACTCAGCTTGGTCCGTAAGTGTTTCGTGTGACGCGTGGATCGCCCCGGTGACGCTCCGAGAAAAAGCAATCCACGAAATAGCACGAAACAGCGAGCAATCTTTGCCTTCTGAGAGCTGAAAAATGCTTGGTGCAATAGGAAGATATCTAAATCGAGTGCGTCAACGTTTCAAGTCTTACCTGGAAGGCAGGCGCAATACTGTTTATAAGATTTCGCATGATGAGAATCAGATGAACGTCTCATGGTTGACGATGGAGAATGAGAAAGACAGTTCGTCGGTGCAATGGAATAAGGTTGTCTCAGTCAAGGCCTTCAAACGCGATCTATATACCGTCGATCAAATCTGTCTCGAGCTTGAGCTGAAGGATGGCTGCGCTCTTGAGATCCATGAAGAGATGGAGGGTTGGGAGTCATTAGTTAGCAAGCTGCCCGATTACTTGCCCGGATGCAAACGCCTTGAAGAATGGTTTCAAGCGGTCGCGTTCCCGGCTTTCGAGTTGAACCTGACCACCATCTTTGAGCGAGGTGAATGATCTTCGCACAAGAGTCTTTTAGTTCGGATGAATCGATCATGAAACTGAAGCCGTTGTTCTTGCTCGCATTGCTCTTCGTTCTGACAGCTGCGGGTCAAGCTCAGGATCCTGTCATTCGTGTCTCCACCCCTGAACAGATTAAAGCTGGCTTTGTCAAAGTTCCCTGTGAGAACCGAGAACGGCTGACAGCGGTACGAACTCTCTTTGAACAGGCGGGCGCGCCATCTGCTGAAATCTCTATCGATCACTATAAAACTGTCGAGAACCTGGTTGTCACAAAACGAGGACAATCAGCCGAAACAATTATCGTCGGAGCTCATTACGATAAAGTTGCGGACGGATGCGGCGCAGTGGACAATTGGACCGGGATTGTCGTCCTGGCACACCTTTACCATTCGATAAAGGATGTCGCGTTGAAGAAGACTTTAGTTTTCGTCGCCTTTGGAAAAGAGGAGGGCGGATTAGTTGGCTCGAGCGCAATGGTGAAGGCCATGACCGAGGACCAAGTATCGGAGTATTGCGCCATGGTCAATATTGACAGTCTCGGATTAGCGCCGCCGCAGGTCGCTGACAATTTGTCTAGCAAAAAACTCGAACAGTTTACGTTGGACTTAGCAAAGGAAATGAACCTGCAGTTTGCGCACGCCACCGTCCAGGGAGCAGAGGCCGACTCACTCCCTTTTATGACAAGGAAGATCCCCGCTGTGACCATCCATGGCCTAACGAATCAGTGGCCTACAATTCTTCACACTTTTAGGGATCAATCGTCGAAGGTGAATCCGATGAGCGTTTATCTGGGATACAGGTTTGCCCTTGGAATTATCGCTCGCCTCGATGACTCTCCATGTGCTGCTTATCGCGAGCGGTAATATGGATGACTGCACAACAAGCTGATAAAGCATGTCAGACAATTGAGTGTGCTGCTTCGGTGGTAAAATTCCGCCTCAGTAGTTAGGAGGTTCGAGATGCTTTTGGAATTATCCAGAACGTTTATTTCAAACTGTATTCTATCGAGTGTGGCAACGTCTCTTGTTCTCCTCTTTGCTTGCACCGCGGCAAGAGCGCAGAAAACCACCGAGATCAATTCGGGAATGATTGGCAATGAACAGATACAGGGCCACATCTTTTATCCACCCGGTGATAAGTCCAGCACGCGACCTATGGTCAAATTGCAAAGTTTGAGCTCTCCGGAGATCACCGGCGTGGCCGACCAGGATGGTAATTTCCGCTTTACCCACCTCAGACCGGATCTTTATACGGTGATCGTCGATGGTGGTGAAACATTTGAACGAGCGACTGACACTGTTGAGATTGGAACTTCTGGTCCAGTACCAGCGCAAGGCAACCCGGGCCAGTATGCAGTGCCGTTCGTTTACCATGTCCAGATTTACCTCAAACCAAAACGCTCAAGTACGTCTGCCGTTTCGAGCGAAGCTTTTGTAAATGTTCCCGGACCGGCGCGAGACCTCTATCAACAGGCAATCGAAAGTGCGCGTACCGGCGATCACGTGAAAGCGATTGCGCAGTTAAAGGCCGCTATTGCTCAGGCGCCGAAGTTTGCTCTCGCCTTCAGTGAGTTGGCTGCGCAATATGCAAAGACAGGTCAGGGAACTCAGGCAGTTGAGACCTTGAGAGACGGACTGAAGACCAATCCTGATGACTTCAAATTACGCTTGAACTATGGCATCGCGCTTTTGAACGAAAAGAAGTTCGACGCGGCCGAGTCTGAGTTGCGAGTCGCGCTGAAGAAACACAACGCCGACTCATCGACTGCCAGTTACTACCTGGGTCTGGCATTGATGGGTCAGCAAGAGATTGACGCAGCGCAGACAGAATTCCTAAGAGTAATAAAAGGCGGGGGCGACAAGACAGCGCTCGCCCACCGGTATTTAGGTGGAATTTACTGGCGTAACAAACAGTATCGCGCGGCGGCGGATGAATTGGATAAGTATCTGACGCTCGAACCTAACGTGTCCGACGCAGACAAGATTCGCAACACGATCAAAGAATTACGACATAAGAGTTAAGTGTCCTAGTTTGGCTTGCTCCGTGCAACCTTTGTGCTCTCTGTGACTCTGTGGTGGATAACTATCTCGAAATACTGCGCAGTGAGTTTGAAGCTTCAAAGAAACGATCCACGAAAGTACACGAATCAACACTAACGAAGCCCCATCACGGTTTCATTTCATGGTTTCGATATCCCCAAGACCATTCGTGCTCGATATCTCATTCTCCCCAAGCTTCAGCTTGGGGTTTAGCGCGCTCCAGCCGAATCTCGGCAACCGTTTTAACGGTTTGCGAAATTTAGGCCCGCGATTTTTTTTGAGTTCAAGATAAACCGTTGAAACGGTTGCCTCCTGCTGATTGCTATCTCCTAGCCCCAAGCTGAAGCATGGGGAGAATGAGAAGTTTTCACATCGCAAGAGGCTCTATTGCGTTGTGGTACAGACTTGTAGGCGCAGCAGTAAGGTGATGCGTTTCCATAGAGAGAATCGGATCAATAGAAACAACGTTGCGCTGCCTCATTCTCCCGATTCCAACATGGAATTAAGATTTATGAAACCCCTTCGCTTAATCGTGTTCGGATTATTGATAGTTGGTCCTTGCGCTAATGCTCAGATGCGAACTGAAGAGATCTCACTCGTCAAATTTGATTGGAACTGCGGGTCAACCTCAACGTATCCAAAGAAGAGCTTTAGTAGAAGCGTCCGTACCACGATGGAGGAAGGCCCGTGTCAACATCAAGCACTTTCTACTCCACCTACGATGCTGGCCAACTTGTCATTACTGGCAGCTACAAAGGTATAGAGTTTGATTTAGGTGGAGGTGGAACCGAATTCAGTATCGAGGAAGAGACTCCTGAACGCGAAAGCAAACTTGTTGAAAAATCTAAGTCGAGCAGTTACGAATTCAGCTTAAATAGGACAGCCGGTGAGCTATTCGATGTGGCGGATTTCCTCGCCTGGCTCCTGCACAAGACTCTAGAAGAGCTCGAGAACCAGAATGCGAAGATAGGAACCAGGCGGCATAGAGTTGGTAGAAGGTTTTCTGTTGAATATGCTCAAGATGGATTTGTCGGACGGATCGAGATCTACGTTGACCGTTTGGGCCCGAGTTCGTTGACCGTAGATGTTGAAATTGAGGAAAGGCCAATTGACTCAATTCAGAATAAATGGGCCACACTCGATCGCTAAGGGATTGACTGTAACGCTGGGCATTCGGGTCTGAGCAGTTAGCATTTGTGAATACCACTCCGTGTTGGGTGCGATCTCTGCGTATCTCGGCGCGATTCTCTGCGTTACTCTGCGACTCGCTGAATCGGCCCAATGAGGTTTTCATTCGGTCGCATCGCAGAGTGACGCGGAGGATCGCCGAGAAACGCAGAGAGATAGAATTAGGGTTATCTCTAATTGAGCGTCACTCCTTGTGTTCTGACTGTCGATCACAAGGATTATCATGATATGAGCGCAACCAAAATATCAATCATAGCCTTGATGGTGAGCCTTGGTTGGTCGAACGGTAGTTCGGGAAGCCTGTCTCCTGGTCTTACCAAGGTGGCGAAAGCAATAGAGTGTTCACAAGGCGATAGTATGCCGAGGTGGAAGATTGAGCGGCTTGAGCCAACGACATCAAACGAAACTGTCCTGGTAGTTATGTTTGTATCTGACACCTGTAGAGTAAAGGTCTCTATTCTGGAACATGTGTCTGCCGCAGAGGCGACTGCATCAATTAAACAATTTGGCCGCGACCAAAAAGCCAAAGCCGTACCTGGTCTGGGTGACGAGGCTTATGTGTGGGGATATAACGACGCCATCGCGTTTAGGAAAGACAAATTTAATACCTATATCAGCGCGGTCTCATTCGTCGAGGCTCTAGCTTCAGGATTGGACCAGGGTGAACGAGCGAATCTGCGCCGTACTGAGGAAATTGCGTTTACAAAGAGTTTGGCTGTGATTATGGCGTCCATGCTGACTGATTTGGATCAACCTTGTCGCTCGCAAGATCGCGTGCAGAACAGTCGAGCGGGAGGCCGACCCTGGCAGAAACCGTAAGAAATCAATTCTCAAAACCGGTGTGTTACAGAGTCGTCAGAAGGATCCTCGCTGTGCTAACTCTGAGCATTTTGTGTTCCACTGCGCACACCAGTCTTTGTTCAGCACAAAGTAAGTCCAAATCTCTCACGTATGAGCCGGACCGCGCGACTTTAGTTGGGAAGGTGGTGTCCAGAACGTTCTATGCGCCACCCAACTATGGCGAAGATCCAGCAACAGACAGCAAAGAAGATCAATACATTCTGATTCTTGATACTCCTATTGACGTTATCGGCTCAACGGATCCGATTAATAAAACCGAACTCGGAGTTAAGAAACTCACTTTAGTTGTCTTTGATTTCAAAGCCAATCCGGTGGAACCGTTGCTAGGAAAGCGAGTCGAAGTTCACGGGACATTATTCCATGCCCACACCGGGCATCATCACACCAGGGTGTTGATTGAAGTCGAATCGATAAGAGCAGTACCTCGAAGTAAGACCTACCCTCACAACAAATGAAACAAAAAACGACTCCAGATCGTTTGCAGGCTGGACCTGTCAAAAAAGCGGTTTGATGGCTGTCGATTGCGCCGCAGGCGCAACGAGAAGGTAGCCAGTGGTGGAGCAGGTAGCGCAGCGGAGTGCGGAACCACTGGAATGGAGTGCGGCAACGGTCCCAACCCTGAAAGGGCGACAGAACTGCCAGTGGTCCAACTGGCTGAACTTTTTTGGCCCGTCCAAATTTCTACTCTGACTCATCTCCGACCCCTACCGCGCCGTGAACGTGAGTTACCATTGGTACTGGACCGGTGTACTGTGCGCCTCGGGAGTTTTTTATTCAATGATGCCGGATCCAGGGGTT
>DATIBX010000509.1:0-4180 GCA_035457105.1 Pyrinomonadaceae bacterium
TTATATCGACGTTTCTGTTTCTGATATTACAGAGCGTTGCCGGGCCACCGCACTCCAAGGTCTACTCAGTGCGTTAATGGATCCGCTAACGACTCATCTACTCCAATACTCAAAGCCAGAGTCCGAATTGTAGTTCGCGCAGTGTTCTGTTGTTCCGCGTTCAGCAATGACCACGCGAGTGTGATTGGACACTCGCTATCATGAGTCAACGTCTTACGACATACCGGGCACGGATCAGGCGAGAGTTCGAGCACAACGTACAGCTTCGCGAGCATCATGATGATAAGTTCAGCTCGTTGTTGTTCTTCGTAGGAGTCGAACATGGTTTTGGTACGGGAAGACCGCCGTTAACCTGGACCCTATGCGCAAAGACTGGGTACAACTCAACAGTGGAAATTAGACTTAATGGTGGCCGTCGCGAATTTGCAAACGAGATTACTAAGGAGCTTCAGCAAATATTCGAAAGACGACGGCCTCCGGTGTACTAACTGCAAACTAGAACTGTAATTTGTTTTCCCACTTCACTCGTTTCAGCAATGCAAAGTCGGAAAGCATTTTGCCGGCACCGAGCACAACTGAAGTCAACGGTTCATCGGCGATCGAGACTGGCAATCCGGTTTCTGCTGACAGTCTCTTGTCGAGATTCCGTAAGAGCGCACCACCACCGGTTAGAACAATACCGCGGTCGATGATGTCTGAAGAGAGCTCGGGTGGCGTGCGTTCAAGCGCTACGCGCACTGCATCTACAATCAGTTTCACACTTGAGTCGAGCGCTTCGCGCACTTCATCGTCACTGACCGTGATTGTTCTGGGGATGCCCTCCAGGAGATTTCTACCGCGAACCTCCATTGAGAGTGGTTCGTCAAATGGGAACGCACTGCCCAGATTGATTTTGATCTCTTCAGCGGTCCGCTCGCCAATAAGCAAGTTGTATCGGCGCTTAACAAATTCGGCGATCGCATTGTCCATCGCATCACCGGCCGTGCGAACAGCACGCGAATAAACAATCCCACCTAAACTGATGACGGCGATATCAGTTGTCCCTCCGCCGATGTCGACCACGATATTCCCGTGAGGCTCCGTAATCGGCAGTCCCGCTCCGATTGCTGCGGCGACAGCTTCTTCGACTAGGTACACTTCAGAAGCTTTTGCACGATAGGCGGAGTCTTCGACCGCGCGGCGTTCAACCTGTGTAATCTCGCTTGGAATCCCGATTACTACTCGTGGACTTACCCACGTTCTCCCGTTATGAGCTTTTCGAATAAAGTGCTGCAGCATCTTCTCTGTTACTTCAAAATTTGCGATCACGCCATCGCGCATTGGTCGGATAGCAACGATGTTTCCCGGCGTTCTACCAAGCATTTCCTTGGCCTCTTTGCCAACCGCTTCGACGTTATTGGTCACCTTATTAATGGCGACAATGGATGGTTCGCTGACGACAACGCCGCGTCCTTTCGCGTAAACGAGCGTGTTAGCTGTTCCGAGATCGATGGCTAAGTCGTTAGATCGCAGTCCGGAGATAAGAGGAAGAGACATTTAGGCACCTCAGTTTTTACGATTTTCTTCCAGGAGAAGATGTTCGGGAATGGAGTCCTCGTAAGAACAACAAGGACAAACAGTATTTAAATCATTGGTAGATAAGGTGTCAAGAATTTTTTTTGTGAGATTCTTCGCTGAGGGGTCGGTTAGCGTAAAAGTTAGCGATGTCTTTGATTCCGGGGCGTTGCTCCGGCTTTGAAGTCAGCATAAAAAGCAATCTGTCTCAGTTCGATAATTAGGGATTACGGTGGGAAAGTGTAAGTAATTGTGCCGACTACATCCCCTCCGTTAAGTTTTTCAGGAGAAAACGTGGCCTGACGCGCCGCTCGGATCGCAGGAGCTCGTAAGCGTTGCTCACCTTCAAGGGTCCGCCACGAAATTACCTTCCCGTCATAATTTACCCGGACGACAAGAGTGACTGTTCCTTTAATTCCATCTCGTCGGACATCCTCGGGATACTCAGGCGTGGGAATTTTAAGTTCTGTGCCAGCTAGTGGGCCGCCAACTTTGGGAGCGCTCGAAGTTTCAGCAGGAATAGTTGCTGTCGTTGCCGGGTCGGCTGACGATGGTGCCGGTTGAGTGTTTTCGGGCTCGGCTGACGGGGCAAGAAAGTTGTAAGTGATTGTACCTAGAACAGATCTGCCTTTGTCCTGAAGCTTTTCTGGTGAAAAAGCAGCTCGCCGAGCGGCCTCCTCTGCTGCACCCTGAAGTGTCTTATCGCCCTCTGTCGCTTGTGCAGAGGTGACTCTTCCTCTTTGATCGACCCTAACACTTACTGTCACGCTTCCATAGGGAATCTTTCCCGAAGGTGGATAAGCGGCGTCCGGAATCAGAAGCTCGGTGCCGGCCAGTTTTCCGCCAACAACGGGCCCCAGCTTTATCGGAGCTGCCAAAGGTTGAGATTGCGGGGAATTTGTTTCCTTCGGCGTCTGACTGCTCTGCCTTTCGAAAACATAATTACTCAATTTATATCCACCAAACGCTCCGATCCCTACGAATAGGATTATCAACAGCCACAAGATGGGACGGGGCGTGGAGTGGTGGATTGACTCAAATGACGGGACGTCGACTCTTACTTTCTTCGGAACTTGTCGTTGCCGATCTTTTTCATCAACTTCCAGTATTCGAGCAGTCGAAAGTGAGCGAGTTCCCGGTGCAGCCGTATCGTCCGTTTCGGTCCTCCCTGATATTGTATCGTCGTCTGTTGTGGTGGGGGCTGCGTCAACTTTGCTTTCATAGGTTGGCGGGAGGTCAGGAATGTCGTCCTCAGGTAGCGGACTCAGGATCCTCCGCCGTGGTTTAAAAATTGAAGGGATTGACGGCAACTCTTCAGCTGGTCGCTCGACGGTATCTGGCCGGCGTTCGAGAGGCGCAATGATTTCCTGAGGAACCGGTGTAGGATCCGGCACAGGTTCAGGTTCTGAGAATATTATCTGCTTCGAAGGATTAAGCGTTGGTGCGGGCGATGCGGCAAGCGGATCAGCTCTGAACTCCTCTGCAGTGCTGGCTTTCACAACTTCTGTGGGAGGTGAATCATTGGTCACCATGATCGCCTTGTCTCGCAGGATCGCCCCGGCCAATCCTCCCAATCCTCTTCTATTCTGCTCAACCTTCTCGGCTCGTTGCGGCGAAATTGCGGGTTGTTCCGTTGCTGGTTGAGGAGGTTCTGCCGCGGCAACAGGTGACGCTGAAGTCTCTACTGGTGCTGCTGTGTCAACTAAGGGTGCCGCGATGAGCTCACCAACCGATGTGTAGTTAATCGACCAATCAAGCGCAGTAAATCCGAGATCATCCTGGACATCACGTTCAGCTCCGGCAGCTATCAGAACCTTAACGACGGGCGTATGTCCGAAGGCAGAGGCGAGCATCAAAGCTGTTTGACCGGCCGCGTTCTTGCTGTTTACGTCTGTTCCTTGAGCCAGGAGCGCTCGGATCAGGTTGGCGTCTCCTTCCGCAGCAGCGCGCAGGAATGATCGAGTAGCGGGATTCATTGTCTTAAAAGCAAAAACTAACGAAGAGAATCTACCAGATTACGAGGGTTTCGTGGAGAGCTTGTCGGTTATGACTGGTGCGGTTGTGTCTTCTTCAGAAGACGTAACGACAGTGCGTATTTTGGGGAACTTCTCGAATCTTCCGGCTGTCTAACTCGACGCAATGAAAACTGTCAGATTCGAATCGTTGTACCGCCTGCTTCATAAAGCAGAGGAATGCGAATTTGCCAACATCAAGTTCGTCATCGACAAAAAGAAAATTGGAGTCTAGCTTAACCAAATCGCATTCCCCGACACGTTTCACTGTTGGGGTCACGCTTCTGGTGGTTCTTCCTCAAACTGTCGCCAGGGTACAAACTCCATTGCTTGAACCGAATCGAATGGAAACTCGTCTTCAATGAGTTCCGCTCGTTCCCTTGGTGCCATTTTCTCTTTACATTCTTTAGCGATGCTTTCATACATGAGTTGTTCTGTTTCCCACTCCTCCTTGGTTAGGTGAGTTGAAAACGCAAAGTCCTGTTCCATGTTGCATCCATCAAGATGCCAGAAGAACACACCGAGGCCTGCTTCTGCTTCATCACCCATCATCTTGCAAATCGGACAGTCTTCATCGACGACCATCGTTCGTCCACCCATCGCTTCGGGCAAAC
>DATIBX010000510.1:0-3869 GCA_035457105.1 Pyrinomonadaceae bacterium
CATTCTGTCATCTGTTTATCATGTACTTGGCGTCCTGAACCACCCTATGTTTGTAAGCTGAAAAATCTTAGAAGAACTGAGACACGAAAAATAGAACAAGTCAGGAAGGGTGGCTTGCCCCCGCTGATTGATCTTGTGCTTTTGCCTCTTGTCTTATCCGGTTCCGTATAAAATCAGCTTTGCTAAAAGAACTTGCTGACTGATCCGACCCAAGGAACGTGAGCGCCATGTACACGCCAATCAGCGGGCCGCATTCAGGTTATTGTTAGTTAGGAATATTTGCCGGTAACACACCCCGGCGAGCAATCTTCAGTACAAACTAAATGTTAAAGGTCGGCGGTCGTCATTTCGTGCCAGCCCGATTCACCCGCGACCAGCGAATCGGCTGCGGTTGGCCAAGTGCCACATTCGTATTCTACTAAGGAACCAGAATGGTCGAGAATCGGGTCTACCACGCGCCAGGCAGCTTCCACACTGGCGTCGGTTGTAAATAGCGAGTTGTCGCCGCGTAGCGCGTCTCCCAGCAGTCGCTCGTAAGGTGATTGTTCGCGCCCACTCGTGTGGCGCGCAACCAGCTCGACTGTTTCGCCACACATTTCATCACCTGGCTGCTTTACCTGCGTGCCGGCCGAGATTATTACTTCCGGACTCAACTGGAACCGGAAATAGTTTCTCTCAGAGACTTCGATCTCATCGAATAGCTCGATCGGCGGACGTTTCAGTGTCACCACCACCTCGGTGGTAGTTACCGGCAGGCACTTCCCGGCCCTGATGTAAAAGGGCACGTCGGCCCAACGCCATGTGTCAATGTAAAGACGGACAGCCGCGAACGTCTCGACCCGTGAGTCTGTAGCCACACCCTTTTCGGAGCGGTAGCCGCGGAACTGGCCGCGTATTACATCGTTTGGATTGAGCGGCCGCATCGCATTGAATAACTGAACTTTTTCGCTGCGCAATGCATCGTGGTGACGTCCAGCCGGCGCATCCATCGCCAACAATGCAATCACTTGCAAGAGATGGTTTTGGACCACATCACGGATTGCGCCCACTTCCTCGTAAAATGCGCCGCGACCTTGTACGCCAAAGTTTTCTGCCTGCGTGATCTGTACGTTGTCCACGAAGTTGCGATTCCAGATTGGTTCCAGAAAGGCGTTGGCAAAGCGGAAGTACAAAAGGTTCTGTACGGCTTCTTTGCCAAGATAATGATCGATGCGAAATATCGATGATTCGGGGAAGACCTCATGAAGGACGTTGTTCAGTGCCTGGGCTGATGCGAAGTCACGACCAAACGGTTTCTCCACCACCACTCTCGCATTGTTTGCGCAGCTAGCATGGTCCAACCCTTGCACGACCGAGCCAAACATGCTTGGTGGGATCGCCAGGTAGTGAAGCGGGAGGTTGGCGCCGTTTAGCATCTGTCTCAGACGTTGGAAGGTTGCGGGATCCTGGTAGTCGCCATCGATGTAATTCAGCAGGCTGGAAAGTTTCGCAAATGCGTCAGGATCGAGATCGCCGGATTGTTCCAAACTCTCGCGGGCTCGCGCTTGCAGTTGGGCCAAAGTCCAGCCTGCGCGCGCTACTCCGATGATCGGAACGTTAAGATTGCCGCGCTTGATCAGCGCTTGCAGTGCTGGAAAGATCTTTTTATAAGCTAAGTCGCCGGTGGCGCCGAAGAAAACGAATGCGTCCGATCTGGGTGTGTTCATCAAAGCGATTCCATGCAGAGACGGTTGCCTGCTGATAAAACTTCGAAGTGCACGATTGCGCGTCAAGAGTAAAAGAATTCCGGCCGAAGCGAAAGCGAGATCTTAGCCGAATGAAATCACATGATGAAGTGACTATTAGACCAAAGGAAACCATAATGCGAAGACTTTGCTCGATCGTTGCCTTGATCCTCTCCGCTACGTTGTCTTCATCGGCGCAGGCGCCCACGCCTTCCATTCGGTCGTCCGCCGAGATCGAGCACCGGATCGACTCGATCCTGAGCCAAATGACGCTGGAAGAAAAGATTGATCTGCTCGGAGGCGTCGACGGCTTTTTCATTCGCGACATTCCTCGTCTCAATTTGCCGAGACTAAAAATGGCCGATGGGCCGATCGGCGTCCGCAACTTTGGACCAGCGACTTCCTTTGCCGCAGGTGTAGGACTGGCCGCCACCTGGAATCCGGCGCTGGGAGCCAGGGAGTGAGCGCAACGATGTCCGATTGGTCTGGAACCTATGACGACCAATTTCACGACCTCTCAGACTAATGGAGAATCGGGACTAAGAGCGGAATACTTCAACAACTCAGATTTGAAAGGGACACCGGTGACACAATCGTTGTCCTGACTTCAGTCAGTGAGTCTATTGTGCATTCAATTCTGACTGGCTGGGTTTGTAGCGACCTTCAACCCGAGCGCTTTTAGGTATCCGGTATTGATCCGGCAGTTCGAGAATTTTATGCGCTCAAGATAATCGCTCAGTGCCTTTTGTGCCTTCTCCTTAGGGGGCCGGTTCTTCCTTACCTCTTCGAACGTGGTACGCGGGCCGTTTGCAAAAGCTACAATCGCTGCCCAATCCGGAGGTGGATTTATCGATGCGACACACGAAGTCGCGTCGAGCTTCTTGTACGGCCAGAAGTACCAACCGATGTGGTGCTGTTCCAGCAACGTTCTAAAGGACGCGATCCACTCGTCAGTGTTTTCGCCCGACTCTCCCATCCAAACAGGCACATTGTGTTTGTCGCGAAAATCAAGGTATTGCTGAATAGCGCCTTGGTCCACCTTCATCCAGTATTTGTGAAAGGTGTAGGCAACCCTATCGTCGAACGGCGGTCCAAAGACTTCGAAGTTGCCGTTCCACTGCGCGCCGCCAAGAAAGACCAGATGGTTTTTGTCGACCTCGCGTATGCCGGCGACGATTTTGCGATAGAGCGGCTCGAGCTTTGGGTTGAGGGATGCAGTGTCGAAGTAGTGAGCGATCGGCTCGTTTAGCAGGTCGTAACCCATGACCGTTGGCTCGTTGCTGTAACGCGCAGCGATCTTTCGCCAGATATCGACCGTTAACTGCTGACTCTCGGCGCTTTCAAAGAGAAACGGATAGCCCCAACTGTCATCTATGTTATCTCCGGTCTGTCCGCCGGGCGCGCCATGCATGTCCAGGACTACAGAGAGATCTTCCTGCTTGCACCAGTTGACAACTTGGTCCAAAAGTTCGTAACCCGGACCTTCCAGCTTTTGCTGTTCACCTCCTGAGACAAAAAGCCGATAACTAAAGGGCACGCGAACAGAGTTGAAACCTGATTGTTTGATGAACCTGATGTCTTCCCTTGTTATGTAGTTTTCCCGAAAAGCTCTCCAGAATCGACGCGCCTCGTCTTCACCGATGAGTTCATTCACGAAGGAGTGAATCAACCGTGGAGAACTGGCCGTCTTGAACTTGAACATGTAGCCCTCAGGTAGCAGCCAGTTGCCCAGATTGATGCCTTTCAAGAGTAGAGGTTTGCCATCGGGCGAGATAAGCTCTTTGCCTCGTCTCGTGACAAACTTTGACTGTCCAAGGTTGGTAATGGGAAGGCTCAGAGCCAACAGAACGACAGCCAGGAAGACGATGAGACGTCTTCGAGTGATCTTTGTTATCGGCATTTTCTTCGCAAAACGAAGGATAGCACGAAGACCGGAGTCATTGGTGGTTTGGCAGATGCAGAGGTCAATGCCACTGCTATCGCAGCGACCTTCTGCGTGAGATTAACCTGACGCCCATACCGATCAGACCACTCCCGAAGAGAAGTATTGTCGTGGGTTCGGGAATTTCCGGCTGAAACTCGTACGTAAAGCGGTTGACGCGGTACAGCGATGCGCCACTCGGCTGAATGCTAACAAAATCGAAT
>DATIBX010000511.1:0-7967 GCA_035457105.1 Pyrinomonadaceae bacterium
GCTCAGCGTCAAATAACTCGCGGTCTGAATCGAGAGCATTCAGAAGCGTATCCACGCCACCTTCGTATCTTAGATGGGCCAGCCGCGATCTTTCTCGCAGTTTGGTGACCAGCAACTCCCGTTCAGCTCTTATTTCTCGAACCTTCTGATACTGAATGAGGCCATCTGACACTTCTTTGAACGCATTTTGAATCGTCTGTTGATACTGAACGATGGCGAACTCCTGCTGGGCTTTTGCAAATTTCACATCCGACTTGATAGACCAAGCATTGATGTTTGCGTAGTTTGCCAGGAAAAGTGAGTCGTGTGTTTGCTGTGGCGAATAGAGAGCAAAGATTAAGGTCGGTATGCCTGTTGACTTGCGCATGCTCAATCCAAACTGATTGACCTCAGCCGGTAGGTTCGGTTGGGCCTGGGCTACACGATTCTGAACATTGACCTCATCGATGTTTGGATTCGTGTCGACGTCGAAAGTAACCGTCAACGTCATTGTGCCGTCGTTAGCATTCGTTGATTGCATGTAGAGCAAGTCGTCCACGCCGCTCATCTGTTGCTCCAGTGGCGTGGCGACTGATTGCTCGATTGTTTGCGCATCGGCGCCGGTGTACGTCGTGCTGACGATAATTTGCGGTGGCACGATGTCGGGAAACTGGGCCACAGGCAATCCGGCCATAGCAACTAATCCAACGATCACTGTCACAATGGCGATTACCATCGCGACAACCGGTCTATTGATGAAGAGTTTGGAGATCATGGTTTTCGGTTCAATCTTTTTTGGTGTAAGGCTTCGGATTGACAACGACTCCCGGCCTTAGTCGCTGAATTCCCTCAACAACCACCGTCTCACCAGGCTTCAGTCCCTCATCGACAATCGACATTGGTCCGCTGTGATCGCCCAGTTTGATCATGCGAATGTCGATCTTGTTGTCGTTTCCCACTACCGCGACTTGATATCCACCCTGCAATTGAATGACGGCGCGTTGTGGAACCAGCAGGGCGCTGTTCTTTGTTGCCGTGACAGCGCGCACGCGGCCGTATTGTCCGGGACGTAAAATGTTTCCTGGGTTCGGAAACAGTCCTGCAATCCGAATCGCGCCAGTCTTTTGATCAACCTGACGGTCAGCGTAGTAGAAACTACCTTTATGCGGATAAGTCGTGCCGTCTGCGAGTATCAACTCCAATTCGATCTGCGCGACACTTGCTCCTTGTCTTGCTTGAATTAGGTTCTCTTTCGTAAACACCAGATACTGCTGTTCACTGATCGTGAAATAAACTTTGATTGGATCGACAGTCGAGACAGTTGTGAGCAACGGGCTGTTCGGGTTGTTAGGCTGTACCAGATCTCCTACCTGTGTTTGTGCCAGCCCTGCGATTCCGTCGATCGGCGAGACGATGCGAGTGAACCCAAGATTGAGTTGAGCGGTTTTGACCGCTGCCTGGGCGTTTTCGACTTGGCCGTTGGCTGTCTTGGTTGCGGCTTTTGCGCTGCCGATTTGTGCGTTCGCGTAGCGAAGTTGAGCGTGCGCCGTTTCTACGCCAGCTTTAGATGCTTCGACTTGCGCCTTGGCAACAACGTTTGCTTGAACGGCGTTGTCGAGATCTTGTTGTGTTACCGCTTTCTGTTCTGCGAGCGGCGCATACTTATTAACGTCAAGCTGCGTTTTTACCTGGTTAGCCTCAGCCTGTGCGAGCTGCGCTTGTGCTAGCAGCAGTTGACTATTCGCCTCAGCAACTTGAGCTTCCGCCTGGACCAATTGAGAATTGGCTTGCTCAAGTTGACCCTCAAACTGTGCGAGCTGACCGTTCGCCTGATCTAACAGCGCCTGAAAAGGGCGAGGATCAATCTCAAACAAAAGCTCGCCCTTCTTTACGAAGGACCCTTCTTTGTAGTCCTGCCGCAGCAGATAGCCCGTTACCTGACCTTTGATATTGGCGTTAACGATTCCTTCAGTGGTTCCGATCCACTCACTATAAAGAGGCACGTCATCCTGTTTGACCTGCACTACTTCAACATCGAGTGGTCGTGGGGCTGCCTTAACGGCATCGTTTGACTTACCGACGATAGCTATCAGGCCAATAATGATTAGCACTGCCACCACCGCGATCGGGATTACCAGTTTTGGTTTGTGCAGAAATTGTTTGAGTGTCATTGACATTTCGCCCTGGAATAGTCGTTCGCGCCTTTATGCTGTGTCGGCAGCGGCAGCGTGACTCGACGTTCTTGCGTGCCGCGGAGCTTGAAATTCATCGATGCAGTTCTTGACGTGCGCTACCGTCTCAGCATTGGGCACCAGCACTGTCGCTCGATCATTCGTAGCCGCCTCTTTTGTTTCGCCGGTTTGGTTCCCCCTTCAGGATTCTTATTCGGGAATTCATCGCGTTCACCTCCTCCGATTCGTACAAACCATTAGCAAGAAAGCTGCCACATCCGGTGACAGAGTCGCCTTGTAAAAGGCGCGATTGCTCGCTGCTGGATCTGAACGGTGATTAACACGACTTGACGCAGTGTCGTCATAACGTCTCATCGTCACTATCTCCCCACTCCAATCGACATCTGAGAGAGATCTGATTTTCCAGTAGACACCAACGTCAATTGTTCTGTTGTCAGTTAGGTACAAGCATTGCGTGACAAGCAAGGTCGATATTTTCAAGTAGCACGACTAAGCAGGGGGTTGTGCTTGAAGCGGGTGGATCTCTTCAGGGGCGAAAGAGGTCCACCTGCTCGAACGTTAGCATCAATGTTATGAACACTCGTATAAAAATAGTGAAGAAAGACTCTAGAGCAGTGCTACAAGTCGCGGACGTTTCTTCGTTGAGGACAAGCGGATCACGCACAACTGAAAACATTGTCAAGAGTTGGATCAGAGAATCACGTGACCGTCGCCTTGCTTTAGTCGTTCACCTTCGAGATTCGATCCGGTGGAAGTAAGTAAGAGGCGCTATGATGTCCGTCCGCTTAGGAAAGTCTTGTTGGAACAAGCTGAGTATGGGCTTGCAGTTGAAGGCATCTCGGCGATTGACTTGAAGAAAGCGTAAGAACCGCTCTCCCTCAAACCCACCTGTGGCCGCCTGATTGCGGTTTCAAGGACAAGGCTCTCAAGTTCATGGGGCACATGCTCGTGACGTCATAACAACACGAGGTTCTCTAGCACTCTCTTCGCCGCCGTTGCCGACGATCGCCGGAATTCTTCCGCCGTTCTTCTTTCTTAGTGCTCTAACCTTCTTGTCAACGCGCAGCCTGGTGCAGAAGGTTGATCATTAATCCGCACAAAGGAGCGGGTGACAACCAGTTTCCAACCTCCAAAAGGACAACTGATGCGGTATGAATTGACACCGCTCTTGAAGCAGTTGTCTGTAAATCCGCACGGCTTGAGTGGGTAGGCGTCTCATCGATTGATTAACGCGATCCAGCCAAAGCATCCACATAGACGAGATTCGTGGACGACGTGTTCATTGTTTTGGATGGCTGTAAAGGTAATGCTCCAAGTTGCGGGAGAGATCCTCGGGTCCGATATCCTGGGCCAGATCGGGAATGCTAAAAGCTGGATCAGGTGCGGCATCTTCAGGAAGGTCGTCCGGAAGAATAACCGCCACGTAGGTGTTGTCCGGCAGTTGTACCTCGGGTGGCAATTCGATTTGTCCGTTTCGATAGATTGTTCTGATCGACTTGCTCATCGTGCGCGATTATGGCGGGCTAATTCTCAAGTGCAACGGTGTGGACTAGATTCGATTACGCAGAAGACATTTCTATTCAGTTGCCACAATGGCTTTCTACCTATGTTGACTGAGGGGTAAAAATAGGGGTACATTTTGGTTCCACCTCACTGAAAGTGCCATTTTATAAGGCTGCCCGCTTGGCTCAGTAAAAGAACGCTCACCTGCAAACTTGGCATCTAATAGGCTTACAGTTGCGTCCGAAATTGCGATGGCCTGAATTTGGTCTGCGCCTTTTGATTCATTCACACTTGCCAGTCCTTAGCCTAGCCTTCCTCCGATTCATCCACTGGTCCATTCAACTCTCCTTTCAACCAACACTCTCTTCAACACAACCAATAATAAAAAAGGAGCGGATAACGAGTCGGTGATTCACTAGGAAATCTCCAAAGGAACCACCGTAATGAGATTCTTACTTGGCGTCCTCGTCGGTTATACCGTTCGAGGCAAACACAAGCTACTGATCGGAGTTCTTGTGACGCTGGCGCTGGTTGTGTATGTCGTTATACCGGCAATTGCGCTTCTGGCGCTGAGTCTTGATGTTCAACGTGAGCGCCGGTCTAGACCAGCTCAAACCAAGGTGCCGGTCGTAAAAGGACTGACCTATGAAGACGCCGCAAGGAAGCTTCATGCCGCTAACTTGTATATTCGACTATTGGCGACACGTTACGATCCAGCCGTTCAACCCGGATTGATTATTGACCAAACTCCCGCACCTGGAGAGGAAGTAGCTGTCGGCTACTCGGTTGGAATCACCATCAACAAAAAGGATTACGTGGGTCCTGGTCCATAAAGACAAAGCTACCGCATTGGACCAGATAATTCACACGCCGCGTTCTTGGCGTATCCAGCCTCCCTGTCTCTCAATCGACTGACATACAAATCGGTTTGCCCGGAGACGCGGAGGTTCAAGTAATCATTTCCTCCGAGGTTGCTAACATGAAAAATGTTTTCTCTCTTCGCAAGCGTTCATTCCTCTCGCCTGTCTCAACCGGCTATACGTCGCACATCTTCGCTGAGGTTGAATCCTCCAACGAGGGCGAATACAGGTGGGGTCACAACATGCTTACGATTGCCGATTGCCGACGCAGAGTCCAGATTGAATTCTTTTTGGGCACTAAGCGCGAGCGTCGCCGATCCCTAGCCAAAATCAATTTGCTCATTGCCATTCTCACGCGGTTTCGCGACGTGCTCACTAAAGAGATAGCGTTAATCGAAAAAGCCAAAGCCAAATAGGAGCTGGGGGAAAAAGAGTCGCGGGCCAACTGCAACTTTAGCTACTGATATTCAGTTGACGGCTGAAGTGAGTTGGACCGCGATTTGTTCTGCGCAAGAAGAAAGAGAGGCAACTAATGCCAACGACTAAACATGAACTACTCGATTGGTTAATGGATGTGCCAGAAGATGCCGAAATAGGGACCGATGGAGCGGGACTAGCTTTGCTCGCGATTCTTGGCACCAACGTCCACCTTTTAGAAGTCGGTCACATACCCAATGCGGACGAACTCTATGCCGAGGCGATCAATCAGGCAATGATGGAACGACTACGCCGGATTCATGCAGCAGGTGGAGAAACGGAGACAGGCGTAATCATAGTGACATTTCACGGTTACATATCAGGCGTTCCGAAGCTGTTCTCTACTGACTTCAACTCGGCGTTCATATTCAAGGATAAAGAGCAAGCGGAGGCCTTTATCACAGAGTTCGCAGACGAGCTACACAATCCGCAAATTCTCGACTGCCCGTAATCCGACCAGCGAATAATTGAACTGAATTCTTCTTGGCCTGCCGCCTAGTAGACGCTCCAGTCATTCGCAAAGATCAACCTCTTTCACCGAAAGCTAAAAACTATGGGACACTCGCGACCCCGTCCGAAACATCTTGCAAAGAAGCTCCTGCAAATCCGACGCAGCTTAGGAGTGTCTCAAGGAGAGTTGGTCAGACAACTCGGTGTTCAAGCTCTGATCGACCATACGACTATTTCCAAGTACGAACTCGACAAGAACGAACCGCCGCTCGCCATCCTGCTCGCCTATTCCCACCTCGTAGAAATTCCTGTCGAACAAATCATTAATGATGAACTCGAACTAACAATTTGATTTCCTTAAAAGCACTGCGATCTTTTCCTACCGCTAATCCCCTTCCAAACGTCAGTCGACGTGGCACTCACAGTGTCGATGTTGAACTTCCAATCAATCGTGGAGTCAGCTAATTCAATAACTCGCTCCCCTACCCTCTACCAATCCAAGTAAAAGAGCGATACGGGAGCCTCCGCTGCGGAGGCCGTAAAGGGTCTCCGCTGCGCTCCGATGAACTCCGCGAACTACAAAACAGTTCGCTCCGCCCTTGACCGCCTTCCTCGCTGCGGCTTAAGAGTCAACAAGAGCTGCTAACGCAGCTCTGAAGGCAGTGCTTTCAGGTTTATGATTATTATCAAACGGACTCCGCGATGTTCACACATTGCTAAGAATTTCAGGCATCCCGATCAGATACTGACCGTGATCGCGATCTTTGGAGTGGTGTTTCTTATGGTGCTGTCGATTCGTTTTCTGCGCAGTGAGGTTGAAGCGTTGGAAAGGAATCGAGAGACAGACAAACGAAGTCTAAAGACGTTGCGCGTTTAAGAGATGGCCCAGCGTTTTCAGTGAAAGAAGGCGGGCCAGTCCATAGAAGCTAGGGTGCGGAGTCAACAATCGTTTTGAGGATCCGATCAATCCCGACCTCCCAGTCTTCGAAGAAATTTACCCCATGCAAGTCACGAATCCTGTCATCCGAGGGTGTGCAATCGTCCAATCTTGCCGGGATTAAGAACACTGAGGAGCGCGGGTATTCCTCAAGTATGTAGCTCCTTTTGGACGTACCCCTTCTTGCTCACGGAATTCCCTGTAGACCGCAATAAAATAGCGAGTCCTTCTTATTTCGCGTCTGATGGGAGTCTTCCAATTTGACCAGGCAGCAACGACTCGGTATCCATCCAAACGTCAAGTCCCTTAGCCGTTAATTCCTGTACAGCTTGAGCGCCGCAGCAGAATCTTCTCGTGCATAACTAAGGAATACTCTAGCCGAATGGCCGGCCCCATCATTCACACGCTTGCTGGCAGAAACCTCTTCAGCAACGGTCTCCAAGAATCCCACGCAGGTCTTGCCTTCCTCTCTCATGAACCTATTGTAAGCATTCTCTTTTTGAGTTTGGCTACTCGTGTCCGGCTGCGTCGTTAACCGCTTGAAGCGGTTGACTTCATGCGGGAGATGTTGTCAAGGAAACCAAGAAAGTCTCTTTTCCACGCCTTATTAAGCATTCATACCCTGAACTCGAAGATCGGAGCGTAGAGGTGACAGTATTTTTCTTCGAAGTCTTGCTTAAGCTTCGCAAGTTCATTGACCGGGTTCCTATTGCTGCCCGCGCCACTCCTCGATTTGCGCTCGCACCATTCCGGTATACGGGCTTTCGATCGGTGCCAAGATCTTCAGAGCGTCTTCAGCATGAAGGATGGCCTCATCGCGTTTGTGAAGTTGATCCAGGGCCAGACTCATGTTGAAAAGGACGGTGCCCTGGGCGCGCCGGTCACCAGTTTCAAGGACGATAGCAAGCTGTTGTTCGTAGAATTCAAGAGAGCGCTGCGCCTGGCCCATGTTCCGGTAGGTTATGCCAAGGTTGCCTAGGGCATTACTTTCGCTACGGCGGTCGCCGCTTTTTCGCACAATCTCAAGTTGGCGCTCATAGATAGAAATTGTGCGCTGCCAATCTCCCAACTGGGCCTGGGCCAGGCCGAGGTTGCCAAGCACAATTCCCTCGGCGCGTCGATCTCCCATCTCGCGCGCGATGGCGATGCGCTGTTCGTAGAAACTGATCGCCTGCTTCGTTTCGCCCTGAGCCATGTAGGCGTTTCCCAAGCCACTAAGCGCGGCTCCTTCGCTGCGCCGGTTGCCGAGTTCAATTGCGATCTGGCGATGTTGTTCGTGGTATTCAATGGCCCGCGCTACCTCACCCAGGGCAGCGTAACCCAGTCCGAGATTACCGAGCGTAACGGCTTCGGCGCTACGCTCGCCGATGTCGCGCACCAGGGCCAACTGCTCCTCATAGTAAGTGATTGCGCGTCGCGTCTCTCCCAGGTCAGAGAACGCCACGCCCAAATTCCCTAACGCGGTACTTTGACTGCGCTTGTCTCCGATCTCGCGAGCGATTGACATGGCCTGCTCGTGATATTCAATTGCCCGCGCCACTTCGCCGAGGTCGGAATAGGCAACGCCCA